>JAIROF010000225.1 GCA_031257655.1 Prevotellaceae bacterium | reverse complement strand
CTCAGCCCTGCCGCCACCGTCAGGAAGTAGAGCAAAATAACCTGAAGGAGCGCAACAAAATCGGGGGTTCTGGCAAGCTGGCCGACGATAATGGCGAAAACGCCAACCGGAGAGCAGCGGATGACGATTCTTGTCAGCTTCATCGTCAGCTCCAGCCCGCCACGAAACAAGCCCTCCAGCGCGCGGCGCCCCGCTGCGGAGATTTTCGGCAAAACCAGCCCCACCAAAAATGCAATAAGGATGACCGGAATGGTATTGTTTTGCGTGAAAGCGTAAAAGATGTTGCTCGGCACGTAGCCGACAATCGTGTCTTTGAGCGACAAGGTGGCGCCGGCTATCCGGTCGGGGACGGCCACAACGTGCTCCACCTGCACGCTGCTCCCCGGCTCAATGAGGTTTACCAGAAATAGCCCCGTTAGCGCGGCAATCAGCATCGTGCCCGTGTAGCAGGCAATGACCTTCACGCCGATTCTTTTCAGCCCGGTGGCGCTGATGCCGGCAATGCTTGTAACGATGGAGAAAAAGATGACCGGAACGATGAGCATGCACAGCGCGTTCATGAACATCTCCCCTATCCACGAAACGTAGGGGGAGGCTCCGGGAAGCGCGACGCCGACGAAAACCCCGGCAACGAGCGCAATCAGCATCTGCCAGTGGAGCTTCATGCGAATCAAATGCTGCGGAAGGAGGTATGCTTTGGAATAGCGAACTTTCATAGCGATTTATAGTAAAACGACGCGCCTGCTTAAGCCATGGGGGAAAGAGGCTCGGCGGGCGCTGCCGCCGCAAAAGTACAGCAATTATTCGAGCAGCCAAAATATCTCCGGATTATTTTTGAAAAATACGCTTTTAGCTCGTCTTTTGCACCCTGCACGGCCGCAAGCTGCGATTTGTTTTTTGAGCAAGCAGCTGGCGCAGATTCTTACGATTTACGCAGATTTTAGCCATTTGGCTGCGCCGAGCTCCGGCTTTTCAGCTGCGTAAACCATAAAAATCCGCGTCAGCGGCGCGCCATTTCCTTACAAAACCATGCCGAGCGCAGCATATCCACCGGCGTCAAGCGGAGCGCGCTAAGTATTTGCCAGGTAAAGGGCAGCTAAGTAGGTGGCTTTTGCTATTTCCGTCACCTTATCCAGGTTGAGGCGGTCGGCTTCGTCGCCGGGCGTGTGGTAGTCGGGGTGCAATCCGGTAAAGAACCACAGCACAGGGACGCCCCGAAGCGTAAAGGCAAAATAGTCGCTTCCGCGCGACCGGCGAGCTATCACCGCAGGCCTGGGCGCAATCTGCAGGCCGCCATCGCGAATGGCGGCCTGGAGGTGCGCCGCGGCAGCAGCCAGGTCTTCGGTGTAAAGAAGGTGAAGCTGGCTGCCCGTAGCGGTATTTTCCGGCGTAGCTTCCGGGATGCTAAATTCGGGGTATAGCACAGGCATCAGGCCTTCCCGCCCAACCATGTCTAAGTTGATGTTGGCCTTAATGTGCGCCGGATTGCCGAAGCTCTGCACAAAGTATTCCGAGCCTAAGTAGTTGATTTCTTCCCCGTCCCAGAAGGCGAAGATGATGCTTCTCTGGGGCTTTTTTCCGCTCGCGGCAAACGCTTGGGCAACCTGTAGCAAGGCGGCCACGCTCGAGGCGTTATCGTCGGCGCCGTTGTAAATGGGGTCGCCAACGAGTAAATCATCCACGCCCAGGTGGTCGTAGTGGGCGCCCAGCACCACAAACTCATTGCTTTGCCGGCCTTCGATGTAGCCAACCACATTTTGCAGGCGCAGCTTACGGTGTGCCGACAGGCGCTTGTAGGCGGCTATCGAATCGGGATGCACCTGAAAGGCGCCGCCTTTTTCTCGCGCAGGGCTGTAGGCTTCAAAGCGCTGCAGGTAGGTATCGAAAAAGGGCTTCACGCCGTTTTTTTTCAATTCGGCCCGGATGTACTCCGCCGCCACCCGTCCGCCCGGCTTTCCCGCTTCGCGCCCTTCGAGCGCATCGCTGGCCAGGAACTCTACGTGCGCCTCAATCGTTTTCCTGGCTATGATGCTCAGGCCGGCGTCGGCTGCCGGTTGCCCCGCCGGCTTTCCGGCAAAAGCCGGCGAAAGCCACAGGCACAGGCCGGCAGCAAGCGCAGGCATGATAGCTCGTTTCATGGCTGCTGCGTGATTTGGGGTGTTGAGATGTTTTGGTACAGCGCGTTGGCTTCCTCGTCCGTCCACCCGTCGTTGTTGTCTGCATCGCCCTCGTAGCCGGTGGCGGCGTAGTGTGGCACGGAAGCGGCGGAGCCTTCGTAACCCCAGTTTTGCCACAGCTTGCCGTTAAGGTCGCGCTGCGGCTGCGGAATGGGGAAGCGGTAGTGCAGAGGCGCTACGTTATCCTTTTTGCTGGATGCCGCTACGCGCTTAACGGTTTTTATCAGCACCTTCCAGCGCACAAGGTCAAACCAGCGCACCTGCTCGTAGGTTAGCTCGTAAAAGCGCTCCCTGCGCAGCGCCTTTCTGAAGCTCTTGTAGTCCAAATTCTTTAGCGCTACGCTATCCTCCGTAAGCGTAGTAGTAGTAGCCGTCGGAGGGTCGGCAAAATCGCCCACCTTAAAGGCGCGGTAGCGCACCTTGTTGATGGCCTCGTAAGCCTCGTCGTTGGGGCCGTTGTTGCGCTCGTTGATGGCCTCCGCCTTTACCAGCAGCACCTCTGCATAGCGCAGGATGCTCGCGTTGAGCTCGCGGTTTTTGGCGCTTGTGAGGGGGGCGCTAAAGTCGATGTACTTGGCGTAGCGGGGCAGGTTGTAAACAACGGTGTCGCCGTTGTCGGGGTTGACGGCCCAGGTGAGAAAGGTGGCGCGCTTACGCTGGTCGCGGTCGTCAAAGCGGTCGTAGAAGGTGCGGTCGCTTACCACCAGGTGCGGCGTTTGCTGGTCAAAGGCGGTAGAAAAAGCGCAGTGCGAAAGGTGATTTCCTCCGTCGCCAAAGCTTTCCTGCGAAAGCACGTAGTTTGCCGAAAAGAGGATTTCCTTGCCGTAGCGGTTGTCTTTTTCCCAGTTGGCGTGAAATTTTTCCTCCAGCGCGTAGCCCGTAACCTTATCGGCATACTCTACGGCCTTGTCGTACTTTTCGGGTATCTCCGCAGCGCCGTAGGTTTGCGCCCACACGAGGTAAACTTTTGCCAGCAGGCCGTAGGCCGACTGCTGCGTTATCCTCCCCTTGTCTTCGGCGCTGTAGGCGCTGGTGGTGGGGTATTCGCTCAAGTCTTCGGCGGCGCCTGCAAGGTCGTCCACAATTTGCCGGTACACCGTGTGCACGTCTTCGCGCTCCACCCCCACGCCGGCGCTGTAGCCGGATTCCAGCAGCAGCGGGACTTCTCCAAACAGCTGCACGACGATGGAGTTGTAGTAGGCGCGCAGGAACTTTGCCTCGCCGCGCACCCGCTTTCGTATCCTGTCCGAAACCGGCGTTGCAGGGTCGTCGAGCTTGTTGATGAGCGCGGTGGCGTTGGCTATGCCGTAGTAGTTGTCGCCCCACGAGTAGCCGGTGTGGGCGTTGCCGGCGTTAAAGTGGAAGGACGACAGCTCGGCGCCCGAGCCAGAGGGCATAGATTCGCCGTTTTGCGAAACGTCCGAGCCAAGGTCAACCAGCCAGGCGGTTACCACGCTCTCCGACTCCACGAGCGCGGCGTACACCCCGTTTACGGCAAGGATGGCATCCTGGTCGGAGCGGAAAAACAGCTCCTGATCCAAGGCGTTGACGGGTTCGAGGTTTAGCTTGTTGCACGAGGCAAGCAAAGCAGGCGCCGCTATGCACGTAAGCAAGCGTATGTATAAGTTTTTCATAATTGCAACTTTTTTTAATGATAAATATTAAGGGGTTTACATATTCCGAATTTTTAATTTCCTAATTAAAACGTCAGGCTGACCCCGGCAATGAAAGTTTTTGCCGTAGGGTATGCGCCGAGGTCAATGCCCTGCAAAAGCCCGTTGGTTTCGTCAACGCCATTGCGCGAAGCTTCGGGGTCAAACCCCGTGTAGCTGGTCAGGGTAAGCAGGTTTTGCGCTGAGGCAAACAGCCGGATGCGCACCGGGGCTCGCTTGCCCGACTTTACGCCGATGGCGTACCCCAGCGTAATATCCTTCAGGCGCAGGTACGATGCGTCTTCAATGTAGCGGCTATCGAGCGTTACGTATGGAACGGGAATTGCGCGGGGCACATCGGTGTTGGTGTTGGTGGGCGTCCAGCGGTTGGCAAGCACGGCGGCGCCGTTGTAGCTGAGCGTGGGCGTTTCCAGGCGGTGCCTCAGAGCGTTGTAGAGGTGGTTGCCGTAGCTGCCCTGAAAGGAGGCGGAGAGGTCAAAATTTCTGTAGCTCACCCTGCTCGCAAATCCATAGGTAAACTTGGGCTGCACGCTGCCCAGCGCCACCTTGTCGTCGTCGTCAATGGTGGCGGGGTCGCCACCCTTATCGGCAAACTTGGGGTCGCCGGCCTGCACCGCATTCGACCACACGGGTACGGGGGTAGAAGGCTCCTGCCCGCTCTGCACCACGCCGTCGAACACGTAGCCGTAAAACGTCCCCAGCGGTTCGCCTTCCTTTACCAGGATGGCGCCCGCTTCGGCGTCGTTGGCCACAAACGACGATGTGCCCAGCTTCTCTATTCTATTTGTGTTGGTGGCAATGTTGGCAAGCAGCGTCCACTGCAGCTTTTCGGTGTTGACGATGCTGGCGTTCACGCTAAATTCAAATCCCCTGTTGCTAATATCGCCAATGTTCACAATTCTGTCCCGCAGGCCTGTCGTGCCTTCCGCCGGGAGGTTCACCAGCAGGTCGGTTGTGTTTTTGTAGTAGGCGTCTATCGCGACGGTGAGCCTGTCTTTCCACAGGCCCAGGTCGACGCCGGCGTTGTACTGCGTGGTGGTTTCCCACTTCAGGTCGCCGTTGCCAAAGTTGGTTGCCGTATACCCCACCACGAGCTGGTTGCCAAACGAGTAGTTGCGGGGGGTGTAGAGGCGGGAGTAGAGGTAGTCGCCTATTTCCTGGTTGCCCACCTGCCCTGCGCTTCCCCTGAGCTTGAGGTCGCTGATGAGGTTGCTGCCGAAGAACGGCTCGCGGTCAACGTTCCACGATACGCCTACCGACGGAAAATATCCCCAGCGGTTTCCCTCAGGAAATCGCGAGGAGCCGTCGGCGCGGATGGTGGCGGTAAGGTTGTAGCGGTTTAGCAGCGAGTAGTTAACCCTGCCCAGCACGGAGTTCAGGTTGGATATGGCGCCACCCGAGGTGGGAGCATCCCTGTTGCTGGCGCTTTGCAGGCTGTGGAAGGTGAGCGCCTCGTTGGCAAAGCCGCTGGCGCCGGCGGTGGCGTACTCCACCTCGGTGTGCTGCGTGGTGTAGCCTGCCAGCGCCTCCACAGCGTGAATGCCGGCAAACCTCTCCCTGTAGCTGAGCGTGAGCTCTACCAGGCTCGACCTGTAATCCTTGCTGCCCACCGCGCCGTAGCCGTTCACCAGCAGCCCCACGGCAGAGGTCGAAGGAGCGTAGAAGTTTTGCGTGGCGTGGTTGAGGTTAGTCCCCGCGTTTACCTTTGCCACCAGCTGCGGCAAAATGGCGTACTGCGCGTAGGCATTCCCTATCACGGACAGGTTTTTTGTTTCGACGGTAGACTTTAGCAAGTCCGACACCGGATTTGATGCGCGGTCGCCAATGTGCAAATCGGCAGCCTCAAAAGGGTTATAGTAGTTGAATCCGTCGTCCGAATTTTTGTCGTAAATGGGCACCAGAGGCGCGGTGCGAATGGCGTAGTCGAGCGGCCCGGCGTTGCCTGCAGCTTCGCGCTGCGCAAGGTTGGTCAGCCCCTGCTGCTCGGTATGCCCCACGCTCAGGTTAGCCCCCACGTTCAAGCTCTTGAACACATCCTTGTCCAAGTTCACCCGCCCGATGTAGCGCGTCAGGCCGGTGTTGCGGATAATGCCCGTCTGGCTGCTGTAGCTGCCAGAAATCAGGTAGCGGTGGTCTGCGCCGCCGCCGCTCACCGATGCCTGATGGCTGTGCGTGGCGGCGGTTTGCAGCACGGCGCTTTGCCAATCCTCGCTTTGCCCCTGCGGCAGCAGCCTGCTCACGTCGTAGGGTTGCGAGGCGTCGTAGGGGCTTTTTTGGTTGAGCTCCTGATACAGGTTTGCCCACTGCGAAGCGTTGAGCAAATCGAGCGTTTTGCTGATTTTTTGCACGCCAATCGACCCCTGGTAGCTGACGCTGCTGCCCCCCCGCCTACCCTTTTTGGTGGTGATAATGATCACGCCGTTTGCGCCGCGCGAGCCGTAGATGGCGGTAGCCGACACGTCTTTCAGCACCTCAATGCTTTCTATGTCGGCGGCGTTGATGCTGGTCAGCGGGTTAAGCCCGCCGTCGAAGGTGCCTGTGGTGGGGCCTCCGCCGCCCACGCCGCTGGTAGTTCCGCCCACGCCGGTGCGCGTAGAGGTGTTGTCGCTGTAGAGAATAAAGCCGTCGATGACGTAGAGCGGCTCGTTGCCGGCGGCGATAGAGTTGCTGCCGCGAATGCGGATGGTGGACGTTGCGCCCGGCGCACCGGAGCTCTGCGTGACGCTAAGCCCGGCAACAGCCCCGCCCAGCGCCTTATCGAACGAAAGCGCCTGCTGCGACAGCGCAATGGGCGATACGGAGGCCACCGAGCCTGTGAGCTCCTTGCGCCGCTGCGTGCCGTAGCCCACCACCACCACCTCATCGAGCGCGTTGAAATCCTCCACGAGGTAGATGGCCAGCGGCTGGGCGGGCGCCTCGTAAACGTCCAGCTCCTGCGTTCGGTAGCCGAGCAGGCTGGCCTCTATGCTCACCGGCAGCGACGGCACGGTGAACGCAAAGCGCCCGTCTGCGCCAACCACCGCGCCCTGCGCGCTGCCGGCAACCTTTACCGAGGCGCCAACGAGCGCCTCGCCGGTTCTGCTGTCCAGCACCCGGCCGGTAACGGATACCTGCCCGGAGGCAGCTGCGCCGCAGAGCAGCGCAAAAAAAAGCGAAAGAATTGCCGGAGCGCTCTTGCCTATTCCGGCAAAATGAAGTAAATTTGCCATGCGATAAAAGAAAT
>JAIROF010000201.1 GCA_031257655.1 Prevotellaceae bacterium | reverse complement strand
TCGTGCTGCCCCTCGACTTGCATGTGTTAGGCCTGCCGCTAGCGTTAATCCTGAGCCAGGATCAAACTCTTCATGGTAAAAAAATTTTTACTATGCTGTAGCGTGAACCGCTGGCTGATGTTATCTAAGATTTACTCTGGAATTGAATAAAACTTGTTGTCTTGTTAAGGTATTTTGTCCTTTACCTTACTTTCTTCTTCAGCATATCAAAGAGCATGTTGCCCGATTAAAAGCGCTCGATTTTTTTTTGGCGGTGGTAGCCTCCTTTGCGCATGTTTCGCTAAGGGGCGCCCCCGCTGCTTTAAAAATAGGGTTGCAAAGGTAGTCAGTTTTTTGGAATCGGCAAACTATTTCGAGAATATTTTTCGCATTAAATTGCAGTGCGCTCAGCTATAGCGAGTTGCATTTTCTTAAAAAGAGCTATCGTGGCGTTTCGCAGGGTGGGGTGTGGCAGCGCGATGGCGTTGGCGATTCAAAAGCGCGCTCACGCCGGTACAGAAAAGCTCACTCATACCGGTACAGCTTGACGCGGCGGATGCCCCAGTCGCCCACCTCTATGCGGAGGTGGCGCCCCTGATGGGTTTGGTCGCCGTTGAGGCGGTAGGCTGTCGTCAGGTTGCCGCGGTCAACGGCCAGCTTGTCCACGTAGGCAATGCCGGCCACCGCGCTGTCGGCGCACGAGAAGGTAATGGCAATGCCGGCGCCGGCCACCAGAAATTCGTCGGCGGCGAGGTGGATGACCAGCGCGCCGGCCTCCGGCCACGGGCTGCCGTCGCCGGCTTTGGGCGACCAGCCAAAGGCGTAAACGTGCTGCGCGAGGAGGCGGTAGCCGCCCAGCGCTGCCGCGCGCCACGCGCTGTCGCGGTCGAGGAGGAAGCCGCAGGTTTGGCCCTTGCCCTGCGCCCGGGCAAGCAGCGGCGCCAGCTGGCGAAGCGCGCCGTAGCTCTTGGCCAGCGGAGAGGCGCGAACGTCTTCGATGGAGAAGGGGCTGAAGCCCATGGCGTCGTGCGCACCAAAGGCGTAGAATACCTTGGCGGCGTTGTCGTCGGACATGCGGATTTCGGGGATAAAAAGCGGGTTGCCCGAGGCGTGGTACTGCGCACACCAATCGGCAAATCCGGGGTCGTAAATGTCGGGCGCGATGAAGTCGATGGAGGGGGCGGCGGCACGCCACACGTCGATCAGGTGCGCCAGGGGGCCGGCGCTGGGGTACTGTCCGGGCTTGCGGCCGCGGCTGTTGAGCGCGGCGTTGAGGTACATGGGCAGCGCACAGGCCTCCTTGCCCGCGCGGGCTACCTCCTCTACAAACAGGCCGTAGTGGTAGGCCATGAAGATTTCGTCGGTCTCCGGGCCTTCGCCAAAGACGTTCGGCCAGCTGCCGTTCGTTTGCCGTCCGTTGGCTACCCATTGCGCGCGCAGGGCGGGGTGGAGGGTAGCCTCGCGCGCCGTGAGGTAGTCCAGCAGGCGGCGGGGAACGGGGGCGTGGAAGCGCTCGGTGGCCTCGCGGCTGTAGTCGCGGGCGTCGGGGATCATGCCGATTTCGTTCTCCACCTGCACCATGATGACCGTGCGCTCGGCGGCGTCCGTCCGGGCGATGTGCGCCATCAGGGCGGCAAAGGCGCGGCGGTCGGCGGCAAGGTTGCTGTCGCTAAAGGGCGTCATCATCTCCAGCGGGCGACCGGACTTGGCGCGTGCGCGGGGGTACTTGCGGTAATCCTCCTTTACCCACAGGGGGGCGTAGCAGGACATGCTGTTTTTCCACGCGCCAAACCAGAGCAGCACCAGCTTGAGGCTGTGCGCGCGGGCGGCGGAAATGGCCGCGTTGATGGCGGTGAAGTCAAAGCGCCCCTCCTCCGGCTCTACCAGCTCCCAGTAGGCGGGCGTGAGGACGGTGTTAAGCCCCAGGGCGTGCAGGCGGGCAAACACGGAGTCTAAGCCGGCCAGGTTGGCGGCGGTGGAGTTGCCCAGCTCGCCGCCAAGCATCAGAAAGGGCTGGCCGTCCACCATGAGCTGCGTGGCCGTGCCCTGCTTCGCGAGGTGGGGAAGGCTGCCCGCGCCGGGGCGCGGGGCGCGGACGCAGCCGGAAAGCGCCAGCGCCGCAAAAAACGTAAGGATTGTTGTAGCTTTCATTGCTGTGTGTGTGTGTGTTTAAGTTGAAAGTTGAAAGTTGAAAAGTCACTTTCGAGAGGATAACTCTCTTAAGGGATGCGAAATAAATAAATTATTGTGGATTTTGTCCGTAGGACATTCATATCAATAGAAATGATGAGACAACACCCTTCCCTTCAACCCCGTAGTGAGTTGAACTCCTACGGAGTTCCGAATAGGGTGGGCTACATAATTTCTATTGATATGAAAACCCTAAAGGGTTATTTCTGTTACAAGCTATTTATTTCGCACCCTTTAGCACGCAGAGGACGCAGATTTTTATGATTTGCACAGATTTCAGCCATTTGGCTGCGCCGATCTCCGCTACGCTCCTGTTCTTCAGCTGCGTAAATCAAAAAATCTGCATCATCAACCGTTCTATTTTCGTACAAAACCATGCCGATCTCAGCATAAAAAGCCGTGTACATTTGCCCGCTTTACAAACCCTCGAAAAGCGTTTCAACAGGCTTCAGGCATTCGGGGTGGCGCATGGCCATTTCCAACCGCCGGTCGATAAAATCTTTTTCCCACTTGGGCAAATCGGCGTCAAGCGACCCGGCGTCAAGCGATTCTATGTCGGGGTACCGGCATTTCATGCTTTCCCAAACCTCCTGCGGGATAAAAACCCCTATCGGCACACCTTGCCGATCTCTCAATATTTGCGTCTGTAACATAACTTACTGCGTTTTTTCCCGCAAAGCTACACGAAAAAATTATATAAAAGCGGAACTTTGGATAAAAAAATTTCTCCCAATACGCCACCAGCCCATTCACCAAGTAAAGTTGAAAGTTGAAAGTTGAAAGTTGAAAATTGAAAATTAGAATTTGGTATTTGGAGTTTGAAAATAGCTGAGAGCAGAAACTTTCAACTTTCAACTTTCAACTTTCAACTTTTTTCAACTTTTTCCAACTTTTCTCTAATAGCCCGGATTTTGGTAGGCTTTCTTTTCCTCATCGGTATTATCCATGTTGTCGAACTGGCTGGCAGGAACAGGGCGCAGGTAGTGCTTATCCTCGATTGGGCGGGTGTACTCCTTAGCCTCAGAGGTGTTGGCCTCGCATATCGCGTACTTTCCGGCGTATTCCTTCAGCTTTCCCGTGCGGGTAAGGTCGTACCAGCGCAGGTTTTCGGCGTACAGCTCGCGCGAACGCTCCTTCAAAATGTAGTCGATGGTAATTGGGTCTGGCGTGGCGTTGACCATATCGGCGCTGTAGTCGTCCGCTTTGGCAATGTTGCCGGAGTTGCTCCACTTCCACTTTCCGGCGCGCGCGCGGAGCACGTTCACCAAGTCTCTCGCCGTGTAGCTCGCCTCTGTGGAGGCGCCCTTTACGGCCGCTTCGGCGGCTATCAGGTAGGTTTCCGAAAGCTTGGCGATGGGGAAGGGGCGGGTAGAGGCGTCGTTCGCAGGGGGCATAGCGTTTGGCGTTTTGTTATCCCTGTTGGGGCCAAACTTCCAAACGGAGGGGAAGTTGTGGCGGGTAATCTGCGAGGGCGTCCAAACGACGTAGGCTTTGTCTGCGTAGGCGTGGTAACGCTCAACGGTAGCCGCGTCTGTCGGATACCGTGCAGGCGAGGTTGCAGCTTTTGTATCGTCGGTTGGCGGGAAGTAGAATACCGTGTCGCCGTCTTTAACGTCAATATCGTTCATCCCTTTCAGCACCGTGCCGTCATACCCGGCCCTCCCCTGATAGTTGGCGCGGAACACCGTGGCAAACGTTCCGTCGAATCGGGAGTCGTGCTCCCTGTCGTCCGGCGGGAATGTTTCGGTAAACACACCGTGAACCGGCGCAATCAACCTCCAGGGTCGCCCCAAGCTCTGCACGGCCTGCCGGTAAATGAACCGGTTTCCGTTGACGTTCAGCTCAAAGTCCATCAGCATGACATAGTTTGAGCGGTTGGCCTTCAAGTCCGAGTGCGGGCCATTTCCGCCGCTACCTACGCTGCTTTCGTCGTAAAGGTAGCTGCTTGCCGTATGGTCTGCGCAGAGCAGCATCTCCCTGTTGTAGTCGTTGGTGGCAACGTTTACATCGTAGAACGTTGCCTGCAATTCGAATGGCGAGGGGTTTTTGATGGCCTCCAGCGCCACGTTGTACGCCAGCTGGAAGTACTGCGCCGGGGTTTTACCGGCGGGGTCGGACTTGGCGTTTCGCTCCAGCCACCATCCGTAGGTGAGGTAGGCCTTTGCCAAAAAGTGCTGCGCCGCAATCTTGCTAGCGGCGGTCACCTCGCGCGGCGTTGCCGGGAGGTCGGCTACGGCAGCCTCCAGGTCGGGGAGGATGGCTTTTGCGTAAACATCCTCCACCTTGCTGCGCGTGGAGTAGCGCGAGGGCGTTGTGTTGAACTTGAGCTCACCCGATCCCAGGTCGAGCGGGACGTCCCCGAACGTCTGCACCAGCAAAAAGTAGTTGAACGCCCGGAAGAACTTCGCCTCGGCAATCAGCGAGGCCTCTATCCCCACTTCGGAGCCTTTTTCAATAATTCCGCTACAGGTGCTGATGGCGGAGAAGGTGTTGTTCCATACGGTACCCAATCCGCTATTACCGGAGGTAATGTTGTAGCTGTCCAGCTGCTCGCCGTATCCGTCCTTATTGTCGCCAAATGTGGCTTCGTCGGTTCCGGCAACGGAGAGGTACATCATGCCGGCAGGCCCGTAAATCCAGCGCAGCTGGGAGTAAACGGACGTGAGGCCGGCTTTGATGCCCTGCTCCGTCGAAAAGAACTCCGGGGTCATCTGCGAGCGTGGCTGCTCTTCCAGAATATCCATGCACGCGGGCGTGAGCAACACCGTCAGCGCTAATATCGCTAAAAATATCTTTTTCATGATCAATTTCGTTTTTTTTAATGATTAAAAAGTGATGTTTAACCCCACAAGGTAGCTGCGCGTAGCCGGCGTGTTGTATCCAACGACGTTAATCCGCTCCGGCACGACCGAATTTTGGGGCTGAGACTGCGCAAAAGTCTCCCTTCCGCGCGAGTTGGGCTGCGGGTCAAGCCCCGTTTCCGTGTAGTAGGGCGAGGCAAAAACAAGCGGGTTTTGCACCATGAGGTACAGCCTTAGCCTGTCCACGTTGACCTTTTTTGTCCACTCGGTTTTGAAGCTGTAGCCCAGGGTGATGTTCGAAATCTTTACGTAGGAAGCGTCGAAGTAGGCCAGCGAGCTGGTGTGTATGGGGTGGTTGTTCTGCTCCGGGCCGTAGGGTTTCGGGTAGGCGTTTGTCGGGTTTTCCGGCGTCCAGTAGTCGATTTTTATTTGCCCGCGCCGTCCGTTGTTCTGGTTGAGGTAGCTGGTTTGCGAGTGGAGGGTGCTGACCAGCAGGCCGCCGCTTTTGTAGGCGCCTATCATGGAGAGGTCAAACCCTTTGTAGCCCACCCTCGCGCTGAGGCCGCCCTGAAAATCGGGCTCTATGGAGCCCAGAATTTGGCGGTCGTCGTCTTCGAGCGTCGTCCCCGAGCCGATTTGCCGCACGGGGTCGCCGTTGGCGTCGTATTCGCCGGTGTACTCCACCTTAATCATGCCCACCTGTCCGGTGTTGCCCTCATACTTGACCACCTCATCCTCTTCGCCCAGCTGCCAGACGCCGATTTTCTTAAAGTCGTAAATCACGTCAATCGGCTGCCCAACAAACCATCCGTTGCCCTTGTCGTACAGCTGTCCGCTGGCCAGGGAAAGGATTTCGTTCCTGTTGGCGTAGAGGTTGACGCCCAAATCCAAGTCCCAGCCGTTGTAGCCTTTCAGGATAGCGTAGCTGAGCGAAAGCTCAAAGCCCTTGTTTTGGGTTTTGCCCATGTTGACCATAAAGCTTCCCGAAACGCCCGATGATTGGGGTAGATTTTGCGCCACCAGCACGTCGTTTGTGGTTTGGGAGTAGTACTCCAGCGTGCCGGTGAGGCGATTGTTGAGCAGGCCGAAGTCAAGCCCGAAGTTCCACGTGGTGGAGTACTCCCAGCCCAAGCTGTAGTTTGGCAGGGAAGAAACGTAGTATCCGCCCACATTTTTTTCGCCAAAGTTGTATCGGTCGAGGGACAGCCCTCCCAGCGTTTGGTAGGGCTGGATAGCCTGATTGGAGGTTTGCCCGAAGCCCACGCGGAGCTTCAGGTTGTTGAGCACGGGCAGCGCCTCCATAAGCTCCTCTCTGGCGATATTCCAGCCGGCCGAAACGGCAGGGTATGCATGCCACTTGTAGCCCTCCGCCAGCACGGAAGAGCCGTCGTTGCGGTAGGTAAGGGTGAGCATGTACTTGTCGTCGTAGCTGTACATAGCGCGAAACATGGCCGAAAGCAAGCCCCTTTTGTAGTAGCTTTGTCCGCTCGGGTCGATGGTTATTTCCCCCTCGTCGTTGAGCAGGCCGAAGTTGTAGTACTGCAGGTAGTCGGCCACGACGCCCTTGGCGGATACGGCAGAGGTGTTGCTCTCCGTTTGCTCTGCCGAGTACATGGCAACCAAGCCAAGCGTGTGCTTTTTGGCAAACGTTTTGTCGTAGTACAAAAGATTTTCTACCGTCCAGCTGGTGGTGAGGGCGTTTTCAATTCGGGCGTTCGAGTTCGCCTCATCGCCGTTGTAGAGCGTATTTGGCCCGTGAAAGCTGCCGTAGCTGCTCTGGCGGTAGTTAAGCCCCACGTTCATGCGGTAGCGCAGCCCGCCAAAGATTTCCACCTCGCCGTACAGCGAGTTGTAGGAGGCGTAGGTTTTTCGCTCCTCCTTTTGCAGGTCGCCAAGAGAGCTAACGGTCAACGGGTTGTAGTACGTGTCCATGTTGTTCACGTACATTTTTCCGGTTTTGATGGAGCCATCCGGGTTGTAGGGGTTGGTGAGGGGCGTAATGGCAAGGATTGCGCCCAGCGGGCTGTCCCGTTCGCCGTTGGTAACCCCGTAGGAGCTAATGGAGCTGACGCCCACCTTTACCCGCTTGCCTATTTTCTGGTCAAAGCTTCCGCGCAGCGAAAATCGCTCATACTCCTGCCCGGGCAGCACGGCGGTTTCGTCGTAGTACCCTCCGCTGAAGCTGTAGCCGCCGCCGTTGGTAACCCCCGAAATGCTGACGTCGTGGTTGGTTACCATTCCGCTTTCAAACATCAGCTCCTGCCAGTCGGTGTCTACCGACCTGTCTTCGTCCACGCCATCGGTAAAGCTGGCGCCGTTTTTCGTGGCTTCGTCGCGCCACGCAATGAACTCTGCGGCGTTCATCATCGGATACTTGTTGAACAGGCTTCTCACGCCGTGGTAGCCGTTGTAGGTTACCACAGGTTTTGAGTACGCCACCGATTCGCCCCTGAACGAGGTAACGAGGATAACGCCGTTTGCGCCGCGCGAGCCGTAGATGGCCGTTGCGGAGGCGTCCTTCAGGATGTCGATGCTCTTAATGTCGCTCGGGTTTACGTCGCTGAGCGATCCGGCAAAGGGGATGCCGTCGAGCACCACCAGGGGGTCGTTGCTTGCCGTAAGCGAGCGGCTGCCGCGAATACGGATGTCCATCGTAGCGCCCGGCCGGGTGGAGGCTTGCGTCATTTCCACCCCGGCAATGCGGCTTTGCAGCGCCTGGGTAATGTTGCCCGATGGCACCTCCCTAAGCGTGGCGGCGCTAACCGAGGCCACCGAACCGGTTACGGCCTCCCGGCGCTGGGTTCCGTAGCCAATCACCACGACCTCCTCCAGCGCCTTGTCGTCCGTGCTCAGCGCCACGTCAATTTGCCCCCTTCCGTTCACCGGCTCTTCCCTCGTTACCATTCCCATAAGGGAGAATACGAGGGTAGCGTTTGGCGGGGATTGAATGGCGTAGGCGCCGCTCACGCCGGTGGTGGTGCCCCTCGTGGAGCCTTTTACCACGACGCTCACGCCCACCAGCGGCTCGCGGTTGCTGTCGAGCACCGTGCCGGAAACGTTGAGGTCTTGCGCCCACAGCGCAGCAGGCGCCATTAGCAGCGCCGTCAGCAGCGCACAGGCGCTCCGTCTTACCGCCCCGCCGCCAGATTTTTTCCGCAGCGCCGAGGGGCTTTCTTTTCTTTGAACAACTTTTGTTTTTTTCATAATAAGTACTTTAAAGATTTGAAACATTAAACCGATTTAAGCTACTGGCGAAATGCAGCATGAGCTTTACAACAGGCATAGGTAAGGTATGAAGACAGGGGGGGGAGGTCGGAAAACGCTTCCGCGTCGCGAGCGCAGGCGCAGCGCGCCTGTGATCGCAACGCGGAAGCGCGTAACGTGTGCAGGGGAATAATGGTTGGAAAAATGGTTGGGAAAATAGCTGCGGGAAAGAGACCGAAAGCGGAAACGGTTTGGCGAGTGAAAAATTTTTTCTACCTTAACGTGCGCGTAGCTGCCGGGGAAATGCAGAATGCAGAATGTAAAATGCAGAATGTAAAATGCAGAATGCAAAATGGCGCGTGGCGCGTAACTACTTGAGCGCTGTGTGTGTGTGTGTGTGTGTGTGTGTGTGTGTGTGTGTGTGTGTGTGTGTGTGTGTGTGTGTGTCAGGTGTACGCACCCATTCCATCGCCTGCTGCTGGGCGAAGGCGATGGCGCCGGAGCGCTTGCGGGAGCGGTTGCCGGGGTAAGCGTATGCTTGTAGCACTTGTTTCATGGCGTAGCGAATAGCTGCTGACTAAATTTTACGTTGCGGTTGCGGTTGCCCTAACCTGCTTGGCCTGCATTGCGCACAGCTACCTGCGCGCATCAGGCCGGAACGGGAAGCGCTAAAAAGCAGAGGGAAGCCTGCCTTTTTGGGCAAATAAAAATCCCATTCATAGACAGCGCAAAGGTATACCAAAATTCCGGAAAATGTTCCCCAAAATGCAAAAAAGCACATTTTATACGCTAAGTAAACCATCTTGTACGCAGCAGAACAAATAGTTAAGGGGCAATTTTGTTTGTTAAAAAATGCCCCTAAGTCGCCCCTCCCTCCAGCGCGCCCATTTTCTACGCTGATAGCCGGACAAAGATTACCGCAACCGGGTAATTTTTAGCGTATTGCACACCTTAAATTTGCCCGTGGAGTGCGCAAAAACTCCGCAAAAACGCTACCAGCTACGATCTCCACCGGCTATGGGGGCATGGGGGTTGTTGATAAAAATCTGCCGAAAATTTTGGAACCGGAGCGAATGTGCTTCCGTGCGCTGTGCTTCCGTGCGATCGTGCCCCCTCCCCCACCCTCTCCAGCGCATCATCGCGGGTAGCGCAGCAAATCAATCCGACCTCCTGCACAAAATCGTACCGCGCAAGGCATTAATTCCTAATTCTTAATTCCTAATTCTTAATTCCTAATTGACACTTCAGCTTCCCATTACCACCATGCAGACGCCAGCTATCATTCCTCCAATGATGGCCAGCTTACGCCCCACGTTTTGCTCTTTGAAGAAAATAGCGCCCGCCAAGAATGGCACCACGACGCTGCATCGCCGCAAGGCCGATACAATAGCCACCAGCGATTCGGGGTCGGCTAAGGCGTAGAAGTAGACAAAATCGGCCAGGGCAAGGCAAAATCCAATGAGGGGAATAGTCCAGCGAAAGGAGAGCTTGCTTTCGCGGCGTACAGGCCACCACTTGAGGAGCAGAAAGGGAAGCAAAACCACCGTCATGTAGATGTTGAACCATGCCTGCATGGTGTTTTTTGGCACCCCCAGGTTTCCCAGCAGATACTTGTCGTACAGGCCGCTCACGGCGGCCAAAAAGGTTCCGGCGTAGAGGCAAATCATCCACTTGTTGCGCCCAAAGGAGATGTTTTCCCTTTTTCCGGCTTTGGAGAAGAGCCAAAAGAACACCACGGTAACCGCCACGCCCGCCCACTGCAATGCGTTTAGCGATTCGCCCAGCAGGGTGACCGCCCCCAGCAGCGTGAGCAGGGGCGAGGTGGCGCGCACGGGCGATACAATGGTAATGGGCAGGTAGCGCATGGCGTAGTACGACAGCACCCACGAGGCCCCCACAATGGACGATTTTACCAGCGTAAGCGCGTGCTGCTCCCAGGTCATGCGCGGCATGTAGAGCAGCGAAAGCGCGTGGGGGGCAGCTTCGGAGATAATCAGAAAGGGTAGAAAGACCAGCGCCCCCGATAGCGAGGCTAAGTAGAGCACCGGCAGCACGGCGTTGCCGCGTAGCGAAAGCTTTTTGAGCACGTCGTATCCGCCCAGCAGCAGCGCCGATGTAATCGAAAGAGAAATCCACATTTTGTCAATAAAGTATGCCGCTTGGGCGTTTTTTGCGGCGCAAAAGTACATGAAAATCCCGGATTTTCAAGCGCGCGCGATGAAAAGCGTTGGTAAACGTTTGTCAGCTACTCCTTTTCCACGTAGCCGGTTACTTCTTTCAGCTCTTGTGCAATAACCTCTTTCAGGTGTTTTTCGGGTATTTGCAGGCGATAATCGGCTACGCCAATGGGCTTATGGAAATCGCTCAGGGCAATTTCTACGGCCACGTTGTCCTTGTCTGCACACAAAATGATACCGATTGACGGATTTTCGTCGGGTTGCTTCACCTGCCTGTCCAGCAGGCCGAGGTAGAAGTTCATTTTCCCGACAAACTCCGGCTCAAATGAGCCTATTTTCAGGTCAATTGCCACCAAAGCGCGTAATTTCCGATTGAAAAACAGCAAATCTACGAAATATTCCTTTTCGTTGAGCGTAAGCCTGTATTGATTACCAATGAACGAAAAGCTACTGCCAAGTTCGAGCAAAAAGAATTTGATTTTCTCCACCAGGCGCCGCTCCAGCTCAAGCATCCTTCACAGGATGCGCTATTGCGAGAAAGTCCAAATTGTAGGTGCTTTTCAGAATTTCATCAGCTTGCTCCTGCAAATGCTCGGGCAGCGCCTGGGCAAAATTATGCAGCTTGGGGTGCAGCTTTGTGCGGCTATAGGCATCCGCCTTAATAAAGTTCAACAGCACATTGCGCGACCATCCCATTTCGAGCGCAGACTCTACATAAAAACGAGCCTCATCTATAGATTTTACTTTGTTTATTATTAATACATTATGCATCCATGGTAAAACTGCAGCAGCTTGCTGCAGTTTTTCATTGGCAAGCGAATAAAATTCGTAAAACTGTTTCATATTCCACAAGTTGCGCGGAGAAAAACCGGTTGATGCAGGAAACTCCTGCTTCAAATCGGCAGACAAACGGTTGACCACGTTTGCCCCGTAACCTTTTTCTAAACCTTCTGCAGAAAGCAGCTTGCCTATGTTCCAGTACATTTGCATCATGGACGTGTTGAGCCGATGCGCTACCGTTAGCCGCGTGGACTTTACTTCGGCAATAATGTGGCTTAGAATGTCTTTGTAGTGAGTGACGTTAATTTCTTCTGACATGGTTTACGGAATAATTAGGTTTAATGATGCCTGCAAAGCAGCGTTATTTTCGGCTATCTGTACGATTTTTTCGGACAGCTCACTTCCTTCGGCCTGTAGCTTGCGTTAAAATCTTCCCGGTATTTTTGAGGACGATTACTTCCTATCAGCACTTCGGTGGCGTCAATAAATTGTACGCCATTGAAATTCATAGCGCTTACCATTGGGAACCTATAGAAACCCCAAACTCTGCGCTACGCACCCTCGGCAAAGTGCTTATTTACTGCGCTCATTTACTTTAGTAACCTCCGCTTTTGCCTCAGCCGCAAGCCTTGTTTTTTGGGTTTTTAGAGGTTCCCTTCATACAGCTGAAATGATTTTTAAGCTGTCCGAATCGTAGGAGGGGCCAATACTATCCATCGCCCTCCAAAATTAGCGCCTTCTCTTTTGATAACGCCTAATTGCTTTAGCTTGTCAACATGTTTTTGTACGGCAGAGGTATTAATCTTCAAAAAGATTGATATTGTTTTATGCGAAATTTTGGGGTTGTCTTTGATTAAATCAAAGATTTTACCTTGCACTTCAGAAAGTACGATACCACCTGTCGTACCACCACCTGTCGTACCACCTGTTGTACCACCTGTCGTACCACCACCTGTCGTACCACCACCTGTCGTACCACCTGTTGTACCACCACCTGTCGCACCACCACCTGTCGTACCACCTGTCATACCACCACCTGTCGTACCACCTGTCATACCACCACCTGTCATACCACCACCTGTCGTACCACCTGTCGTACCACCTGCCGTACCACCTGTCGTACCACCACCTGTCGTACCACCACCTGTCGTACCACCTGTCGTACCACCTGTCGTACCACCTGTCGTACCACCTGTCGTACCACCTGTCGTACCACCTGTCGTACCACCTGTCGTACCACCTGTCGTACCACCTGTC
>JAIROF010000051.1 GCA_031257655.1 Prevotellaceae bacterium | reverse complement strand
TCGTGCTGCCCCTCGACTTGCATGTGTTAGGCCTGCCGCTAGCGTTAATCCTGAGCCAGGATCAAACTCTTCATGGTAAAAAAATTTTTACTATGCTGTAGCGTGAACCGCTGGCTGATTTACTATCAAATCCTCCTTTATTCTCATAAAAAAGGGAATTGACGCCTTCCTTAAAATTTATTCCTGTTTTCAGTATATTCAAAGAGCATTTTTTGCTTTTCCCTCTTTTTTCCGGTTGAGCTGCTAAAGCCGCCGTTCAAATTTGGGACTGCAAAGGTACAAAAAAAACCATCGCCTCCAAATATTTTCTTCTTTTTTTTGTAATATTTTTTACATCTATCTCTTTTTCAAAGCTTTTGAATGCGATTTTTTTTTACCTGAACGAGGCGGATGCCTGCAGGTAGATGGGCAATATTGATGTTTTGAGAGCCGAAATGCACCCCGAGTTGATGGCTTGAGAGGCGATATTCACCTCGAGTTGATGGCTTGAGAGGGGGCATTCATACCGATTCGCTCCGGTTCCTCGCTGCGCTTGGAATGACGGGAAGTCCCGCTCCGCCATTGGTTGCGAAGCGGAGCTCGGTTCCCCCACTACGCACGCTTGCGCCTCGCGCGCTCGGAGTGACGGGCTACAGCGCATCACCACCGCGCTACGCGCCATTAACCATTAACCATTAACCGTTAACCATTGACCATTACTTGCAGCAGGTCGGCGCCTATGCGCTCCTCGTGCCGCAAGGCGCCGCAGATGCGGGGTGCGGGCACTCCCTTTTGCAGGGTGCGGGGGGCGGTGAAGATTCGTGCCTCGTCCCACAGGCCTGCGTCGATGAAGCGCCGGAGGAGCTTTGCTCCGCCTTCCACGATGAGGGATTGTATGCTGCGCTCGTGCAGCGCCTGCATCCAGCGGCTGAGGTCGCCGCCGCTGAGCGCCACAACGGGCGCATCGCTACGGAAGATGTTGAGCGCGCGCGGCAGGCTGTTTTGCTCGTCGTACACCACGCGGGTGGGGTTTTGTCCGCACCAGAGCCGCGCCGTGAGCTTGGGGTTGTCCATCAGGGCGGTGTTGGCGCCGACCATGATGGCCTGCTCTTCGGTGCGCCACTTGTGGCTGAGGCGGTGCGCCTGCAGTCCGCTAATCGTTGCCGGAGGCTCGCTTGCCGCGCGGCAAATGTCGATAAAGGCGTCGGCGGATTGCGCCCACTTTAGGATGATGTAGGGGCGTTTTTTTTCGTGGAAGGTAAAAAAGCGCCTGTTCTGCTCGCGGGCTTCCCGCTCCAGCACGCCCAGCGTGACCTCTACGCCGGCTTCGCGCAGGCGCCGTATCCCCGCGCCGTTTACCCGCGAAAAGGGGTCGGCGGCGGCCACCACCACGCGCGGGATTTTGGAGGCAATGATGAGCTCCGTGCAGGGGGGCGTTTTGCCTACGTGACAGCAGGGCTCCAAGCTTACGTAGAGCGTGCACTCGGAGAGCAGCTCGCGCCGCTTCAGCTTGCCGATGGCCTCTACCTCGGCGTGCGCTAACCCGTAGCGGCGGTGGTACCCTTCGGCGAGGATGCTGCCGCCGCGCACCAGCGCCGCGCCAACCAGCGGGTTGGGGGCAACACGACCCAAGCCGTTGCGGGCAAGGTCGAGGCAGCGACGCATGTGTTTTTCGTGCGTGAACATATCGTTTTTTTTCTTTCTGATGCCGGTTTTCCTCGGCGTTTTCTCTGTATTTCCTCTGCGTTTTCTCTGTGTTTTCTCTGTGTTTCCTCTGTGCTCCTCTGTGAAGCCTCTGTGCTATTATTTTACACATAAAGAGCGTCTCAACGACGAAAGGGCGACGAAATGGCGCTGTAGAGACGCACGGCGTGCGCCTCAGCGACGAAAAATGCTGAAGCGCGATGCGCAGTGAGACGCACGCCGTGCGTCTCTACAGCGCGAAGCATCGCACCATGCGCCATCAATCATAATAATCATTCAAATCAAAAAAATCCGAGTTCAGACAGCTATATGCGTAACATGCGCTATTTTCGCAACGGCGCACGGAGAAAATGCGCGCTATTTTCGTGCAAAGATACTCATTTCAACAGAATTTCGCGGGCGCCCTGAGGCGCCTGCCAACCGAAATGGATGAATTTTTGCTGTCCGGCAGCGATATTTTGTATCTTTGCGCGGTAACTATCGCCGCACAGCCAATGCAACATTCGCCGCACACCATCGGACACCTTCTCCGCTACACCCGCCAAAGCCTCGCGGGCCTCTACCCCGCGCGGGAGGCGCAGGCCATTTGCCACCTGCTGCTCGAAGATGTTTTGGGCATTAGCCCGGCAATGCTCTACATTTCGCTGGAGCAAGCGGTGGAGGCGGCGCAGGCGCAGCGGGTGCTGAGCGCCGCGGCGCAGCTCCGGCAAGGGCGACCGATTCAGCATATCCTGGGCTACGCCGAATTTTGCGGGTTGAAGCTCCGGGTCGATGGGCGCGTGCTGATTCCGCGCCCGGAAACGGAGGAGCTGGTGGAGTGGACGCTTCAGCACGCCAACGCAGGCGCCGCGCTGCGCCTGCTGGACGTGGGCACGGGCAGCGGCTGCATTGCCGTGGCGATTGCCAAGCGGCGGCCGGACGCCGAGGTCTGCGCATGGGATGTTTCGGAGGAGGCGCTAACGGTAGCCCGAAAAAACGCGCGGCTCAACGGCGCAACGGTGCGCTTTGAGAAAAGGGACGTGCTGCGCTGCGCCGGCTGCTCAACGCCCGCGTACGACTTCATCGTCAGCAACCCGCCGTACGTTTGCGAGAGCGAAAAGGCGCAGCTGCACGACAACGTGCTGCGCTACGAGCCGCACGCGGCGCTGTTTGTGGAGGACGGCAACCCGCTGATATTTTACTCCGCCATTGCGGAGCTGGCGCAAACGGCGCTGCGCGAAAAGGGCGAAATTTTTGTAGAGGTAAACGAACGGCTGGGGCAGGCGGTCGTGGAGGTGTTTATCCGCAGCGGCTTTCCGTCCGTAGCGCTGCGCAGCGACGTCAACGGCAAACCGCGAATGATTAGGGCTAAACGATGAAATCTACCCCCAACAAGGCTATCGACGACAAAGAGGCGCTGCTGCGCCTGCAACGCCTGTGCGCTACGCAGGAAAAATGCCTGTGGGATGTGCGCAAGAAGATGCGCGCGTGGGGCCTGAGCACGGCGGAGGTGGAGGAGGTGGCGCGCCGGCTCGTTGCAGAAAAGTTTGTGGACGACGCCCGATACGCTGCGGCGTTTGCCCGCGATAAGGCAAGGTTTTCGCGCTGGGGCGCGCACAAGATACGGGCGGCGCTGCTCGCAAAAAAGATTAGCAGCGATCTGGTCGAAGACGCCTTGCGCGAAGCGGACGCGGCTTGCCCAAAAGACGCCCTCGCAAAGGCGCTGCAAAAGAAGGCGCAGGCAACGCGGGCGGCATCGCCCGGCGACCTGTTTGCAAAGCTGGTGCGCTTTGGGGTTTCGCGCGGATACGACTATGACGAGGTGATGAAGACAGCCGCCGAAATTGCTGCCCGGTAGAGACGCACACGACGCGCATACCACCGCGCAAAATACACAGAGAGCCGCAGAGATTGTTTTCTCTGCGGCTCTCCGCGTAAGGTGGCATTATCGCAACGTCGCATTATCGCATCGTTGCATCGTCGCATTATCGCATCGTCGCATCGTCGCATCGTCGCAGCATAGGGTTTTACCCTATGCTGTGAACGCAGGTCGCCCCTTCAGGGCTCGTCGAGCGCCTTATGCGATTGCCGCAGCTGGCAAGCAGCATAGGGTTTTACCCTATGCTGTGAACGCAGGTCGCCCCTTCAGGGCTCGTCGAACTGCTGCAATTAGCGTCGTTGGTAAGGCTGAAGGCCTTGCGCATTTTTGCCGCATAGGGTAAAACCATATACGGCGGGCGTTAGCCCATTAACCATTAACCGTTAACCATTAACCATTAACGATCAATGCTTCACCAGCAGCTGCGTCAGCGCGCCGCAGCGGAGGATGTACACGCCCTGCGGCAGCGCCGAGGTGCTGATGCGGTTGGCGCCAGCGCCAACGTTTGCCCGCAACGCCACCAGCCCTTGCGCATTGTAGATGATGACCTCGCCCTTGGCGGAGGCTTTCACCACAAGGTAGCTGTAGAAGGGGTTGGGGTAGGCAATGGCGCTCTCCCTGTCCACCTGCCGCACGCCGGTGGGGGCGGAGGCGGTAGTGCTCGCCGCTACCTGTGCGGTATCCGAGCGGTTGCCCGCCGCGTCGAAGGCTGCCACCGCGAGCGCGTACTCCGTGGCGGCGGTAAGGCCGGTGAAGGCGTAGCTCGTGTTGGCGGTAAAGCCTACCGAATCGCCGCTGAGGTACACCACGTAGCCCGCAACGCCGGCGTTGTCGGTGGAGGCTGTCCACGACAGGGCGATGCTCGTTTCGGCGGGCGTGGCCGTCAGCCCCGACGGTGTGCCGGGCGCAACGTGGTCGGTAGTGCTCGCCGTGAGCGGCGCCTGCGCCGAGCGGTTGCCCGCCGGGTCGAGGGCGGCCACCGCGAGCGCGTACTCCGTGGCGGCGGTAAGGCCGGTGAAGACGTAGCTCGTGCCGGCGGTAAAGCCCACCGAATCGCCGCTGAGGTACACCACGTAGCCCGCCACTACGCCGAGGTTGTCGGCGGAGGCTGCCCACGAGAGGGCAATGGCGCTGTCGGTGGGCGCAACGGCGAGGCCGGCGGGCGCGCTGGGCGCTTCGCTGTCCTTGCTGTAGTACGAGGCCTCCGAGCGGTTGCCGGCAGCATCCACCGCCTGTATGCCGATGTTGTAGGCGGCGGGCAGGTCGCTAACGGTGACGCTGTTTTGCGTGCAGGAGGTAACCGAATCGCCGTTGAGGGTGACGAGGTAGCCCGCCACGCCTACGTTGTCGGTGGCGGCTGACCACAAAAGGCTAACAGAGGTAGCCGTTTCGCCGGTCGTCCTCGGCTTGCCCGGCTTGCTTGGCGGCGTTTGGTCGGGCGTGAGGATGCTGATGAGCGACGTATCGGATACGTTGCCCGCCGCATCCACCGCCGCTACGGCAACGCGGTAGGCGGTGACGACGGTCAGCCCCGTGAGGGTGCAGGTTGTGCCGACGGCTTGCGCAACGCTGTCGCCGTTTCGGTAAACAATGTAGCCTGCCACCACGCCGGAGTTGTCGGTGGACGCTTCCCATGCAAGGGTGGCGGTGGTTTCCGTCAGCTCCGCTACCTCAAGACCGGTCGGCACGGAGGGCGCGTTGACGTCGAGCGTGGTGGCGGTAGCCTGCGCCTTTGCCGACGAGCGGCCTCCATTGTCCGTCGCTTCCACCTCAATGAGGTACTGCGTGCCGGGGGTTAGCCCTTTGAGATCGTAGCTTGTTTCTGCTGCCGCAACGAGTTCCTTAAGGGCTCCGTTGGCGTAAACCGCATATTCGACAACGCTGCCGTTGTCGCGCGAAGGCTCCCACGCGAGGCTGAGGGCGGTTTCGCCGTCGGGCGTGGCGGTGAGGTTTTGCGGCGTACTCGGGTTGTCGGTGAGGCGGAGGTAGAAGCTGGGCACCGAGCCAAAGTAGCTGGTGCGGACGCTGGCGTTGAGGTTGGGCGGCACGCCGTTTACCTTCGTGATGCTGCGGTGCGCGGGGAAAGCGCTGCCAAAGCCCTGCACCTTAATCACGCCGCTGGTGAGCGCCACCTCCTCGCCGGTATAGCCATCGGGAATGATGATGCTGTACTTCTGCGCACGGCTGGCAAAGTGGTACTGATTTGGGCCAAGTATGAGCGGGAAATTCGTTGGGTAGCCAAGGTACTGAATGCCCGCGCTCATGTTGTAGATGCCCGACAGCTTGTTGTGCGGGTGGTAGAGCGGGTATCCCGCGCCATCGCTTCCGGGGGTGCCAAAGAGGATGGAGATCGTGTCGCCGGGGTTGAACAGGTTGTTTGCGCCCGAATTTCCGCTCACCGTCCACGTAGCGGGCTTTGCGCTGATGACCTGATACTCCGATGCGCCGGTGGCGTTGGTCAGCTTCACGATGTTTCGCCCGTGCACGAGGCGCACGGTGTAGCTGCCGTCGGGGTGGGGGGTAACGCCGTTGGACGAAAATCCATTCGGGTACCAAAGGATGCTGTCCAGCAGCGCGGGCTGCGCCAGCGTGACGGCGGCAACGCCCTCGGGCTTGAACGTGAAGTCGAAGCCGCCGGTGGAGGCCTCGTAGTAGAACACGTCGCCCTCCGCATCGACGAACTTATAGTTCCGGGCAGAGTCTTCGGGGGTCCAGTACTCGTCGTTTACGCGCATGTTGCTGCTGACGCCGGTGGCGGGCGCGTTGAGCGTATCGACCGTAACCACAAACACGCCGGTGTTTTCGGGCCACAGGGCGCTGAAAAATGCCGCGCCGTTGTCGCCCACGTTGGTGGTGTGGGCGCACATCATGGCGTCGTAGGTAACGCGCACAATGGCGGTGCCGGCGCCTACGGCGGTCAGCGTGCCGTCGGGGGCGATGGCCACCACGCTGCTATCCTCCGCGCCCTGCTCGTTGGTGATGGAGTAGCGGTAGTCCGGCTCAATGAAGTAGTTTTCCGTATCGGTGTTGATGGCCTGCCATACGCGGATGTTCATCAGGTAAAACGAGCTGTCTTTTACCATGCGGAGGTGCCCCGCCGCGTTGACGTTGAGGTAAATGTCCGCATGGTTGCGCCCGAGGTGGTGGGTCACGTCGTGGTCAACGCGGTTGGGGCTGTGCAGGTCGAGCTGCGCCTGCGTCACCTCAAGCGTTTTGCCGGTAGCGGTGGGGCTAAACTTCCCCACGTGGGTGAGCTTGCCGGGCATGCTCACGCGGTAGTTGTGCTCGCCGCTCACGCCGTAGAACACCTGCTTCTTCGTCCCCCCGTCGAGCGTATCCACCGCGTAGGCGGGCTGCTTTTCGGTGAAGGGGATGAAGTGCTTTGTCAGGTAGTGCCCGGCTACGAACACCGTTTGGTCCTTTGCTCCCACAAACACGGAGGCGTCTTTGGGAACGATAAAGCTAAAGGTGGTGGGGGAAACGGTTATCGTGCTGTCCAGCGTTGGGCTGGTCAGGCTCCCATGCACGGCAACGGCTTTCACCTGCGTGGAGGCGGTAATCCCAAACGGAGCGGTGTAGCGCAGCGAATCGTAGGCGGGGTTGGGCTCCGAGCCGTCGGTAGTGTAGTAGATGGCGGCGCTGCCCAGCGAATGGGAGAGGCTCACGGTAGCCGCATCCCAGTAGATGCCCGCAGCCGCATCCTTTGGGTGCGCCCCGCTGACGCTTGCGGTGGGTGCGGAAAGGCTGGTGGGGTTGGCGGTGAGGCAGATGTTCCAAATAGTAGGATTGTCTGTGCTTTTTGCAACAGTTTCTATCTTAAATGTAAATTTTCCTGTAATGCCGATTTTTCCTTTATCATATTTAAGTACATTGTCCATCTTAACTGATTTCTCATCAAGTGTATCTCTCCATACAACAACTCCTTCTTGCTCTATGCTAAATTCCAAGAATATGTCTTTTTTGCTGGCTACTGCTGCGCAACTCAAAGATATGGAATCACAGCCATTGCTGAGCATTGGCGAAGTAATAGAGCCTACTATTCCTGTTCTTCCTTTCAGTACAACAGCTTTATTGTTTGCGCCTATAATTTTATATGAATTTGCAACTAATTTAGTGCCTCCTTTAACTAACTGAATATTCTGGCATACCCAACCATTGGTAGTAGATACATTAGCCCTAAAATTCTCTTCACTTGTAAACGAAGTATGAGTAGCATCCGGTAGAGTAATAAAATCATCCGAATAGTCGCACTGCGCGGATGTTTTTCCGCAAAAAATAGCTGCTATAGATAGCAGGAATATTATTTTAACCAACCTTGTTTTCGTTATCATTAATTTCGTCTGTGTTGTTCCCCCCTAAATGGCTCTCTGCACAAAGATAGCAGAGAGCCATAAAAGAGAGGAGGTTAATACTTATTTTTTTACAAAATGCTTAACGCGATGGTGATGTACCATTGTGTATTTACCTGCCGGCAGCTTCTTTGTATCAAGCTTATTGCTGCCTGCTTTCAGCACCGTTTTTAGGGCTACCTGTCCCTGCGCGTTGTAGAGAACGGCTTCGCCTGCAACGTGGCTACCCACTGTCAAATGGTCGACAAATTCTTCAACATCTTTTTTCTTTGGCTTTTGGATAGCGGTTTTCTTTACAGCGGTTTTTTCCGTAACGCTACCTGCCACACCTTTCGTATCTACATCTACCTTGAGCTTATCCATGCAGAAGTAGAAAGCGGTGTTGGGGCCATACGGCCCAGTATCTGTAGTTTCTAACGAAAAGCGAAGATTTTGTACAGGTCTTGCTATTTCTTCATCTAAAACTACCTGATGCCAAGTTTTCGGTTGTATTGGCGCAGCAGGGTTTTTCGGGTTATACTTGGCTAAGGTATCTGTTACAGTACCAATGACATCACCATCTTCATCCAATCCTTCTATTATAAGCACAAAATAGTCGCCAACGTTGTCCAGCGGGCGCGCGAAACCGTCTCCATAGATATTTCCATAATACGGCCACGGGTGGTTGCAGATGTACACTCCCAGCGGCTTGAACGGAACGCTGTCTTTCAGCCACACGTCGATACCCGAGCCAAAGGCAATGAGGTAGGGAGCACCTTTTTGCGGTTCAAAGTTGAGGGTGTCCAATCCTGCGCCAGCTATCACGCCCCACTGGTTGTTTATCCAGCCTGCGCTTCCGGTGCTGTCGCACCAAACGGGCGGACGGCAGCACTTGCAATAAGAGGTGTCGCTGTAGCAATAGGTATCGCCGTTAGTCCCGAAAGTGAAGCCACCCCAGTACTTGATAGTACTACCCGGCCATACGCCGCCATCGTGGTCGAAGACAAATTCGCCAAAGGCAAGCCGGTGGGTGGTGTAGGTACTGTCCCAATAGCCACCGGTACCGCAACCGGCTGGATTACTAGCGACGGTATCCGTCCACACCACGCCTCCGCTCGTGTCATAAAGGTTCAGCACCGTTTCACCGGCGCTCTTCGCTTTCCGTGTGCTACTGTTATTCGCGCACCCTACTGTGGCAAGACCTGCGACTGCGCAAGCCAGCGCCACTGCTGAAAAAAGTTTTTTTGTTTTCATCGTTTGTTTAGCTTTTAAATAGTGAATAATTGATTAAAAAAATTGTGAATCTCCGTAAAGCTAAGCGGAGAGTCGCAAAAAAAGGTTTTGTCGTGTTGCGCCCGCTTCGTGGCCGCATGGCCGCATCGCGCATCGCCATATCGCCGCATCGCCGCATCGCCATATCGCCATATCGCCGCATAGGGTTTTACCCTATGCTGCAATCGCAGGTCGCCCCTTCAGGGCTCGTCGTCGTGCTACGTATGCGGTTGCGCTTAATCCCACACATAGCGTTCATCATATTCTACCTCGTACTTTTTAAAAAATCCCCTCATCTCATCTTGGAACGTTTGCCTGCTGTGGCGCTCCTCCTGCGTCTTGATGTATTGAACCACGCGGCTGATAGACAGGGGGGCAACGGAAAATGCAGCATACCCCTTCTGCCAGTAAAAATCAGCGTATGCCTCGCCCACGGTTTTTATCCACTTCGACGACCTCTTTTTGACTTCCTCTAACAAATCTGCCTGCGATACATTTTTCGACAGCTGGCATAGTATGTGCACATGGTCGGTGTACCCTCCAACCTGAATGGGGTCGCAGTCCATTTTTCGGCAAATGCCCCCCATATAACTCCAGAGGCGCTCTTTCACCGCACCGTCAATGAACGGTTGTCGATACTTAGTGCTGAATGCTATATGCAAGTACACTTTTGATAGCGATTGTGACATGGCTTGTATTGTTTTGTTTTTTTTTTCTACTTTCAACATGGTCGCATCGCGCATCGCGCATCGCCGTATCGCCGTATCGCCGCCGCGCCATATCGCCGTATCGCCGCATCGCCGCCGCGCCGTATCGCCGCCGCATCGCCGCATCGCCGCATAGGGTTTTACCCTATGCTGCAATCGCAGGTCGCCCCTTCAGGGCTTGTCGTCGTGCTACGTATGCGGTTGCCGCAGCTGGCAAGGTCGCATAGGGTTTTACCCTATGCTGCAATCGCAGGTCGCCCCTTCAGGGCTTGTCGTGCTACGTATGCGGTTGCCGCAGCTGGCAAGGCTGAAGGCCTTGCGCGTTTTTGCAGCATAGGGTAAAACCCTATGATGCCACGATGCCATGATGCCACGATGCCATGAATGCCATGAATGCCATGAATGCCATGATGCCACGATGCCATGATACCATGATACCACGATACCATGATACCACGATGCTTGCGTCTCACTCGTACAGCAGCGCAAAGTGCGCCGGGATATCGCCTGTACCCACCTGCCACTTCTTTTTTCCGTAGCGGTCGAAGCACATTAGGGCGCCCGAGTTGGTGAAGTTGGCGGCGTCGGTCAGGTAGATGTCCTTTGTGTTGGGGTGCACCATGATGCCGTAGGGCATGGTGATATTCTGCGCCTCTCCGTCGGCAAGGAAGCTGCGGGTGACGAGCTCCCGCTTGGCCACGTCAACAATACCAAAAGTATAGCCTCTCCAGTCATCTAAATCCCAGCTCCACTCGGTGCTGTAGAGGTAGAGCGAATCGCCGTCGAGGTAGAGCTCCGTAGCGGGAGTTTTAATCATCCCGCCGTAGGTATCGGTTTTTGTGTCGATCCAGAAGAGGCGCGATGGTACGTCAAAGTAGTTGCCCCGCGAGGTTACCCAGAGGTTGCCGTGCCTGTCGGCCCGCAGGCGGTGGAGGTTGATGGCCACCTCAATGCGCTTGGTTTCGGTAAAGCTTGGGATGTCGATGACGGAAACGGTGTTTTCGTAGTTGAACACCTTGTCGGATACCCTGTATCCGCCGGAGTTGGCGACGTATATTTTACTTCCGACAATTTCGAGCTCGTCGGGCTGAAATCCCACCAAGCACTGCGCCACGACCTGCAGCGTGGCGGTATCGACCTTAGCCACGTATCCCGTCTGCTCGTATTCGGGGTCGAGCTTCACCGGGCCGGCGTAGGAGGTCACGTAGGCGTAGCCCTCGTGAAAGCGGATGTACCGGCAGTTGGGGATGTTCACCTGCCCCAGCCGCTTGGCGGTGTGCTTGTCCATGACCTCCACCTTGTTGGAGCAGTTGATGATGGCGTAGAGCTTGCTGCCGTATATCTCCAAATCGTTGCCCACGTCGCCCATTTCCCTGGGCACGGTGGGGTTGGCGTCGGCGTAGATGTTGCGGTGGTACTCGCCCGTGGCGTAGTCAAAGTAGTCCAGCGTAGATTTGTTGCTGCTCATGTTTCCCTCGTTGAGGAGGTAGAATCCGAGTACCCTTTTGCGCTTGACCACCACGGCGCTGTCCGCAGGGTTTGCGGAGGTGTCGGACGGGTTGACGAGTAGGGAGGAGTCGGGCGAGGTTACGACCTCTACCTCCGCCTCAAGTATCACCGCCTCCTTCCGGCAGCTCGCCGCCAGCAGCGCAGCTGCCGATGCGCTAACGTAAAGTATGTATTTTATAGTTTTCATTTTATATTTTTCATTTTTTATTGTTGCTATTTCATTCGTCGCTATCTTCTCTCTGTGGTTCTCTGTGCTGCCGCTGTGCTTCTCTGCGTAAATATTTGCGCAGCGGGGCGCGGAGGCGTTTGCCTTGTTAACACGCGCCCATAAAAAAGGCGTATAAACCGCTTGATTTTTTGGTCTACACGCCTCAACAGGCTCTTGGATGATGGTGGGAAAATTTTCTCTTGGCGAGGGCAGCCATTTTGCCGCTACGGGCTATGGTAAGCATAGATTACCACGTTGCTGTCAAGAAAAGCGTTACCTTGCATTGGCTTCTTCACGATTAAATTTGTAGTCCGGTGCGTCCAATCCGAAATCCGTAAACGTTACGCTCCTGCGGGAAGGCTTTTTGGCATCTTCCTCAACGGGATAAGCAATGATTTCCAGCTTCACGCCCACGTATTTTCGGGGGATGGTAAGCGTAACGGTCTCACTTTGGGGGATAAATTCCTTGCGTATCATAGCCTTACTCATTAAAATGTTGATTACGGCGTAAATTTATGCAGAAATTCTCGGATACACAAGCGCACGGACGAAAAATAATCGCCTCCTGCCTCTGCATTGCGTGTAAACCAAAATGTCAAAGAGCGGTGGTTAATGGTTAACGGTTAATGGTTAATGGTTAATGGTTAATGGTTAATTCCTAATTCAACTTTCGCAGGCCGCATAATTTGATTATCATCATTTTATAATACACATTCGGTGTTCTGATTTCGGCGTAAGCCCTCTGTGGTTCTCTGTGCTGCCGCTGTGCTGCCGCTGTGCTTCTCTGCGTAAATATTTGCGCAGAGGGGCGCGGAGGCTATTCGCCGCTATCTTTTCTGTTTGGAAAACCTGAGTTTTTCATGTACTTTTGCGCTAAACAATTCTAAAGTTAATCCTGCTATGGCATCACCCGATACAGACGTAACAACCAAAGCCGGACGTCGCCCCCTCAGCGCGCCGGAGGCAGCCTCCGAAGCCGAAACGGTGGGGAAGCACGAAATTCCGTGCGACGAAAACGGAAACCCCATCGGATATACCGTGGACGAAGTTTTTGACAAAATAGACCTGCATTTGTCCGAAGTATATGGCGTTGACTTTGCCAAGCTGAGCCGGCTGGTCAAGCTGGGCGAGCTGAGCATGGACGATGTAACAGACGATATGCTACTCAGCCCGGAGCTTAAGTACGAGCCGTACCCCGGCTTCAAGCCTAAACCGCTTCCGGCAGGCTTTACGCCGGATGCAAACATGCGGGTCGCGCTATGAGAAAATATGCTATCCTTATTTCTCCCGAGGCTCAAGCCGATATTGAAAACTTTTTCTACCATATATGCTTCGTATATAAGCAGCCTTTGACGGCAGCCCGCAACAGAGACGGACTTTACAAGGCTATTAAGCAGCTTTCCGTTTACGCCGGTTCGATTGCCGTAAGCCAGAACGATTTTGTTCAATCTCACTTTGGCCCCGGCGCCCGCTGTATCAGCTACAAAAAAATGGTAATTATTTACGTGATGTACGGCGCTTATGCCAACATCAAACGAGTTATACCCGGTGCGCTGATTTACTAACCCTCTCAGAAAAGGTAGCGCGACCACCTCTGCTATGTAGCTTATACTTTTCATTTCACACCTGATTCTTCATTGGGCGGGCAAACCCCGCCCCTACACGACAATTCTCAATTCTTAATTCTTAATTCCTAATTCCTAATTCCTAATTCCTAATTCCCTCACACCTCCACCTTCAGCACCAGCTTATAGTTTCGCCCCGGCATGGGGTAGTTGAGCACCACGTCGTAGTACTGGTTGAGGAGGTTGTTGACCTCTGCCGCAATTTTGCACTTTACCTTTTGCAGGGTGAAGGTTTTTGCGATGGTGAGGTCGTGCGTGTACCAGGGCTGCTCGTAGTTTTCGCGCGTGTTGGTGGAGTTGTGGTACCGCTCGCCCACGTAGATAAAGCTGTAGTTCAAGTCCCAGGTTCTCCACGTGAGGTTGGCAATGGCCGATCCGCTGTGCCAGGGGATGTAGGCAATTTGCCGGCCGTAGGTGCCCGCTCTGGGGTCGGCGCTGGTGGGGTCGGTGAAGTCCTGCGCCTTTTGGAAGGTGTAGCTGAGGCTTGTGGCGAGGCTCAGGCCTTCCGGCAGCCTCCACGCCGCGCTCCCCGCCGCGTCTACGCCGCGTATTTCTACGTAGCCAAGGTTCATCATCATCCAGCGGAACTGCCCGCTGCCCTTGGGTATGGCGACAATTTTGTCGGTTACCTCGCTGTAGTAGGCATCTGCGTGGAAGCGGACGCGCTCCACCACGCCGCGCGCGTATTGCGCCTCGTACAGAAGCCCCACGTTGTACTGCACGGTGTACTCGGGGCGCAGGGCGATGTTGCCGACGTCGGTATAGTACAAATCGTTGAAAGTGGGCATTCGGAAAATGCGCTTGTAGAAGGCCCTCAGGCGGAGGGGCGCGAGGCTGAGGCGTCCCGCCGTTGCCGCCGCAAAGGGCTGGTAGGAAAGGAACAGGGCGGGCGTGTACTCCTGCTTGTCCTTCACCTTGCCGACCTGCGCGGAGTTGCGCGTTACCTGCTCAAAGACGAAGGCGCCCAACAGGCTGGCCTGCGCCTTAACGCGGCTCCACTCCACCGCCGTGGCCAGCGCCGCCAGCGCCGTGCTCCGCTGCGGGTAAGCAAAGAGGGGGAGGTTGGCCGCCAGGGTGTTCCACAGGTAGTCGGCGGAGAGGCTCACGTCCCACTGCGGGAGGATGGCGTACTTTCCGGCCGCGGAGGCGTAAAGCTCCTGCTGGCGAAAGGTGTTGTCGAGGTACATCAGGGTGGTGTCGGGGTTGAGGTAGCGCATCCTGTCGCTGGCAAACTTTGCGTTGAGCATCAGGTCGAAGCGCTCGGAGAGCTGCTTTTGGGCGCTGGCCTGGGCAAAGAAGTTTTCGTCCCACTGCCGCTGCGACCGCTTCCAGACGTTGTTGACCACGGCGCCGGGAATGCCCTTTTCCGAGCTGTAGAAGTAGGCTTTTGCGTGCCACTTTCCCTGGGGGATGTACCCGTTGAAGCCGCCCTCCACCCGCGCGGCGTGAACGTCGCCGTTTTGCCGGACGGCGGTTGTGTCCCAGGCCACGCTGCCGTCGCCTCGCAGCTTGCGGTAGCGAAACTTATACCTTCCGGAGGCGTAGATGTACTCGGCGTTGAGGGAGGCGCTGACGCTGCGGCTCACCTTTTGCTCCCAGAGCAGGGAGGGGTTGGCCAGGTCGAAGGAGCCGGCGCGAAGCGTTGCCTTTACGTTGGCGCGCGCGCTCGGCGCAAAGCGCGGCCGGTGCGTGCGCAGGTAGATGGCGCCTGCCGACCCGAAGTCTTTTGCGGGCTGAAATATTTCGCTCTTTTGCCCGTTGTAGAGGGATATATCCTCGATGTTGTCCAGCGAAAATTTCCCCAGGTCTACCTGCCCGTTCTGCGCGTTGCCCAGCTGTATGCCGTCGTAAAACACGCCTGTATGGTTTGTCCCCATGCTGCGGACGTCCACCGTCTTCAGGCCGCCTATGCCGCCGTAGTCCTTAAGCTGCACGCCGGCAAAGTAGCGGATGGCGTCCGCCACGGAAAAGCTGCTCAGCGCCTCGAGCCGCTTGCCCGAAAGCCGCTGGGAGGGTATCACCTCGCGGTAGCGGTCTGCGGTTACCACAACCTCCTCAATGCGCTGGAGGCTGTCTAACCGGCTCTCCGCCGCCGCCTCAAAAACCGACAAACCCGCTGTGAGCATACCAAATCCTCTTGCCAAAAATAACCGATAAACGCTTTTCTTCATTCGTTCAAAACAATCAAACCATTCGAGCTGCTTTCGTGGGGAGGGGTTGGGCGCTGCTCTTTACCGGCGCGCGCCCACCGGCAGCGGAACGCCGCAGGAGGTGGAGCGCGTAAAAAGCCTTGCCGTAAATGTGGTGTTTGGGATAAACGTGCAGGTGCGCGCAGGGTGGCTGCGCAGGGTGGCTTCCTGCCCTGTTTGTCTCAAGCTTCATTCCCCGAAAGCTCTAAACTATGCAGATTTTGGCAGGTCTTCTGGCTTACTCCGTTTTTGAGCCGCCTTCCCATCCCTTGCCGGAACAGTGGCGCTATCAATTGCCCAAAAACTTTTTGGCGGAGCTTACAGCAGCGGGTCTGCTCAGGATTTTCACCTGATTCCCTTTTCGTCCCGCCTCCGAAGCTGTGGAGGCGAAACACCAAAATTGACGGCAAACTTACGGAAAATATTTGGATTTGTGGCTGCAATGAGGGTGTTTTTTTTTGCAAACCAAACACAGGTATCTGAAAATGAAATGGTTGTTTTCAATTAGGAATTAGGGATTAAGAATTAGGGATTAGTCGCCCATGAAGCGAAGCGAAATGCAAGCCGGCAAATAGCTCAGAATGGCAAGCTGCGCTAAGCCGTTCGGCGTTCGGCATCCGGCGTTCGGCGTTCTTATTTCGGCGTAATCCCGCTGTGCGGCTCTGTGCTGCCGCTGTGGTTCTCTGCGCAAATATTTGCGCAGAGGAGCACGGAGAGCAGTCCAGCCGGAAAAAGTCCGGAAAAAGTTGTACATTTGCCGCACGTTTCACATGCCATCGGCGTAAATTATACTGATGCGATGCTCCGGAAGACAGGCGTAATATTCATTTTACTTGGGTTGGCGTCATTGCCGCTCTCGGCTCAGATAGGCGGCGAAAGCACCTATAACTTTCTCAAGGTAGGCTCGTCGCCCAAGTCGGCGGCGCTGGCGGGTTCGTGCCTTGCGCCGCTGTACAACGACGTTGGGATGACGCCGCAAAACCCTGCGCTGCTCGACAGCAGCATGCACAACACCTACGCGCTGACCTACCTCGCCTACCTTGCCGGCATTTCGCACAGCAGCGTTGCCGGCGCATGGCGCGCAGGCCGCTCGGGGACGCTTGGCGCCAGCATCGTCTGCCTCAACTACGGCTCGTTCGACGCGCGGGACGAGCTGGGCGAAGACGCAGGAGCGTTCGGCGCCAACGAATTTACCGCAGGGCTGCACTACGCGCGCAGCGTGCTCAGCTTTCTTCGCGTTGGCGTAGTGCTCAACGCGGTTGTGTCGCAGCTGGAGCGCTACAGCTCCTACGGCACGGCGCTCAGCTTGGGCGCCCGCTACCACAGCGCCGACGGGCTGCTCAACGCAACGCTGTCGCTCAAGAACGTGGGCTTGCAAATCAAGCCCTACCGCGAGGACAACCGCGAACGCCTGCCGCTCGAAATTCAGCTGGGCCTTGCAAAAAAGCTCGAAAGAGCGCCCCTGGGATTTTCGGCTACGCTCAACGACCTCCAATCCTTCAGCGTATACAACGACACGCAGGAGGAGGACAACATGTCCGGCGCCGGCAGGCAAAACGCAGGCCTGGCAACCAAAATTGGACGAGAACTCCTGAGCCACCTCTCGCTGGGGGTAGAGGTGGCGCCCTCCAAGCACTTCTACCTTATGGGCGGATACAACTTCAGGCGCAGCAACGAGCTCGCCCTCGCCGAAGGGCGAAACGGAACCGGCTTTTCCTTCGGAGCGGGAATACTCCTGAAGTACTTTGAAATCTGCTACGCGCGGGCTATCTACCACGCCGGTGGCGCCACAAACCACTTTGGCGTTGTGCTGAAGGCATTTTAAACGGCTGACTTTTTTGAACGTGGAACGTTAGGTGGCGCCCATGTTTGACTGATTTACTCCTCACAACTTATGGCGCTACCCCTTTTTGAACGCCGTAAAGAAGACCCGACAACGACAGGACGATACGCCGCTACGAAAAGAGGATGCCCTGCCGGCATCCTCTTCGCCTTGTCTCCGCAGTAAAATCGCCTGTTCGGGCAGCCTTTGCCTGCTATTTCGAGCCGCTCCATACGTCTTCGCGGATGCTCACCGGGCCTATCAGCCCGGACTCCTGCAGGGGAACATCCTTGCTGTAGTGGCGGTATGCGGCAAAAGTATACCTTCCGCTTGTGCGGGGCTTCCCTTCGGTCAGCCATTCGGGCCAGCGCCCGTGCTCGGGGCCGTCGTACGGCAGCTGCTCGTCGCCTATCAGGCGGTTTGGCCAGAGATTCACCACCTCGATTTCGAGCTCGTTGTTTTTCGGCTTCAGGATTTTGGAGACGTCCACGCGCCAGGGAGCCGTCCATACGGCGCCGAGGTCTTTACCGTTCAGGCGAACACGCGCTATCGCTTTCACCTTTCCCAAATCGAGGTACAACGCGCTGCCTTTCGGGTAATCGGGCATGTCGAACGATTGGCGGTAGAACGCCGTTCCCGAGTAGTACTTGATGCCGGGGTTGGAATCGGCAGTCCAGTCGTGCAGCTTGTCGAAGACCACCGATTCGGGGCCTCCCCACTTCGGGTCGAACGACACCGTCCACGGCGCCTCCAAAGTCGCCAGCTGCTTCGCTGTCGGGAAGTTTACCGCGTGCGCCGGCTTACGCGCTTTGCTGCGGAACACGATGAAGTAGCCTTCGTGCACATCAAACTTCAGCGGGATGCTTGTCCACTCTTTTTCGGGCGTATACTCGGGCAGGGCGCAGATTTTTCCGGTAACGGGATGCCAAAGCTCCGGCTGTTTTCCCGTGACGCGGAATTGGCAAACCGCCGCTACCGCCCTGTCCGTGCGGTTGGATACGAAATAGATGTCCACATCGCTACCGCTGCGGTGCGTGTAGCGGATTTGTCCGGGGGAGGTGAAATCCGGGGGAAGGGCCGCCGCAAGGATTTTTGCGGTAAGATCGTACTGCGGGTAGAGCCTGTCGGCATTCGTTTTCAGCTCTTCGCCCCAGAAGATTTTCCCCTTTCCGAACGAGCGCGCGGTCAGCTCCGCCGGCGGGTCGACGCCGCCCCAGAGCGCCTGCGCAAGCGCCTGCACTTCGCTGTCGCACTCGGGGTAGCCCGAAAGGCTGGGCGACTTTTTTGGGGGAAGCCCTACGACGGTGGCGCCGTCGTCGACGAGCGCCGAAATTTTCTTCAGCAGCGCGGGCGTCATCGTCTCGAATGCCGGAAGCGCCAGCAGCCGGTAGGTTGCTCCGCTTGGAAACGTCAGCTGGCGGTCTTTCACCGACGCCCGGTAGAGCAAGCTCGGCGGGCAGGCGTCGAAGTTGTACCCCTTGCGGTCGGGCATCATCGGGTCGGCGCCCTCGACGGCCGATTCCGGCGCGCGAAACACGTGCGGCGCTCCTTCGGGCGTGAGGTAGAGAATGTCGGCAACCGTGCGCCCCTGCTGCAGCAGGAGCTGGCTGCGCGACACGTAGTCGTGGTACGCGCGGGAGAGGTACCACCAGGTCTGGTTACGGTCCCAGTGCACGCCGTACTGCCCCATCGTCATTCCGGGGCGCAGGCTGTCGGGCAGCGCCTGGTGCGCAAAGGTGTGGTACATGAACCGGTTGATGCCGGACGCCCAGGCCCATTCGCCCTCGTTTTTCACCGAAGCCGGATGCTGTAGCCAGGCGTCCCAGTTGGAGGTAAACGATTCGGCGGGCACCAGCGGCTGCCCCGTGAGGTGCGCCGCCGACGCGCCTTCGCCCGTGCTGAACGACGTATTATAGCCGTTTGTCAGGCTCCAGAACTCGCACATCGGGACGTCGGCTGCGGCAGCGAGCTCGATGTCGGAAATGGGCGTCATGTCATACGGCTCGATGGACAAGCCCATGCCGTAGCGGTGAGCGTAGCGCTTAACGTGCCCGGCGTGGTATTCGAGCACCAGCTCCTGCACCGTTTGCCGCACATCCCAGAGAAAGCGTTCGCTGGCCTCGCGGCTTTGCACCATCACGCCGGCATAGGCGGGGTAGAAGGGCTGCGGGTCGTACCCGCGGCGGCGCGTGAACTCTTCGCGGAAGCGGGGCGTCCAGTTTTGCGAGCCCATTTCCCAGCTGTCTATGTGCAGCAGCTGCAATCCGCCGCGCGGGTCGGACTTGCTGAAGCCTGCACGCCGGAAGAGCTTTTCGGTAAACTGCTCCAGGTGGCGGTTTAGCGCTGCGCTATCGAGCTTGTCGGCCTCCAAGCCCAGCCCCGGCCTTGGCGCCGGACGGGTGGCGTTGCCGTTGTTGCGGCTGCCGAAGCGCATGACCGTCCACCGACCTTCCGGAACATCCCACGTCAGCGTCCCGTCGGGCTGCAGCTGCGCCGTAAGGTCGAGGATGCGGTCTTTCGCCACGGGCGCATCCCCAGGGCGGGCGGCGTAAGCATCGTAGGTGCTCAGGTACTCCTTTACGCCAAACGACATCGAGCTGTACGGCTTGCGGTAGTACAGCGCCCGCTCTTCGATTTCCCGCATCGCGATGTAGCCGGCATCTTCTACATAAGCGGCGCCGAAGAGGGTTGCGCCCGCCGGAAAGGCAAGCACAGACACATCCTGATAAAAATCCGACCACTGCTGCTGCACCTCTTCGGCTATCCCGAAAAAGGGCTCCTTGGGGGCCGGCTGGGGAAGCGCGATGGTTTGCCGCCCGGCGCCCGAAACCTCCACCGAAGTGTAAACTAAGTGCTGCATCGACTCTTCGCCTTTCACCCAGGGGCCGCCGCTGCCCGTCCACCCGGGGCCAATGCCCAGCATCATGCCGATGCCCAGCCGCTCGCACTCGCGCACCGCAAATACAAACAAATCTTGCCACTCTTCGCTCAGAAAGTCAACCCTTCCGCGAGGAACGCCCACGTTTACCTCCAGAAACAGCACATGCCCAATGCCCGCCTGCTGCATGGATTCCAAATCTTTGGTGACGGCTTCTCTCGAAAAATTCCCGTCCATGAAGTACCAGTATACTCCGGGGCGCGCGCTGAGGGGCGGCTTTTTAAATCCTGCCTCCAGCGACGACACATCGCTGCTCGAGCAGCCGCACGCTATGCCGCACGCCATGCAGGCGGCGGCAGCCAATCCGGCTAAAGTTCTTGTCTTTTTCATAATAGCGCTTAAAAATGTTTAGTGATGATGCAAAAATATACGGCAGATTCATGCAAAAGGTGATTTTTTACATCGCCACCGTAAGCTTAGCTTTCTATCATATCGCCATTACTTCAGCAAACATTTGTTCGTTGGAGAATCCTTGTATGTCAATTGATTTGGAGCGGCAAAAGGATACGCACGTGCCGCAGCCCTGGCAAAGCCCCGGGTTGACTTTTGCAATGCGCTTAATGAGGTTTCCCGACCTGTCCTTTATGTCCTCGCGGCCAATTGCCTGGTAGGGGCAGGCCGTTTCGCACATAAAGCACCCTACGCAGGTCGAAAATTCCGGCGGGGCCGTTCGGCTTACCGCCGCCACGAGGGGTTCGCGCGTCAGCTCGCTGGCGGCAAAGAGGCCAATGACCTTCGCCGCGGCGCCCGAGGCCATGCCTACGGTTTCGGGTATATCCCTGGGCGCCTGGCAGGCTCCGCAGAGGTATATGCCGGCCGTGTTGGTCTCCACCGGCTTGAGCTTGGGGTGCGCCTCCGCAAAGAAGTGGTAGGCGTCGTACGAGACGTGCATTTTTTGCGCCAGCTCCTCCGAGCCAGGGCTGGCAACGCCTGCGCTGGCCAGCACCACCATGTCGGCCGCTATCTCCACCGGCCGTCCCCCCAGCAGGGTGTCGGCGCCGCAGACGGCCAGCTGGCCGTTTTTTTCGTAAACGCGCGCCACCCGCCCGCGAATGTAGCCCGCGCCATCCTCCTCAACGGCGCGGCGCACAAACTCCTCGTAGCTTTTTCCGCCGGCCCTCACGTCCATGTAGAACACGTATGCTTGGCCGTCGTGCACCTTGTGGCGGTAGAGCATGGCGTGCTTGGCGGTGTACATGCAGCATATCTTTGAGCAGTAGGGAATCCCCTTGGCGGGGTCGCGCGACCCTGCGCAGGCAATAAACACCACCTTCTTGGGCACCGCGCCGTCCGATGGGCGGCGAATTTCGCCCAGCGTAGGCCCCGACGCCGACGCCAGCCGCTCAAACTGCAACCCGGTGATGACGTCCCGGTACCTGCCGTAGCCGTATTCGGGAAAAAAGTCCGGCTTGAGCACGCCGAAGCCCGTGGCCACCACAATAGCGCCCACCTCTTCGGTAGTAAATTCGTCTTCGCGGTCAAACTCAACCGCGCCCGTGGGGCACACCTTTTCGCACACCCGGCACCGCCCCTTTTTGTAGTACAGGCAATTGGCCTTGTCTATAACCGGCTTGTTGGGCACCGCCTGCGGGAATGGGGTGTAGATGGCGCTGCGCAGGCCTAAGCCCTCGTTAAATTCGCTCGGTATTTTGCGCGACGAGCATTTGGTGGAGCACAGCCCGCAGCCGGTGCACTTGCTGTGGTCTACGCCTTTTGCCTTCTGGCGAATGGTGGCCTTAAAGTTGCCGATAAATCCCTCCAGCTTTTCCAGCTCGGCGAAGGTGAGCAGGGTGATGTTGGGGTTTTGCGCCACGTCCACCATGCGCGGCGTGAGGATGCACTGCGAGCAGTCGAGCGTGGGGAAGGTTTCCGAAAGCTGCGACATGTGCCCGCCAATGGACGGCTCCCGCTCTACCAAGATCACCTTTTGCCCGGCGTTGGCAATGTCCAGCGCCGCCTGAATGCCCGCAATGCCGCCGCCTATCACCAGCGCTTTTTTTGCGATGGGCACCCGGATGGCGTCTAAGGGCTTGTTGCGCTTCACCTTTTCGACCAGCATGCGGACAAGCCCCACGGCTTTTTCGGTCGTTGCCTCCCCCTTTTCGTGCACCCAGGAGCAGTGCTCGCGGAGGTTTGTCATTTCGCACAGGTAGGGGTTCAGGCCGGCCTCGGCGCAGGCCTTGCGGAAGGTTGGCTCGTGCATGCGCGGCGAGCACGCGGCCACCACCACGCCCGTCAGCCCATGCTCCCTAACGGCCTCCTTTATGAGCGTTTGCCCGGGGTCGGAGCACATGTACTTGTAGTCGGCGCTGAACGCGACGCCTTCAACCGCCGACGCCTCCTGCGCAACCCTTGCGCAGTCAACCGTGGCGCCGATATTTTCGCCGCAGTGGCAAACAAATACGCCTATTTTCGACATAATTTCTCAGCTTGCAATTTTGGTACCTAAATCATGATATGGAAGTAATTACGCTAATTTTTTTGTCCGCGAATTACGCTAATTACGCTAATTTTTTTTTGTCATAAAAAATCACAGGGTGCGGAATAGCAAATCTATCTTTTTAGACCTCACCCCCAGCCCCCTCTCCAATCTCCAAAGGAGAGGGGAACAGGGCGTCGAATTTCGGCGTAAGCCACCCCTCTCCTTTGGAGAGGGGCCGGGGGTGAGGTCTAACCGAGTGACACAACACAAAATCGCTGATTCTTTACGGCCTTGCAAAAACCACACCACTGCAAAAATCTCACCCTCAACAAATTATGAGAATTTCAAAGGTCGAATTCTCAATTCTCAATTCTCAATTCTCAATTCTCAATTCTCAATTCTCAATTCTCAATTCTCAATTCTCAATTCTCAATTCTCAATTCTCAATTCTCAATTCTCAATTC
>JAIROF010000195.1 GCA_031257655.1 Prevotellaceae bacterium | reverse complement strand
ACCTAATTTACTCACTCGTGCTTATTTTTGGTGTTCGTGAGCTCGCTGCGCTCGGTTACACCTAATTTTAATAACAAAACAACCTCAGTAGCAGGGAGATATAGTAGAAATAACAACCTCATTAACCTCATTAATGTAAATAATTTATAATCAGTATAATAATTACCATCTCATACAATTTATGACATTACCAAGTAAAAACAAGGTATCTTCTCATAGCGGTATCTATCAACTTTTGCGCAAAGCCTTGCCGGGCGCAGCTGGTATGTAGCCATCAGTAGTAGCTCCTGCTGTATCGCTCAAGATATGCCGCCCACGCTTTTTTCACATCAAATGTATAGCCAACTCTCAAAAGGATGGCATGCTTCGCCCTCCTGTCGTCCGGCGGGCTGTTTGGCGCGTTGTCGTTGGGGAAGCTGACGGACAGGTTGTACCGGAACAGGTGATACCCAAGGGCAACGTACAGCGACCGGCGTGGGCTTGACGCTATGCTGTAGCCTACTCCGGCGTTGGCTGCAAAGCCCGACGTGTAGCTAACGTCGTAATCGGCATCCCAGCGGCTAAAGAAGTCGGAGGAGGCGGTTTCTACGCTCAGCGGGAAGCTGACGTCGGCGTAGGTGAACAGGCGCGGAAGGCGGCGGAGGTCGTACTGCAATCCTGCGGATGCGAATGGCGCTGTTATGCTGTAGTTGTGGTACGGCGCAACGCCAAGACCCGCCCCAAGAGACAGCGCATCGGTAAGGTAGTAGCGCAGCCTGAGGTGAAAAATGCTCATGTACATCTGATCGTTGTCGTCCGTGAGGCGGTAGCGCCCCTTGTCGGCGAGCATCCAGCCGTAGCCAAGCTCGAGGTCTGTCCAGAGCGTTTCGCTGTTTTGGGCAACGGCAAAATGGCACGTCATGCATAAAGCGCCGGCGGCAATCAGCATTTTTTTCATAAATCAGGGTTGCTATTGAGGTACTTTTCCGCCTCGACCGGAAAGCATTGCGGGAACGCTTGCGGTTGGCGGCGGATGGGATTGGGCATAAAAAGCGCGGCCATAGGGTCGCCGCAAGCCTTACGCAGGTGGCGCCACGCATCGCGCGAAAAGGCCTTTGGCCGAATATGGCTGCAAAAGTATTATTTTTTTCCGAGCGGACGCCGCGTCGAGACGGTTAAAAAGCGTCAACGTGCTGCTCCTTTCCTTACCATACAGCCGGCGGCAAGGCCTTCCCTCCCTTTTTGCCGCTGCTGTTACGCAAATATTTCGTATCTTCGCGGCTTAATCTTTTGAATTGTTGAAGCCTGAAGTAACGTTGTTGAATCCAGAAGTATTGTTGAATCCAGAAGTAAAACATACATTTCCGCCATTGCTCCTGCTGCTGCTGCTGTGCTGCCCGGCGCCGTTGGCGGCCGGCGAAGGCGCCGAGGCCGAAGAGCAGATCGAGGGCACGCTGGAAGAGGTGGTGGTTACGGGTCGCGAACCGCGCTCCGGGGTCGTTGAGCGGATTGACGCGCAGGCGCTGTCGCGCCTTGCCGGGGCGTCGGGCAGCTTTGAAAACATCCTCAAAATTTTGCCGGGCGTGCACTCCTCCAACGAGCTCAGCGCCCAGTATTCGGTGCGCGGCGGCAGCTACGACGAAAACTTGGTGTACGTCAACGGCGTGGAGATTTACCGCCCCATGCTCACGCGCACGGGCCAGCAGGAGGGGCTCAGCTTCATCAACCCCAACATGACGTCCGCCATCGACTTCTCCACCGGCGGCTTTGGGGCGGAGTTTGGCGACAAGATGTCCAGCGTGCTCAACGTGGCCTACCGGCAGCCCACCGCGTTTGGCGGGAGCGCGGAGGCCAACATGCTGGGGGCTTCGGCGGCGTGCGACTTTGCCTTCCCCGAAAAGAAGCTGGGCGGCGTGGTGGGGATGCGCTACAAGCGCGCCACCTACCTGCTGGGGACGCTCGACGTAAAGGGGGAGTACAACCCCTCGTTCTCCGACCTGCAAACGGCCATCTACTTTGCGCCGGTGCGCAACCTCACCCTCAACCTGCTGGGCAGCTACGCGCTCAACCGCTACCGCTTTACGCCGGTCAACCGCGAAACCACCTTCGGCACGCTGGACAACCCCACCACCTTTACCATGTACTACGAGGGCGGAGAGGACGACCTGACGCAAAACCTGCTGGGCGCGCTGACGGCAAAGTACCGCGTGTCGGACAACGTGGTGCTCGGGTTCACCGGCTCGGCGGTCGCCATGCTCGAGCAGGAGCGGTACGACATCCTTGGCGAGTACTGGCTCAAGCAATCGGCGTCGGGTGCGGCGGCGGCGGACGACAACAGCGCCGACATTGGGGTGGGGTCGTCGTTCGACCACGCCCGTACTGTCGCCGCCACCAGCGTTTACGCTGCCGAGCACAGCGGCAGCTGGTACCACCGCCGAGGAGCGCTCAAGTGGGGCGTCAAAGCGCTGCGCTACCGCGTGTACGACGAGGTCAGCCGCTGGCAGCGGGTGGACTCCGCCGGGTACATGATGCCGCGCAGCGAAGGCAACCTCAACGTGATGAGCAGCGCGCATGCCGACGCCTCCGTGGGCGCGTGGCAGTACAGCCTGTTTGTGCAGGAAGCGTACGGCGTAGGCGTAGGCGGGGGGCACCTGCTGCGCGTAACGCCCGGTGTTCGCGTTACGGCGGTGGCGCTGAACCGGGAGCTGCTCATTTCGCCGCGCCTGCAAGCCGTTTTCTACCCCTACGGCCGAAAGAACCGGCAGCTCTTTGTCGCCGCCGGCGCCTACCACCAGCCGGCCTTCTTTAAGGAGATGAAAAACCCCGCCATGCAGCTGCGCACCGACCTTACGGCGCAGCGCTCGTGGCACCTGACGCTCGGCGCAAGCGCAACGTTTGCGTGGCACGACATCCCCTTCCGGCTCACGTCGGAGGCCTACTACAAGCGGCTGCTCGACCTTATCCCCTACCGGCAGGACAACGTGGCGCTCCTCTACGACTGGCGCCACCGCGCCGACGGCTTTGTTTGGGGCGTGGATGCGCGGCTGAGCGCGGCGCTGGTGAGCGGTGCCGAATCGTGGGTCAGCCTCTCGCTCATGCAGGCGCAGCAGGATGTGCAGGGCGACGCCTACCGCGACGGCGACGGGCAAACCCGCTACCCCGGCTACTTCCCCATGCCCAACGACCAGCGCCTCAACCTCTCCATCCTGCTGCAGGATCACCTGCCCGCGCTGCCCCAGTGGCGCGCCTGCCTGTCGCTCTGCTACGGGACGGGGCTCCCCGCGCTGGCGCCGGCGGACGACCGCTACGACCTCACGTTCCGCATGCCGCCCTACCGGCGCGTGGATGCAGGGCTGAGCTACGTGCTGTTTGACAAAGCGCAGGGGGCGCCCCTGAAGGAGCTGCTCGGCGGAGCGCTGCAAAGCGGCGCCATTACCCTTGAGGTGCTCAACCTTTTCAACGCCAGAAATGTCTCCTCCTACCTGTGGGTGCGCACCGTGCAGTACGCCGGGCAGCCGTCCGGCATGGTGGCCGTGCCCAACTACCTCACCCCCTTTCGGCTAAACCTGAAGCTGGGAATAACGTTTTAAGCGCCTAAAATATGGAAAATAAAAAAATGAGCATGGACGAAAAAGAGCGCCGAAGGCGCATACACCGCAAGACCATCGTCTTTAACAGCGACGAGCAAAAGCTGATAGACAACTTCTGCAAGCGCTACAGCATAAAAAACCGCACCAAGCTTTTTCGCGAAGCCATCATCACCGTCATCCTCCAAAAGCTGGAGCAAGACCACCCAACGCTGTTCTAAGCGCTTGCAGAACCACCCGCCATGCCCCTACGCGTGTAGGCAGAATGCAGAATGCCAGAATGCCAGAATGCAAATGGCTAAAAATAAGCAAAATGCGTTTTGGCTGTATGAGGGGGTATGACAAGTTGTCGGGTTTTTTTCGTTGGCACATTACTTGAAGGATTGCCTTACGAAAACCATTGTTTAACTCATTAACTATAGGAGGACTAATTATGAACCTGATTAAAAGAAACCAAAATTGGCTGCCCGATGTATTTAGTGATTTATTCAGCAACGACTGGATGTTACGGGCAAATGCAACAGCGCCGGCTATCAACATCGTTGAATCCGAAGCGGACTACAGGATTGAAGTGGCCGCTCCGGGCATGACCAAAGACGATTTTTGTGTGCGCATCGACGATGACAACAACCTTGTCATCTCTATGGAGAAAAAGGCGGAGAATTTGGGGGAAAAAGAAACCGAGCTCTACCTGCGGCGCGAATTTTCGTACAGCAAGTTTGAGCAAAAAATGATTCTCCCCAAAAATGCGGACAAAGACAAAATCGCGGCCAAAATGGAGCACGGGGTGCTGAACGTTTCTATACCGAAAATGAACGAAGATGACCTCAAAAAGAACATGAAAATGATAGCCATCGCTTGACAAGCCGTCATTGGGAGTATAGCGGAAAGCTGCTACAGGTATCAAGTAGCAGCTTTTTTTATAATGGTTAACGGTTAACGGTTAACGGTTAATGGTTAATGGTTAATGGTTAATGGGCTTGCGCCTGCATTCAGCGTAGCGTTTACGCTGCATTGAGCGTAGCCGGAGGTGTTTTTATGTGCAAGGCTGGCGCCTTGCTTTTAGCACGGCGTAGCGAGGACGCTACGCCGAGCACGTTGTGCTGCGCCATCTGCGTGCTATTTTCGTACAAAGCCATGCCGAGCGCAGCATATCAACCGAAAATGGCCATCAACCACTTTTCCGAAGCCGCCTCCGCTCTCCGGCACGTCCTGCTTTTTCTTCACCGTTCCGGCGCTCCGGCGGCAGCTTGCGGTCGTAAGCAGGTTTTTTATACCTTTCCTCTGTAAGAAAACTTTTTTCATCTCATGCGTTTGGGAATGCCGTATTTTCATGTACTTTTGCCGCAGGATTTTCTCCGCAAACAAAAAAACCGTAACGCAATGAAGCAACACCTTAAATTTCTCCTCCGCCAATTTCTTTTTTGGATGGCAGCCTTTGCCTACGCAAGGGTTGTGTTTTTCATTTTCTCCGCCGGCGAGCTCCAGGTACAGGGCGTGAAGTGGTGGGAGGTCTTCCCCACGCTTTTTCACGCATGGAAGCTGGACGTTTCGTCGGCCTGCTACCTCATGCTTGTCCCGTTTTTGCTCTGCGCGGCGCAGATGTTTTTCAAAAGGAGCTGGTCGGCGTACGCATTCGTTGGGTACAACGCGCTGCTGCTGCTAATCTACTTCACCATTGTGGCCGGCGAGCTGGGCATTTACGCCGAGTGGCAGTCCAAGCTCAGCTACAAAGCCCTGTTCTACCTGCGCAACCCGAGCGAAGTGGTCAACTCGGCTCCTACGGGACAGATTATTGCCCTGACGCTGACCGTTATCGGCAGCACGGCGCTCTGGACGTTTATTTTCGGGCGGTGGTTTTTGGACAAAAAGCTCTCGAAGGTAAAATGGTACTGCGCCGCGCCCTACATCTTAGCTACGCCGGTGCTACTTCTTGGAGGGATAAGAGGCGGCGCACGACCTATTCCCATACACCAAAGCATTGTTTACTTTTCGAAGAAGCAAATGCTGAACGATATTGCCGTAAATCCGGCGTGGAACCTTATCCACAGCGTAATACACGGGGCCGGCATTCTCGAAAAAAATCCTTACGTTACCATGCCGCAAGGCGAAGCGGCGGATATTGTTGCCGCGCTTCACCATGTGGAGCGGGACACCAGCCTCCGGGTGCTGAACGTTGACAGGCCGAACATCGTAGTCCTCATCTTAGAGAGCTGGTCGGGCGATATCATAGAATCCATTAGCGGCACAGCCGGCGTAACGCCCAACTTTAAGCAGCTGGAGCAGGATGGGCTGATGTTCGGGCAGCTCTACTCCGGCGGCAAGCGGTCGCAGCAGGGGTTGGCGGGAATCCTGGCGGGCTACCCGGCCCTGCCGCAGGTAACCGCCTGCGACTTTCCGGACAAGGCAAAGCGGCTGCCCACCCTCACGCAGCGCCTTAACGAAAACGGATACCACACATCGTTCTACTTTGGCGGGCAAATGGAGTACGGCAACATCGGGGCTTTTATTGCGTTCAACAGCTTTGCCCGCACCGTGCGGGAGGAAGATTTTACAGGAAAGCTGCATCGCGGCAAGCTGGGCGTGCACGATGAGGACGTGCTGGCGCGGCAGCTCGAAGACCTCCGCAGCGAGCCGCAGCCTTTCTTTTCCGTGCTTTTTACGCTCAGCTCTCACTCGCCTTTCGACCAGCCGCTCCAAAACGCCTTAGGCTGGGATTTGCCCCAAATGCCCTACCTCAACTCCGTCTACTACACCGACAAGTGCCTGGGCGAGTACTTTGCCCACGCGCGGCAGCAGGCGTGGTACGCCAACACGCTTTTCATTCTGGTGGCCGACCACGGGCGCGTAAGCCACATCACAAGAGATTTCTTCTCCTTTGAGCACATCCATATACCCATGCTCTTTTACGGCGAAGCGCTCAAGCCGGAGCTCCGAGGGCAGCGCATAGAGCGCCTGGCAACGCAGGCCGACATCCCGAAAACCCTGCTGAAGCAGCTGAAAATAGACGCAACGCCGTTCCGCTGGAGCAAGGATGTGCTTAACCCCTACACGGAAAATTTTGCGTGGGTAGAGGAGCACGTAGGCCCCGGCTACAAGCGTCCGGAGGGTAGCTTTGTGTACAGCTTCGACGCGCACACTTTCATCAGCAAAGACCTGCCGCCGGAGGACAGCGCAAGAATCTTCAGGGAGGGAACAGCCTACCTGCAAGTTCTGTTTCAGGAGTTCATAGAGCTGTAGAGAATTGAGAATTGAGAATTGAGAATTGAAAGTTGAAAGTTGAAAATGAGGGGAGCATCATAAATTGTGGGAGTGAAAAACCTAATTTACTCACTCGCGCTTATTTTTTTGGTAATGTCATAAATTGTATGAGATGGTAATTATTATACTGATTATAAATCATTTACATTAATGAGGTTAATGATGTTGTTATTTCTACTATATCTCCCTGCTACTGAGGTTGTTTTGTTATTAAAATTAGGTGTAACCGAGCGCAGCGAGCTCACGAACACCAAAAATAAGCACGAGTGAGTAAATTAGGTTTTT
>JAIROF010000215.1 GCA_031257655.1 Prevotellaceae bacterium | reverse complement strand
CCGCCAGCGCCCCGCGAAACGAATGCTCGGTGGAGATGCCCTGCGCGTAAAGAGCGGAGAGGGCGTTAAGGTAGCTTGCGATGAAATTTTGCATCTTTTATATCTATTTTTAGTTTCGTGATTTTAGCATAAATGCGCTGCTTATAAAGGCATTCGCTAACTCGCTTCGCACTGTACTTGCCTGAAAATACTTTAATCCGGCTACTATTTTTCACTGTTTATCTTGGTCCTATAAATTTATCTCCGTTAAAATGAATCATGTGGTCGGGGTTATCAGCAATCCATACTTCTGTTTCCCACGCAATGTCGTTGACATGTTTTCTAAATTCCGATTTATCAGGGAATGCTGTTACATATATTTTCTCAACCTTCGATTCTTTCAGAAATTCTTCCAGCTCAAGAATGCGCTTTGGAGATACCGGCCCATGAGATGTGACAACTTCTATTAAAAACAACCATTCCTTTGGCTCATCATAGATAACAATGTCAGGCAATTTACTGTGTTCGGTAATGGGGATTCCTATTTTTCCAAGTCCTTCCTTATCAACAAAAAGGTCTTTATTTGCGGTATCACCCAAGTATAATACTTTGCCTCCGCCTGCAAAGCGGGGAGCAAACTTTTCAATTACAGCCGCCTGTAGCTCGTTATGTTTTCCGGCCGAAAGCTTGATTTCTTTTCCCTCAACAGCTATTTGTTGCGCCGTTGGCAATCCCAATGCGGTCAATATTTCCTGTGTTTTTTCTATTGTACTCATATACACCATTCTACATTATTTTTCTTCCTACATTCACTATCCGCTCATACGCTTCAATTTTTTCTTTAATTGACAGAAGATAATCAATATCATCATAGCCATTTATAAAGCAATGCTTTTTGTAGCTGTTTATGTCGAAGCGCTCGTTTTGCCCGGTGGTGTTGATGGCTACTTTTTGCGCCGGTAAGTCAACGGTTATGGTTGTATCCGGATTTTTTGCCACCTCCGCAAAGATGGCTTCAACAAACGCTTCGCTCACCTGCAAAGGCAGCACCCCATTGTTGAGGGCATTCCCCTTAAAAATATCGGCAAACAGGGGGGAAATCACCACGCGGAAGCCGTAGTCGGCAATAGCCCATGCAGCGTGCTCCCTGCTTGAGCCGCAGCCAAAGTTTTTTCCGGCTACCAGCGCCTGTCCGCCGTAAGCCTTGTTGTTCAAAACGAAGCTGAGAACGGGGCTACCGTCGGCGTTGTAGCGCCAATCGCGAAAAAGGTTAGCCCCAAAACCTGCACGGTTGGTCGTTTTGAGAAAGCGAGCAGGAATTATTTGGTCGGTGTCCACGCTCTCTACGTTAAGCGGAACGCAGGTAGTGGTTAGCACATTAAACTTTTCCATAATATTTTACTATAATAAGTTAGGCATTATTCCTTAAATCTTTACATCAGCTCTCTTGGGTCGGTAATTCTTCCGGTAACGGCTGCCGCCGCTGCGGTGAGCGGGCTTACCAGCAGCGTGCGCGCGCCTGCGCCCTGCCGCCCCTCAAAGTTGCGGTTGGAGGTTGAGGCGCAGTACTCGCCGGCGGGCACTTTGTCGTCGTTCATGGCAAGGCAAGCCGAGCATCCGGGCTGCCGGAAGGTAAAGCCGGCTTCCTCAAAAATTTCCGCCAGCCCTTCCTCTCGCGCCTGCCGCTCCACCGATTTCGACCCCGGAACAAGGTAGGCAAAAACATTTGCCGCTTTTTTGCGGCCTTTGATAATTTGCGCAGCAGCGCGAAAATCTTCTATCCGCCCATTGGTGCAGCTCCCGATGAACACGTAGCTCACCGGCTTGCCCAGCAGCTTCTCTCCGGCTTTGAAGCCCATATACTCCAGCGCCTTAACGTTAGGCTCGTCCGGAGGTATAGCTTCGTCAATGCCCATGCCCATACCCGGATTTGTGCCGTAGGTAACGTATGGTTTAATATCCTTTGCGTCAAATGCATATTCTTTATCAAAAGAAGCATCGCTATCCGTAAAAAGGGATTTCCAGCGGCTTAGCTTTTCATCCCATTCCGCTCCTTGGGGAGCGTACATTCGCCCCTTTACGTAGCGGAACGCTGTTTCGTCCGGCGCAATAAGCCCGCCGCGCGCCCCCATTTCGATGCTCATGTTGCAAACCGTCATGCGCTCCTCCATGCTCATGCTTCGGAACGCTTCGCCCGCGTACTCTACAAAGCAGCCTGTGCCGCCGCTCGTTGTCAGCTGCGCTATGAGGTAGAGGATTGCGTCTTTTGCGCTGACGCCACGTTGAAGTTTTCCTTCAACAGTAATACGCATTTGCTTTGGCTTACTTTGAAGTAAGCATTGCGTAGCCAGCGCCATTTCCACCTCGCTCGTGCCAATTCCAAAGGCCACGCAGCCAAAGGCTCCGTGCGTAGCCGTATGGCTGTCGCCGCAAACAATGGTCATGCCGGGTTGGGTAAGCCCCAGCTCGGGTCCAACGATGTGCACTACGCCGTTGTATTCTGTATTTAAATCAAAGATAGCAATACCGTTATCGCTACAGTTTTGGCGTAACGCTTCAAGTGCCTTTCGCGACGCTTCCTCCCCGATGGGCAGGTGCTGATTGAGCGTAGGCGTGTTGTGGTCGGGGGTGGCGGTTACCTGCTGCGGGCGAAAAACGTTGACGCCCCGCCGGCGCATGGCTTCAAACGCTTGCGGGCTGGTAACTTCGTGTATCAGCTGCCGGTCGATATACAGCACGTCAAGCCCCTTAGCGACAGGCTCTACAACGTGCCGCTCCCAAATTTTATCGAAAAGGGTTTGCTTCATTTAGTCAGGAGATTTTAAAACATTTATACATACTATATCTTTGCTCATGGCTTGCACCTTTACATTACTTCAAGGCTTTTCCAACCGCATCCAAAAATGCCTCAACCGATGCTTGAACTATATCGGTGTTGGCGCCAAAACCGTAGAATAGTACGCCTTTGTACTCCACCGACATGTGCACTTTTCCGATGTCGTTGCTTCCGCGCGTGATTGCCTGTATAACAAAATCTTCGAGGTGAATTTTTTGCTTCACAATGCTGCGTATGGCGTTAAGTGAGGCGTCAATAGGGCCATTCCCCAAGCCTACTTCGGTGAGCTCCCCACCGTTGTAGCAAAGCTTTACGGTGGCGCTTGCCTGCAGGTTTTTTCCGCAAAGCACCTGTAAGCCCAAGAGCCGTATGCTTTTATCAACGCTTTTGTCGCGATCTACCAGCACCAGCAAATCGTCGTCGTTAATTTCCTTTTTCTTATCCGCCAGCTCAAGAAAGCGCGGGTATATTCCATCAAGCTCAGCTTTTGAGAGCTTTACACCTATTTCCTCCAAGCGATGCTTTAAGGCAGCCCGTCCGCTGCGGGCGGTGAGTATGATGGAGGACTGGGTAAGCCCTACGTCTTTGGGGTTGATAATTTCGTACGTTTCGCGCTTTTTCAAAAATCCATCCTGATGAATACCGGAGGAGTGGGCAAAGGCGTTTCGCCCGACGATAGCTTTGTTGGGCTGCACGGGCATGCGCATGAGCGTAGAAACCAAACGGCTGGCAGGCGCTATTTTTTTGCTGTTAATGTCGGTGTACAAGCCTTTCTTTTTGTGGCTTTTAAGGATCATGACTATCTCTTCGAGCGAAGTGTTTCCGGCGCGTTCGCCGATGCCGTTTATGGTTACCTCCACCTGCCGCGCCCCGTTGAGGATTCCCGAAAGGGTATTTGCCGTAGCCATTCCCAAATCGTTGTGGCAGTGGGTGCTAATTACAGCCTTATGGATGCTGGGGACGTGCTCGATGAGGTACTTGATTTTTGCGCCGTACTCGTGCGGCAGGGTGTAGCCTGTGGTGTCGGGGATGTTGATGATGGTGGCGCCGGCGCCAATAACCGCCTCCACCACGCGGGCGAGGTACTTGTTTTCCGTTCGCCCGGCGTCTTCGGCGTAAAATTCCACCTCGCCCACCAAGTTTCGGGCAAATTTAACCGCCTTAACAGCACGATCTATAATTTCTTCCGGCGTTGAACCAAACTTATACTTTATGTGAAAATCGGAAGTGCCGATGCCCGTGTGGATACGCCCTCTCTTTGCAAGCTTGAGGGCGTCGGCCGCCACCTCAATGTCCTTTTCGACGGCTCGCGTGAGGGCGCAGATAATGGGGTTGGCCACCGCCTTGGATATTTCTACCACCGAGCTGAAATCGCCCGGGCTGCTCACCGGAAACCCGGCCTCGATAATATCTACCCCCAGCGTTTCGAGCATGCGGGCGACCTCTATCTTTTCGACCGTGTTGAGCTGGCACCCGGGTACTTGCTCACCGTCGCGCAGGGTCGTATCAAATATGTAAACTTTTTCTTTCATATAAATGTAAAAAATACTTATTTCAGCCGCTCAACCATTCCGTTGATCTTCAGCTTTATTACTTCGATGTTCTCCAGCCCGTCGTTATCTACCGCCTTGACGGCAATGTGGTGAACGCCGGCACGGAAGCTGTGGCGCTGCACGCCATCCCTGTCCATGATCACCGACGGCTTAAACCCTTCGGAGGCGAT
>JAIROF010000172.1 GCA_031257655.1 Prevotellaceae bacterium | reverse complement strand
TGTTTTGCCTGTACTCTGCATGAATAGGGCGATTAGCGGGTGTACCGCTGCGGCGTTGGGCGATTTTACGGGTCAGAAACGCTGAGATTGCATTTTACATTCCGAAAATTGCCCTCACTTTGTGCAGGATTAGCATAAAAATTGCCCTCACTTTGTGCAGGATTAGCATAAAAATTGCCCTCACTTTGTGCAGGATTAGCATAAAATTGCCCTCACTTTGTGCAGGATTAGCATAAAAATTGCCCTCACTTTGTGCAGAATTAGCATAAAAATTGCCCTCACTTTGTGCAGAATTAGCATAAAATTGCCCTCACTTTGTGCAGAATTAGCATAAAAATTGCCCTCACTTTGTGCAGAATTAGCATAAAAATTGCCCTCACTTTGTGCAGAATGCAAAAAAATGGTTACCTTTGCAGCATGTTCAAACGAGATATTATACAGAAGTTTACCACATGGCAACAATCCGTTGGGAGGAAGCCTTTGGTGTTGCGCGGCGCGCGGCAAACGGGTAAAACAACCGTTGTACGGCAGCTTGCCGGGCATTTTTCGCAGTACATTTACCTCAATCTCGAAACGGAAGAAGACAAGACCTTGTTTCTGAAACATTCGAGCATACACGACTTGGTTAAGGCCATTTTCTTTGTCAAGGGAAAGGAAATGGGCATACTGCCAACCCTGATTTTTATTGATGAAATTCAGGAAGCGCCGAAGGCGTTAAGCCAGCTGCGCTACTTTTACGAAGAATACCCGCAGTACCACGTTATTGCCGCAGGGTCGCTGCTGGAGTCGTTGTTCAACAACCGGATTACCTTTCCGGTTGGACGTGTGGAATACATGGTACTTTACCCCTGTTCTTTTCGCGAATACCTGGAAGCAATGGACGAAAAACAGGCTTTGCAGCAGTACGACAGCGCTTGCTTTGCGCCTCATGCTCACGACAAGTTGCTACGGCTCTTCCACGATTACACGGTGATAGGCGGAATGCCCGAAGTAGTGCAAAGATATGTTGACGCCCGTGATTTTACAGCGCTAAAACCGGTTTACAACTCCTTGCTATTTTCCTACCTCGACGATGTAGAAAAATATTCGTCCGGCCAAGCGCAAACCCAGTGTATGCGCCATGCCATACGGTCGTCGTTCTACGAAGCAGCAACACGAATTAAATTTCAGGGCTTTGGCGGCTCGTCGTACCCTTCCAGAGAGATGGGCGAGGCGCTACGGACGTTAGAAAAAGCATTTGTCATAAGGCTGATATACCCTACTACCCAAACATCGCACCCTTTTTTGCCGGACATCAAAAAATCACCCAAGCTGCACGTTTTGGATACCGGAATGCTGAACTGCTTTTCCGGTATTCAAATGCAGGTGTTCGGGACAACCGATTTGAGCGCAATTTACCGAGGGCGCATTGTTGAGCACATTGTCGGTCAGGAGTTAGCTGCCAACCAGAGCGACATGCTACACCCCCTTCGCTTTTGGGTAAGAGAAAAAAAGGAGTCAACAGCAGAGGTAGACTACCTGTTTCCCTACCACGGGCGAATGGTGCCGGTAGAAGTAAAATCCGGCAAAACCGGAATGCTCAGGTCGCTGCACCAGTACATGGAGCAATCGGATGAAGCGGTCGCCATCCGCCTTTACGCCGGCGAAAACCGCATTGATCGGCTAAGCACGCTTGCCGGAAAACCCTACCTCTTGCACAGCGTACCGTACTATCTTGCCGGAAATTTGGAGAAATACCTTTTGAACCAAGCGTAGCGAACACGCTATCTCCTTGCTATTTGCGACAACATCAATTTTCGGCGCTGTTTTTGTAAATACCCCAACAGAAAAAAACCCTCACAAGGTTTGAAACCCTGTGAGGGTTACGGTTTGGGGTAGCGCGCTCAGCTAATTGTACCCCGGATTCTGGTAGTTGTCTTTGTAGGCGGCGTCGCCGTCCATGTTGTCCAGCTGACCGGTGGGGATGGGGCGCAGGTAGAGGTACTTGTGCCCCTCGCCTAAGGATTTCAGGTCGCGGGTTACCTTTTCGGGCGTAGCGTCGCCGGCTTTAGCGCAAATCTCGTATTCGCCCGCATACTCCGCCCACTTTTGGGTACGCGCCAGGTCGTGCCAGCGGTAGCCCTCGCCAAAGTATTCGCGCGAGCGCTCGTCGAGAATGTAGCTGATGGTTATCTCCGTAGGCGTAGCGGTGGTCAGGTCGCTGCTGTAGTTGTCCGTTTTGGCTTTATTTTCTGCGTTGCTGAACTTCCACTTCCCGGCGCGCTCGCGGATGACGTTAATCAGCTCGCGCGCGCTCTTTGCTCCCGTTGCCCCCTTCACGGCGGCTTCGGCGGCTATGAAGTAAAACTCCGAAAACTTGAAGATGTTGTACGGGCGCGTGCTGGCAACCTTATCGTCGTTGTAGTCCGTAGTGTTTTTGCGGTATGCCCCCAGCTTCCACAGCCCGGGGAATACGGTGCGCGAAATTCTGTCAATCGGCACCACCCAGTCGGCTCTCCCCGTTTTATATCCAAGCCCCATGCCGCTAAAGTCAACTGTTTTAGATTTATATCTTGCGCTAGCATTAGTAATGGGGAAATAGGTAATTCCGGTCGTATCATCTCCGGTCAGGAAAGTAACCGCCGGCTGTCCAGCCGTTAGAGGCTGGGAGGTAACAGCGTTGTAGAGCGTGTCGTTTTTGTATGCTAAATTACTCAAATTCCATGTGCCGCGATAGGTGGTAACGAATGTTCCGTCGAAACGGGAGTCTTTCGTCTTGTCGGCAAATGTGGTGGTAAATACCTTGATGGGCGGAGCCATACGCGACCACATGCGGCTGAACGATTGCCCTGCCTGCACGGTGCGGAAGAAAGGGTTGCCATTATCAAGAACGTCTGAGGTATCGGCAGAATTTGCTTTTTTAAAGCCAGTAGGGTTGAGGCTTGCGGTAACGCTCTGGAAATACCAGGTTACCATCCACACCGCCTGATTTTGCCCGTCGGAGCTTCCGGAGGGGACTCCATCCCAGCCGGTAACGTTGCCCTCGTTGTACTTTGCGCTGCTCTCCGTATGGTCTGCCCAGAGCATTATCTCGCTGTTGCGGTCGTTTTGCGCCAGATTTACATCGTAGTAGGTATCCTGCAATTTGTAGGGACCCGGGTTGCCGATAGCCTCGGTTGCCACGTCGTAGGCCTTTTGGAAGTACTGCGTGGCGGCGAGGTCATAGCTGCCAATGCCCTTGCGGTCGCACGCCGGGTAGGTGGGGATGTTTTCCGGGTTTTCGAGCCACCACCCAAAGGTGAGGTAGGCTCTGGACAAAGCGAGGCGCGCCACGTTCTTGGTAACCGTACCTATCCGACGCGGGTTTTCGGGCAGGTCGCTCACGGCCTGCTCCAAGTCGGGGAATACCGCCTTGCAGTACACCTCCGGCACGGTGTTGCGGGTGCTGAGGCGCGTGGGCGTGGTGTTGAACTTGAGCTCGCCGCCGCCCAAATCGAGGGGCACGCCGCCGAATGACTGCGCCAGCAGGAAGTAGTAGAAGCCGCGAAAGAATCGCGCCTCGGCAATCAGCGCGGGGTCCATGCCGGCTTCGGTGGCGTTGTCTATAACTCCGGTGGCGGAGTTGATGGCGCCGTAGGCCACGTTCCACAGCACGTCGAAGCGGCTGTTGGAGGCGTCGGGGATGCCCAGGCCGCACAGGTCGGCCGACTTAAAGTTACCGTCGGCCTGCGAGCCGTAGGTGTATTCGTCGGTGCCGGTTTCGCAGATGTTAAAGTAGTAGGGCTGCCCGTACACTCCGCGCAAGCTGGCGTACAGGCCTGTTAATCCGCCAATAACGCCGGTTTCGGTGGCAAAGAAGCTGGGCTCAAAGATGTTGCGGGGCGTTTCTTCCAAAATCTTGGTGCACCCCATGACAAAAATCAGGGTAGCCGCCGCTGCTATTTTACTTATTCTTTTCATTGTTGCTTATTTTTTAGAAAGTTAAACTTAAACCAAACAAATAGTTTCGCGTAACGGGGGTGTTTTTGCCCACAATGGGCAGGCGCTCCTGTATCTGCGTTGTAACGGACTGGTTTTCGTCGCCGTAGGAGTTTGTTTCCGGGTCCATGCCGCTTTCGCTGTGGAAGGGGGAGAAGAGCACCAGCGGGTTTTGCACGGTGGCGTAGAGCCTGAGCCTGCTCAGTCCTACGTTTTTCAGCCACCTGCGGTCGAAATCGTAGCCAAGGGTAATGGCGCGTATCTTGAGGTACGATGCGTCGAAGTAGGCGAGCGTGTTGGCGTACTTTGGGCTGTCGGCGGAGGTTAGGCCGCCGGGGCGCGGGTACTTGCCGCCGGGGTTGTTGGGCATCCAGTAGTCCACGTCAACGTTTCCGGCCCGTCCGTTGAGGTTGTTGAGGTAGCTCGTGGCGCCATGCAGCGTAGATATGAGGGTACCCCCGCTCTTGAACGCACCCACTACGCTCAGGTCAAACCCCCTGTAGGCAAGGCGGGTGTTGAAGCCGCCCTGAAAATCGGGCTCCATGCTCTGCGGCTGCCGGTCGTCGGCGCCAATTTGTCGCACCGGCGTGCCGTCGGGGTTATATTCGCCGGTATACTCCACCTTTATCATGCCCGGGTTTCCGCCCGGCTCAAGGATGTCTAAGTAGGGGTCGCCCTCCTGCCAGATGCCCACCTTTTTGTAGTCAAATATCACGTCGATGGGGTAGCCCACAAACCACCAGTTTCCTTCGTTCTTTTCCTCCCCAGAAGCCAGCGATAGGAGCTTGTTTCGGTTGGCGTAGAAGTTTACGCCGGCCTCCCAGGTAAACCCGTTGAGGTTGTCGAGTATCACGCCGTTGAGCGAAAGCTCAAAGCCGTTGTTTTCGGTTTCGCCGATGTTGGCCATGTAGCTGGGCACAGCGGTGGTGCTGGGCAGGTCTACGCTCAGCAGGATGTCCTTGGTGTGCTGCCGGTAGTACTCAATGGTACCGGAGAGGCGCTTGTTGAGCAGGGAGAAGTCTGCGCCAAAGTTCCACGTTTGGGTGTACTCCCAGCCGAGGCCTACGTTGGGCAGCTCGGAAACGTAGTATCCGGTGGCGTATCCGCTTTCGCTGTCGCCAAAGTTGTAGAATCGGGTGTTGAGCAGCCCGAGCGTTTTGTAGGGGTCAATGGCCTGGTTGGAGGTTTCGCCGTAGCCCACGCGCAGCTTGAGGGCGCTGAGCCAGCTAAGGCCGCCCATAAAGCTTTCGCGGTGCAGGTTCCATCCGGCAGACACGGCCGGGTAGGTGTGCCACTTGTGCCCGGACGCAAGGCGCGAAGAGCCGTCGGAGCGCAGGGCAAGGCTCACCATGTAGCGGTCGTCGTAGTCGTACATCACGCGCCCCATGTACGAAATCAAGCCCGTAAGGGAGTACTGCTGGTCGCCCTTGTTGATCGTTTTTTCGCCCTCGCCGTAGCCTATGTTGTAGTACTGAAAGTGGTCGGCGGGTAAGTCCCTGACGGAAAACGCCGAGCGGTTGTAGAAGTTTTGCTCGGCAGAGTACATTGCCACGGCGTTTACGTGGTGCACGCCGGCAAAGGTACGGTCGTAGTTCAGCAAATTTTCTACCGCCCAGCTGGTGGTGAGCGAATTGCTGACGGAGGCCGACGATGGGGCGTTGGGGTCGGTGGCGCTGGTTACGCCCCTCCCCGTAAATCCGCCGCCGTTGGTAAAGCGGATGTTCAGGCCGAGGTTAACGCGGTAGCTCAAGCCCTCCACGCCCGGAATGAACACCTCGCCAAAGAGGTTGTTGTACGAGCCTAAGGTCTTGGAATCGCTCATCCAGAGGTCTTTTGCGTCCTCCAGCGTTTCCTTTGTCCAAATCCTGTAGATATCCGATGCTGCGACTTGGTTTGCCCTTTTCAGCGTTCCGTCGGCGTTGTAGGGGTCGGCCAGCGGCGAGTTGCCCAGCGCGTCGCCTACGCCCACCTGATTTCCCTGAGAGAAACCGTAGGCGTTGTTTGAGGTCAGGCCAAAGCGGAAGTACTTGCCCACCGACTGGTCGAGGGCGGTGCGCAGCGAAATGCGGGTGTACTGCTGCGTAGGCACCACCGCCTGCTCCTTGTAGAACGAGCCGCCAAAGATGTAGCTGCCCTTTTCGGTACCCTTGGCCACGCTCACGTCGTGGCTCGTTACCATACCCTGCCGGAAGAACAGGTCCTGCCAGTCGGTGTTTACGTCGTCGCGCTCGTCGTTGGAGTTGGTATGCGGAGCGGTGGAGCTTTTCAAGTCCTTAATTGTCTGCGCTGCGTCGGCGCGGAGCTTGGCAAACTTCGGCCCGTCCATCATGGGGTACCTCGAAAAGAGCGACTTTACGCCGTAGTACCCGTTGTAGGTTACCTGCGCCTCCTGTCCGGCCACGCCGCGGTTGGTAGAAATCATAATCACGCCGTTTGCGCCGCGCGAGCCGTAGATGGCCGTTGCGGAGGCGTCCTTCAGGATGTCGATGCTCTTGATGGAGGCCGGGTCGATGTCGTTTACCGTTCCCGCAAAGGGGATACCGTCGAGCACGATAAGCGGGTCGTTGCTGGCGTTGAGCGAGCGCGTGCCGCGAATGCGGATTTGCATCGCCGCGCCCGGCTTGGTGGAGGTTTGGGTCATCTCCACGCCGGCAATGCGCCCCTGCAGGGCCTGCGTAAAGTTGGTGGACTGCACGGCGCGCATCGATTCGCCGCCAATGGAGGCCACCGAGCCGGTTACGGCTTCGCGGCGCTGCACGCCGTAGCCAATCACCACCACCTCGTCTATGGCCTGGTCGGCTTCGCCCAGCGTAACGTCTATGCGCCCGCGTCCGCCCACCGCCTCCTCTACCGTGGCGAGGCCAAGGAACGAAAATACCAGCGTAGCGTTGGCGGGAGCGCCGATGTTGTAGGCGCCGTTTACGTCGGTGGTAGCGCCCACCGTCGTGCCCTTCACCACCACGCTTACCCCCGCCACCGGCGAGCCGCTGCCGTCGCGCACCGTGCCGGAAACGTTGAGGTTTTGCGCCCACAGCGCAGCGGGCGCCACGAGCAGCGCAGCGACCAGAAGAAAAATGCGCACCCTTGCCGCCCCGCCAAAGGCTGCTTGCCGCAGCGTTGCAGGGCGCATCTTCTGTTGAAAAACTTTGTCTTTTTTCATAATGCTAATTGTTTTTGTGAATTAAAAAAAAATGAATTGGCTTTTTGTGCGAAATACAGGGTAAATTTTAGGTATAAGCGTTTTGAGGATAGGTACG
>JAIROF010000159.1 GCA_031257655.1 Prevotellaceae bacterium | reverse complement strand
GAGCGTAGTGAGCTCACGAACACCAAAAATAAGCACGAGTGAGTAACCGAGCGTAGTGAGCTCACGAACACCAAAAATAAGCACGAGTGAGTAAATGAGGTTTTTCGCCCCAAAATATCCTATTGTGCTGACTTTTACCAATTTATGAATTGTATCAATCAAACATGGACACCATCTAAATCTGCGCAATCTGTGGATAAAAAAGGCTGTCGGCATTAGCAATTCCTAATTCCTAATTCCTAATTCTTAATTCTCAATTCTTAATTCCTTTTGTACCAAAAGAAGTAGCTGTTTTGCTTGAGCTTTTCCTCGCGGGTTCGCGCCACGTAAATTTTTTCTTTTGTGTATGGGTTTATTCCGGTGTAGTACATTGTGGAGCTCAGCGTCATGGGGGTTGGGGTAAAGTCTTGCACCTGTTCGAGCCGGAATCCCTGCTGCCGGGTTAGGTTTGCCAGCTGCTGCATGTGGGCGTTGGTGCAGGCGGGGTGGCTGGAGATGAAGTAGGGTATGAGCTGGAGGCGCAGGTTTTCGGCGCGGTTTTGCGCGTCGAAGAGGCGCTTGAGGGCGTCAAAGAGGCGGTAGGAGGGCTTGCGCATGGCGGCCAGCGTTGCGCAGGCGGTATGCTCGGGCGCCACCTTGAGCCGCCCCGAAACGTGGTGGCGCAGCAGGGTTTGAAAATACCGCTTAGCGGCTTCATCCAAAAATCCATGCTCGCTCAGGAACAGGTCGTAGCGAACGCCGCTGCTCACAAAGGCTTTTTTTATGCCCGGCAAGGCGCGGATTTGCGCGTAGAGGTCGAGCAGGGGCGCGGGGTCGATGTTGAGGTTGGCGCAGCGCTTAGGGTGGAGGCAGGAGTAGCGCGCGCACTTGGAGCACGCCGCAGGGTTTTTGCCCTGCATCCTGTACATGTTGGCCGAGGGGCCGCCTACGTCGGAGAGGTAGCCCCTGAAGTCCGGCAGGGCTGCCACCTTTTTCACCTCCTCCAGCACCGATTGCGGCGAACGGCTTGCCACCAGCTTGCCCTGGTGCATGGAGATGGTGCAAAAGCTGCACCCGCCAAAGCAGCCGCGGTGAATGTTGATGGAGTGCTTCACCATTTCGTAGGCCGGTATGCGCTTTCCCCTGTAGCGCGGGTGGGGCAGGCGAGCGTAGGGCAGGTCGAAAGAGGCGTCGATCTCCTGCTCGGTCATGGGCGGACAGGGCGGGTTGACCGTTACGACCATATCCTTCACCCTTTCCTGTAGCGTTGCGGCGTGCACCTTGTTCGATTCCTCCTCGATGCGCACAAAGTTTTCCGCAAACTTCGCCTTGCTTTTTTGGCACTCCTCAAAGGAGTGGAGCGTAAGGGCGTCGGCGCGCTGCAGGCTGGCGTCCCAGCGGCGCAGGAAGGCCGTTTGCGGAATATCCGTCAGCGCTGCCACCGCTTGTCCGTTGCCCAGGCGGTGCGCGATTTCGGCCACCGGTTTTTCGCCCATGCCGTACACCAGGAGGTCGGCGCGGGCGTCGTACAGGATGCTGGGGCGCAGGGCGTTTTGCCAGTAGTCGTAGTGGGTAAGGCGGCGCAGGGAGGCCTCAATGCCGCCAAGCACGACGGGCGTTTGCGGAAAGAGCGCCTTGAGCGCTTGCGCATACACGCAGGCGGCGTAGTCGGGGCGCATGTCGTTGCGTCCGTCGGGCGTGTAGGCGTCGCGGCTGCGCAGGCGCTTGTTGGCGGTGTAGCGGTTCACCATGCTATCCATGCTGCCCGAGGTAACGCCAAAAAAGAGGCGCGGCGCTCCCAGCTTCTTAAAGTCGCGCAGGTCGTCGCGCCAGTTGGGCTGCGGCACAATCGCCACGCGAAAGCCCTGCGCCTCGAGCGCGCGGCCAATCACCGCCGCCCCAAACGAGGGATGGTCTACGTAGGCGTCGCCCGTAAAAATGATAACGTCGAGGTAATCCCACCCGCGCTCGCGGAGCTCGCCGGCCGACGTTGGAAGAAAGGCGGTCAAATCGGTAGTATAAAAATCGAAATTTAGGGTACAAAGCGCACAAAATTACGCTTTTTTTTCGGTGAAAACTATTTTTCCCGCTATATTTTACTAACTTTGCGCCTAAAACATGCTATAAAAACATGCTGAGTAAACGCAATAAGTGGATGAAGATATTCTATACGGCATGCTTAGCGGCGTTGCTGTGCGCTGCTCATGCGGCGCGCGGCAGCGATACCTATTCGCTTGGCTATGACGCCGACCATATATACTACTTTTTTCGTACGTATGCTCCGGACAAGAGCATTCAGCTGGGGTTTACCGCAGGTTGCAGCTGGTACGCTGCGGCGCCGGTGCACCCTGCTTACTTTCGCAGCCGCCAAAACCTTGATCCTGCCGCCAACCATCTCTACACCGGCCTGTCGGTCGAAAAAAATTTTCTCAACATGCACGTTGCCTTAGCTACGGGGGTTTACTTTTCGCAGCTCAACACCTACCTGTTTGGCTGGCCTATCAGCAACAGCGGCACCTACATTATTTATCCGGAGGACGACAACGCCGTATACTACAACTCTATAAGCAGCCTAAAAACGGCGTCGAAGTACTGTAGCATCCCCGTTGAGCTGAGCTGTGCGCTCTTCAACCGGCCGAGGCTGGGGGTTTACCTGAAGGGCAGCGCAATGGCGAGCATCAACGTGAAGACGGAGGTAAGCATGGCCATAGATAAAAACAGCGCGCCGGAGGAAACTCAAGCTTGGCTGCTAAGCTATTTTAAGGGGAGAGAATTTTTCTTTGTCAACGCCTTTGCCGGGGTTGGCATGCGATGGGGCGAGTACAGCAGCCCCAACTTTAGAATGGAGCTCGGCCTTCCCTTTATGATCGCCAATAACGAAATAACCTACCTCGACATCGGCTCGGGGCTTGCCGCCCGAATATCGCTATACGTTCCGCTGTTCTTCTTTTTCCGCTAAAAAGAATTTGTGCAAATGAAAAATTCACCATCCCTACCCCTCATATTCGCTGCCGCATGCTCAGCGCTGCCCGCTCTGCTTACCCTGCAAGGCTGCGAGGCGCCGGACGTTGCCGCATTTGAGCACGCCGCTACCACCGCTCCCGACGCCTTGCCGGACTACACGGAGTATGGCTACAACACGGCAGGCGCAAACTTTTCCTGGAACCTCAACGATGAGGCCGTCGACTATCTTTGGAAAATCTCCCCTCCTCCCAGCGCCTACATTGAGATGGCGAACAACAACATGCTGGACTTTAGCATCACCGGCGCCACCGTTACGCCCGACACGAGAACCGCAGCGATAATCGCCTTTTCGTTCACCTTTTTGGCCAACATAAGCAGCCCGCTCACGAACATACCAGAGCTCGACAATAGCCGGCACCCCACGCAGCAAGGCAACCTCTCCGTTGCCTTGCTCACGGACATACAAAAGCTCGCCAATAGCCGGTACTCCACGCAGCAGGGCAACCTCTCCGTTGCCTTGCTGAGCGACAGGCACGAATACGAAGGGACAAAAATTTCGTCGGCTTCGCTCTCCTTTAACCGTAGCCGGATTATATACGCCGATAGCAAGCAGCTCGGCGTAAGCCTCTCCGGAACTTTCGAGGTAAGCGGTACAACCCGCAACAACATCAGCGTAACGATAAGCAGCGGACGATTCGACATTCTGTTTAGCGGAAACAACGGTACAAGCTTCAATAACGGGATAAGACAGCTCGAATAACCGCTGAAATTCGACGAAATTCGACGAAGCTGATGAAATTCAACGAAAATCAACCAAAATCAACCAAAATCAATTAATTCACTTGTAGCTACTCAGGTACCCTTTGTGACCTTTCCGTTAAAAAAAACAACTACAAAAACACACTTTGTGAAATCTTTGTGAACTTTGTTCCTTTGTGGTTGGAAAAATACCACGAAGACA
>JAIROF010000118.1 GCA_031257655.1 Prevotellaceae bacterium | reverse complement strand
TTTGTTCCTTTGTGGTTGGAAAAATACCACGAAGACACAAAGAACACAAGGTTTTCACAAGGAGAATTTTTATTACTTTTGTGATTTGCAATGAAATATGCTACCTGAGTAGTTACATTCACTTAAATCAACCAAAATCAATTAATTCACAAAAATCAATCAAAAACATGAGAAACACAAAAGCCAAAAACCTTACATGCTTCCACCGGTGGACGCGCAAAAATTACGCAGTATTCAACAGCTTGGGCAAGCAAATAAAAATCGGCGTGCTGTCTACGAGCCTGTCGCTGGTAACGCTCAGCGCCCAGCAGGTATCGGCGCAGGCCACCACCGACCAGGCTGCCGAGCGCGAGCGCGAAGCGCAGGCCGTGCCCATAGACGAAATCGTGGTGCAGGGCGACAAAACGCTCTCCATTGCCGAGCCTGCGCGCGTGGTAGCCATCATTGGCCGCAGCGACATAGAGCGCGCTGCGGTGCAGAATATCCAAGAGCTGCTGCGCTACGTTGACGGCATCGACGTCCGAACGCGCGGCGGAAACAACGTGCAGGCCGACGTCTCCTTTCGCGGCGGCACCTTCGACCAAACGGTCGTCCTCCTCAACGGCGTAAACATTACCGACCCCCAAACCGGCCACCACTCCCTCAACATTCCCATCAACCTCGAAGATGTGCAGCGCATAGAGGTGCTGCAAGGCCCCGGCGCATGGACTATGGGCGCTGTTACCTACAGCGGCGCCATCAACATTATCACAAGGCTCCCCGACCAAACGAGCGCCTCCGCCGGGCTAATACAGGGCATGCACAGCTACCAGAGCTACAGCGCCGCAGGGAACTTTTCCGGCAGAGGCCTCCGCGCGACGCTATCGGCCAACAAAAGCAAAAGCGACGGCTACGCCGACAACACCGACTTTGACGTTGACAACGTGTACGCGCAGCTGCGCTACGCTACCGAAAAAAGCGGCGCTGTGAGCGGGCAGCTTGGCTACCAGCGCAAGGATTTTGGCGCCAACAGCTTCTACTCCGCGCAGTACGGCCCCCAGCGTGAGCACACGCGCGCGCTCCTGTCGAGCCTGCGCTACGGCGTGGAAAGGGGCGGCTGGGGCGCTGCGGCAACGCTCTTCCACCGCCGCCACTACGACCGCTACGAGCTCTTCCACGTCAACCCTGCCGCATGGTACACCGGCCACAACTACCACCTCACCGACATGGCGGGGGCGCTGGCGCAGCTCACCCGCGTGAGCAAGCTCGGCGTTACTACCGCCGGAGTAAGCTACCGCTACGAGCATATCTACAGCAGCACGCTGGGAGAGCCAATGCCGCAGCCGGTGGCCGTGAAGGGGGAAAGCGGCGACAACGCTTTTTACACGAAAGAAAAAGCGCGCGAGCACCTCTCCGCCTCCCTGCAGCACTCCTTCCGCATACAAAAATTTCACGCCACGCTCGGGGTAATGGGCGCCGGCAACAACGACTTTGGGTTTCGCGCCTACGCCGGCGGAAACGTGGCCTACGACCTCACCCCCGCATGGCAGCTCGGCGCCGCCGCGAGCAACGACTACCGCCTGCCCACGTTTACCGACCTGTACTACAACGTTGGCGACCAGAGAGGCAACCCCAGCTTAGCGCCGGAGGAGGCCGTAACCGGCGAGCTGTCCCTGCGCTACCGCTACCTTGCGTGGCGCGCCTCCGCCTCGGGATTTTACCGCTACGGCTACCGCGTCATCAACTGGCGGCGCAACCCGGACGACAACCTCTGGTATTCGCAAAACATCGCCAACGTTGCCACCTCCGGCGTGCACCTCCACGCCGAATACGCGCCGCAAAAGCAGCTCCTCCAAAAAGCCGCCATCGGCTACACCTACCTGCACGCCACGCCAAGCGAACGGGAGGAAACGGCCAGCTACGTGGTGGAGCAGCTCAGCCACCGCCTCACGGCAACGCTCCGGCACGGCGTCTGGAGCCGCCTCTCGGCCTCGTGGCAGCTGCAATACCAGCAGCGCGCCGGACGCTACCAACCCTTTGACGCAAGCACCGGAAAATATGCCGCCGCCGCAGCGTTTAAGCCCTCCTGGCTGTGCGACCTGAAAATAAGCTGGATGGAGGAGCAGTACTGCATTTTTGCAGAGGCAACCAACCTGTTTGGCAATACCTACTTCGACTTTGGCAATATTCCGCAGCCCGGGCGATGGGTGAAAGCGGGAATTACCGTGAAAATATAGCGAAAAAGGCGCGCTGCAACGCCTCCGGACGGCGTGAGCGCAGGAAGGCTAATGCTACGCCTCCACAAAAAATAATGTTCGGTTAGCAATGCTTAACACACAAGGAGCATTTTTACTTGTATATCGTCCGGCAAGCTATCAACGCCGATACCCACGAAAACATTAGCCACGATTGAGAAGCAATCGGGGGATAAAAATCAAAGAAGTAAGTTAACCCAACCTTCCCCTCCCGCAAGGAGGGGAAGGTAAAAAAATGAGTACTATGGAGAAAATTGTAGTTGACGTAGCCTTTGAAGGCGGGTATGGCGCAAGCATAGACATCCTGCCGGGTTGCGTTGCCGTTGCCTCGTCGTTTAAGGAGGTGCGCAAAAACATGGAAGCGGCGGTAGCCATGCACCTGAGCAGCATGCGCGAGGATGGCGACCCCATTCCCGACGCCTTTAGTGGCGAATACGAGCTGGTTTACAAGCTGGATACCCCAGCGCTGCCGGCAACCTACGACGGCATTTTGACAAAAGCCGCCATCGCGCGGCTGAGCGGCATAAATGAAAAACGCCTGTGGCTCTACGCCACAGGCCTAAAAAAGCCACGCCCTGCGCAGCGCGAAAAAATCATCCGGGCGCTTCGAGGGCTTGGCCAGGAGCTGATAAACGTGGCGCTGTAGCGTCTGCTCGGCGCCTTTACCGGCGGTACGCTGCGGCGTCATGCCGCAGGCAGCTGCCAAAAGGAGAAAAATATAGCGAAAAAGGAGAAAAATACTATGCGAAACATTCTTTTTATTCTTGCGCTGCTGCACTACGGCTGCCGCAGCGCGTCGAGCCTTGAGCTGCAAGCCGGCGACCTGCTGTTTCAGTCGGGGAGCGGCGGCCTGAGCAGCGCCATCACGGAGGTGACGACGGGCGCCGGTGGGCGCAGCTTTTCGCACGTAGGCATGGTGGCGACCTACAGCAGCGGAGGCTGGTGGGTGGTAGAAGCGGCGGGAAAAGGCGTACGCCTCACCCCCATAGACAGCTTTGTGCAGCGGGGAGGCATAGCCGCAGTGGGCAGGCTGAAGGAGGAGTACAGGGCGCTCATCCCGGAGGCGGTGGCTTTTGCCGTGCGGCAAACGGGCGCGCCCTACGATAGCGAGTATCGGTACGGCAACGGGAAGTACTACTGCTCGGAGCTCGTTTACGACGCCTTTTTGTTTGCCAACCGCGGAGCGCCGGTTTTTGAGCTGGCGCCTATGACCTTCAAAACGCCCGCAACCGGTGAGCTTTCGGAGGCATGGGTAGCGCACTACCAAAAGCTGGGCGTCCCCATTCCCGAAGGCGAGCTGGGATGCAACCCGGGAGGGCTGTCGCGGTCGGAGAAGATAGCGCTACGCGAGCGCTGAACTTTCGTAGCGCCTCGTACATGCCGCTCCAAAGAAAAAGCAACAGGCTATGAGAAAATAGCATGGTGTGGAAAAAAGTTGCTATCTTTGCCGCATATGATTTACAGCTAAAACGCAAGAATTATGGAAGCAACGATGCAAAGGGTCAGCATAAACGACATCAAAAGGAGCTATCCTGACGAATGGATTCTACTGGAAAATCCTGAAATAGACGAAAAAAGGCAGGAGATTCTTTCGGGAATCCTGCTTTTCCACAGCCCTGATAAAAAAGAGGCTGTTTATTCGGGCAAACCGATGACGGCAAAACATGACAAAACAGCCCTGTTTTTCAACAGAATCACTCCACGTAGAAAAAGAAACGTCATGGCAAGCCTTTTTTATAGCGTTAGCCCCGTTCGGCGTAGCGTCCACGCTACGCCGAGCGGAGCAAGGCTGAAGGCCTTGCGCATTTTGTAGCATGGGGTAAAACCCCATGCTACGTTGCATTCTGCATTCTACATTCTACATTCTACATTCTGCATTCTGCATTCTGCATTCTGCATTCTGCATTCTACATTTTGCATTTTACATTTTACATTTTACATTTTACATTTTACATTCTGCATTCTACATTTTGCATTCCGTCTTCGCCCCACCCCCATGAACAGGGGCAGGAAAAAGAATATCGCGACAAACGAAAACACCAGCCCGCCGACCGTTCCGGCAGCCAGCGGGAACCAGAATGCCTCCCGGTATTCGCCAACCATGAAGGGAATAAACCCGAGTATGGTAGAGAAGATGGTCAGGAAAATCGGGTTGACCTTTACATTCCACGCTTTGATGTAAGCGCGCACCGGCTTGATGGCTGGCCTGGCCTTCCGGATGTTGTTGTACTCGTTGAGCACGTAGATGTTTGCGTTGACGGACAAGGCCGCCAAAAGGATGAACGCCGCAAAGCCGCCCTGGTCAAAGCTCAGATCAAACCAGTAGAAGGTGAGGAAGAGGCCGATAAACGAAACCGGAATGATGAAAATTACCACCAGCGGCTGCCGCATGGAGTTGAACAAAAATCCGGCCATGAAAAAGATAATCGCGACAATGAGGAGGAGAAGCCCGTACTGCGTGGCGGCGTCTTTGCCCCACCAGTATTGGTAGGCGTCGATTTCGGCCTGGTAGCCCAGCGGGGCCGACCGGTTGAAGAGCTCAACGGCGCGCTCCATCATCTTCCACGACTGCTGGTAGGCGCCAACGTATTCGTACTGCAGGCAAAGGCGGTACTGCTGGTTTTCTTTGGCAATATCCTGCGGAGCTGTCCACTTCGCTATCCGCGCAATGTCGCTCAGCTTGTAGCTTCGACCGCCGGATTTGCCGAGGTTGCTCTCCATCCCCCAGACATCCATCGCCCACGCCTGCCGCGAAAACAGCCGGACTGGCGCTATCCGGTCGTCGTGCAGCCAGTCGGCTACGTGAACGTTTCTTTCAAACATCGGCTTCAGCGAGCCGAACAAATCGACGGGCAAAATCGACGCCTGCGCCAGGCGCTCTTTGCTCAGGTCGAAAAAATATTCGGTGTAGTCGCTCTTAAACCAGCTGAACTTCGAATCGACCGTCACCTCCTTTATCCGCCGGTGTTGCAGGAGGCTATCCTTCATGGACATGGCCAAATCCATCAGCTCATCGTAGTTGTACCCCAGCAGCTTGATCCGGCAGGAGCCGGCCTGCTCCTTAACGTCGTTGCTAAAGCCGTCGCCCAGCCCGTAAACGCCCCAGCTCCCACCCCCCAGCTCCAGCGCCTTGCCGATGATTTTGCTCTTGAGCAGGTAGGGGAAGCTGCTGCGCTGATGCCGCTTCACAAATAAGATGCGGATGCTGGCCCGCTGCCCGCTTTCGATCTGCGTCTCAAACTGACGTACCTCCGGATACCGGCCAATGTAGCTTTCCATCTTACGCATGAGCACGTCCATCTGGTCGCGGGTGGCGCCGTTGGGGAGGGAGGCGGTAACGTGCACCGACGTTTCGCCCCGCTCGCCCGACGAGTAGGAGCCGTTTTGCACCTTTTGGGCAAACAGCCGCATGGCGCCTCCCAGCGCCACATCCGAAACAGGCCGCACCTTCTCCTTGTAAAAGGTCGACCCCAGCGTCCGGTTGTAGAGCCTTGACCAGTAGCCCAAACCCTCGTCGACCGAAACGCCGTAAAATCCTTTCGTCGTCTTCTCCTCTATCTTTTCGGGCAACAGAAAAACCGGCAAGCCGAAGCCCAGGATGACCAGCGCGATAAACCACGCCTTTTTGCGCTGCATAAAGAATATCATGGCGGCGTAGGCCCGGACAAAGTAAACGGTGCGCCGCTTCCCCCTTAGCCTCCGCCTCACGCCTACCCACATTCGCCGCAGCGCGCCGGAGGCAATCTTGGGGGAGCGCCGCTGCCGCTGCCGGAGGCGACCTACCCTCCTCCGCTTAGGGCCTACGCCCAGCTGCGCTATCAGCGCCGGCGCCAAAAACCACGCCACAAACATCGATGCCGTAAGGTTGATGATGATTACCCAGGCAAAATCCTGCAGGTTGCGCCGAATGGACTCGTCCATAAAAAGAATGACCGCCAGCGAGCCGACGGAGGTGAGCGTGGCGGTGAGAATGGCCAAAAAAACTTTTTTGTTCCCACGCCGCACCAGCTGGTCGGACATGACAATAATGTTGTCGATAATCAAGGTCAGCGAAATGGTAAGCCCGGCGAGCGAAAACAGCTGCATCTCCACCTTAAAGAGGTAAAAGAAGATAACGGAAACCAGCAGGGTGGCGGCTAAGGAGAGCAGTATCAGGAGCGAATGCTTCCAGCTCCGGTAGATAGCGAAAATGAAGCACAGGAGAATCAAAATCGTCAGCCCCGAGCGGAAGTAAATCTTGCGCAGCTCTGCGCCGATGTACTCTCCGGCGTCGTAGGCCAGGTGAAATTCGTAGCCCGGAGGCAGGTGCTCCCTGTAGGCCTCCAGCAAATCCTGCACCTGGCGGCTCAAAGCCAGCTGGTTGGCATCGCCCGCTGCGGTAATGGAGAGGTAGATGGAGTTCAGCCCGTTGATGCGGAAGTAGCTCGACGCCTCCTCCTCTTCGTAGGATGTTTTCACCAGCCGGTCGAGCAGGATAATGGCGCCTTCGCTGCTCTGCACCGGTATCCGGGCGGGGTCGAAGGCCTGCCCTCGGCTCTCCGCAGCTAAGGCGATGCGAATCCACTGCTCGGCATCGCTTGCGTCGGCAATCTTCCCGGCGCCGAAAAACTCTTTGGTCAGGCAGGCCTGAACAGCCGCCCGGATGTCATCCGGGGATACCCCGAAGCTTTGCAGCTGCTCGTAGTCGTACTCCAGCTTGTAGACCATCCGGCTGGCGCCGGTTACGTCGATGCGGTCAACGCCCCGCACCTCCGCTATTTTCGGCTTCAGGTTGTCGTTGATGTACGCCTCTATCTGCATGGGCGAAAAGGGAGCGTTGATGGTGTAGCGCAGAAAGGGAAAGCTCCCCTCGTCGGACGTGCCCGACATGGACAGCTGCGGATAGCTGACGCCCTGCGGCAGCGACGACCACGCATGACGGATGATGGTCGATATCTCAAAGCGCGCCAGGTCGGGATCGGCGTGCTCCGAAAGGCGGACCGTCACGCTGCCCCACCCGTTGGACGACTGGGAGCTGAGCTCTTTGACGCCCTTAACCCGGCCCAACATCCCTTCGAGCTTGGAGGTAACCTCCGACTCTACCACCCGCGCCGACTGACCCCACATGCTGAACGAAACATACACCGTGGGAACCCGCCGCGACGGATTCAGCTTGACCGGAAGACGGGGCAGCAGAAACAACCCCAACATGAGCAAACAGCAAAAAACAAGAACTGTACGCATGGGTGAGAACTGAGAACTAAGAACTAAAAACTAAAAACTAAAAACTAAAAACTAAAAACGGCGTACTCAATTTCCCTCCGCAGGCCGTCCCTGCGGGACTGCCCGGATACCTGCTCTCTGCGCAGTGTCTCCGTTTTTTACTTGTTTATGAATTACATCAATCAAACATGGGTAGTGTCCATGATCTATTGATATGAACTTTAATTGGCAAATGATCAAATAGGTATTAATTTTACAAAAATATTGCAAATACTTGATAATCAACAAAATGTGTTTTTTTGTGTTAATAGAATAAGGACATCATCCAAAAAAAGAATTAGCCAAATTTTCGCAGATTTTGCTTGCGCCCAAAGAACCTCATTCTTAACCTCATTTATCCAACAAAACAACCTCAGTAGCAATTAGTTAACCAATCGACATCCAACCTCATTACCTCATTTTCCATTTGCTCGTCTCCAATTTTCATTAATAATGAGGTAATTAGGTTATTGTTGGTTGTTATTCTCTCGGCTACTGAGGTTGTTTTGTTGTTAAAATTAGGTGTAAA
>JAIROF010000229.1 GCA_031257655.1 Prevotellaceae bacterium | reverse complement strand
GACGCCCTTCACCGAAAGGTCGCCATCGTCGTTTGTACACGCCGTTAGCAGCACGGCTGCCGTCAGCGCTAAAGATAGTAGCGTGTGTGTTGTTTTCATTTTGCTTGTTTGTTTTTGTTGTTTGATGTTTTAGCTGTGATTTTTTTATTTGATTGACTATTAGGATTTTTAACGGACTTTACTTTTATATTGCAATTTATATCAGCGAAATGCATAATATCGTATAGCATCGCGTGTTAACCATTAACCGTTAACCATTAACCGTTAACCATTAACCATTAACCATTAACCATTAACCATTAAAATCTGTATTTTGCTCCTACTTGCAGCATTTGCCCGTAGAAGTCTCGGCGAACGAGGGTTCCGCTGCGGAAGCTTTCGTATCCCTCCACGTGCCGGTTGGCGGCGTTTTCCTTTTTGAGGTATCGCACCATTGGGGTGTTGAGCAGGTTAACCGCCTTGGCAAAGAGGGATACTCCCGCCTTAAGCTTTTTTTCTATTGCGGCGTCGAGCTGGAGGTATCCCGCCTGCCAGACGTCGCTATCCACGTATCGCGACACGGCGTAGAGGCGGTCTCCGGTGTACGACAGGGCGAGCTGGGCGTCCCAGCCGCTTCGCGCTCCCTTGTAGAGCAGCGAAAGGTTGGCAACGTGCCGCGACTGCCCGTTGAGCGGGCGCGTTTGCTCCACGTTCGCTACGAGCAGCGACGCGCTGCCGGGCGTTTCGGCTTCGGGGTTAGCGTAGCTCAGCAGCTTGGTGGTGGTTATCTGCGACTGCGTAAAAGTGTAGTTGGCCTTTACGCCAAAAGCGTAGAAGTACTTGGTAACGTCCAGCTCCAGCCCGTAGTTGGTGGCGTTTCCAAAGTTTGTGGGCATGTAGAAGGTGCCCTGCCCCTGCGCCAGCATTCCATACTCGATGGGGTTTTTGAGCCTCTTGTAGAACAGCCCCGCCATGAGCTGCTCCGAAGGCCTGGGGAAGTACTCGTACCTCAGCTCCACGTTGTGCGCCACGGTGTGCTTCAGGTCGGGGTTGCCCGCCTCCGTGAAGTCCTCGTTGAGGATGCGGTAGGGCACTATCTCAAAAAACCCCGGGCGGTTGATGGACTTGTAGTACGCGGCGCGCGCGTTGCTGTTTTTGGAGGTAGCGTACTTGAGGTGCACGTTGGGCAGGTAGTCCGTGTAGCGCTGGCTGCCAACGTTCGGCACGCCGTCAATGGCGTGCTTGAGGTCGTAGCCCTGGTCGGTAGCCTCCACGCGCACGCCGGCGGTGATGCGCAGCGAGGCGCGGCCAAGCGTTTCTAAGGTAGCCTGCGCGTATCCCGCCGCAATTTTTTCGGAGGCGTTGTAGTTTAGCGGATTTCCCACGGCGCCGTAGGGCGTGAAGAGCATGAACCGAATTTCGCTGTAGTCGCTCCAGTCAACGCCCTTTATGAGGTTTGCGCGGGCGCCTTCGGGCTTACTTTCGTCGTAAGGCCTAAAATCGTACTGGTTGAAAAAGTTGCTGCGCTGCTTGTCGCGGTAGAGCGCTCCCGCCCGAAGCTTCACCTCCGCGCCCTGCTCCTCTGCCGCGCGGGCGCAGGTAAGGTTGAGGTATCCCGCCCAATCCTCGTCGGCGTTGTGCTCCCAGCGGCGTTCGGCTCCTCCGAGCGTCACCACCGAGGTAAGGTTTTGCACCCCGCCCCTCACGGTGGACTGGGTATATACGGATGCGTTGTCGGGCGTTTCGCTGAACGCCCTGGAGTACGCCCCCGCCCAGTCGAGCTGCAACAGCGGCGCGCGGCCGCGCGCCGCCGCTTCGCCCGCGCCAAAGTGGTGGCTGCCTTTGAGGGTGCTGTTCAGCACGCTCTGGCGGTTGAGCCGGAAGCGCGCGTCGAAGGCAAGGTTGTAGTCGCCCTGCGCGGGGTTGTAGCCGATGCTCAGGTCTGTCTTGTGGTTGTCCCTCACCTGCGCTTCGCTAAAGTTCATGTAGGCGTTGTACCACATCAGGCTGTGCTGCGGGGCGAGGCGGTAGTCGAGCTTGGCGTGCAGGCCGTATCGGGTGTGCAGCTCCGAGTAGGAGCGGTCGTTTTTGTCGGTCAGCACGGGCAGGTTGGAGGCGTCGCTGGTGGCGGTCGTAGCGCCGTAGTACACGCTGTTGCTGCCCCGGCAGGTGCGCTGGTAGCTGCCCGCCAGCACAACGCCGAGCCGTCCGCTGAGCAGCCTGTCGCCGCAGGAGAACCCGCCAAGCAGGGCGGGCGGCGCGCTGCCCGCCCTGAGGCGCAGCAAGCTGCCGGAGAAGTCGCGCGCCTTGGCAGGGTAGCTCTCCCCGTACAGCTCGTAGGGGGACGACCTGGCGGCAGCCCCCGCGTCGAAAGCGTAGTAGCTGCGGGAGAGAAACAGGGCGTTGTAGCCGGTAGAAAGGCTCACCAGCGCGCTGCGGCGCGGCGGCGCATCCTTCATGGCGAGGTTGACGACGCCGCCCACAGCATCGCCCTCCATGTCTGCGGTGAGCGACTTGGTGACCTCCAGCCGGTCTAAAAGCGCTGAGGGGAAAATATCCAGCGGAACGAATCGGTTTTTGTTGTCGGGGCTTGGGATTTTCACGCCGTTAATCAGGGTGTAGCTGTAGCGCTTGTCCATTCCCCGCAGAATGGCATACTGCCCATCGCCGCTGCTGCTGCGCTCTACGGTAACGCCCGAAACGCGCTGCACCACGTTGGCCACCGTAACATCGGGCGAAAGCTCGATAGCCTTTGCGCTCACCACGCTCATTACGGCAGGCGATATTCGCTCGGCGCTGCGGGCGCCGGCTTCGGTATCCCCGGCTGCCTGCCCGTACACCACCACCTCGCCCACTTCGAGGTGCGCAGGCTCAAGGCGTATGGTAAGCGCTTCGCCGGCAAGCCCCGCGTTGGAGCTGCCAAACGCAACCTCCTCTTCCCTATAGCCCAGGTAGCTGCACACCAGCACTCCGGAGCGCTGCGGAGCGCTGATGGCAAAGCTGCCGTTCAGCCCGCTCAGGGTACCCTTTACCGGGTCCTCCTTCAGCACAATAGTAGCGCCAACCAGCTCCTCTCCTGTTTGAGCGTCTTTCACAATCCCCTTAATTGAAGCCGCCGACGCTACGCTTGCAAGCAGCACGGCCGCGATTAGCAGCGAATGTCTCATTTTGCCTCCTTAAAAATTCGGAGGCAAAAGTAGGCCTTGCATGTTAACGAAACATTTCGGATTTGCTACAAATAGCATAAGATTGGCGCACGAGGCTGCGTCCTGCCGAATTTGCAAATTCGGCAGGACGAATTTTTTTACTTACCGCGTCGCGGGGTTAAACCCCTTCATTCTCACCGTCTTCCGATGCAGCGGCGCTAATTTTCATTTGGTTCACAAAATTTATTAGAGAAAATTGTCGAATATGTTACGAGCATTCATTTCTTATGCTATATTTGCAACGATTTTTGCAAGAGCTTTAATCGGACTTCGGCGCTGCGCAAAAATCAAAGCAGGCAAAATAAGCTTTTAGAAGTCCCCCTCACGTAGAAATAAAAATAAAAAAGGTATGAAAAATGTTTCTTTTGCAGTAGGGTCAGCGTATACGGCTTTGCTTGCGTTTGTAATCGTCTGCATCGACCAGCTGATTAAAGGGTACATGCCCGTTGGCAGCGAAAACGGCTTTACCTATATCGCGTTCGTAGCGTGGGCCGTGTACTTTTTCACGGGCACCGCCAAAGACGGCATACGCGCCGCCATTGGGTACGCCATCGGCATTGCATTCTCTATCGGCATAGCTAAGCTGGCCGGCTTGTTTGCGTGCACGCCGTGGTTCTGCGTCCCGATTGCGGTGTTTATTGTTGTCTTCCTGGTGCTGTACTTAGGAAAGGTGCCGTGGGTAAACTACATCCCGTCGATGTTTGTCGCATCGGGCTGCTTTTTCGGGATAATCAGCTATGTGGAGGGGGCCGGCGACAATCTTTGCGCGGCGGTAACGGTGGAGCTTACCTACGGATACCTCGGGCTGCTGTTCGGATGGATTACCGTCACAGGCAAAGGCTTCCTGGCCAAGCTTTTCGATAAGGATAAGCAGGTGAAGGCATAGCAGGAGAAGGAACAGCTCCTCCCCATGCAGCGCATGGCGCAGCTTTTTATGATTTGCACAGCTTTTAGCCATTTGGCTGCGCCGAGCTCCGCTACGCTCCGGTTCTTCTACATAAATCGTAAAAAGCTGCGCCAGCTGCGCGCTGTTTTCGTACAACCCCATGCCGAGCGCAGCATAAATACTTGCCCAACGAAGCGGCAATGCGCACTGCCTGCGGGGATTAACTTCTCCTGGGCGGTAACAGGTAAATCACCTGTCTATTTTGAGCGATTCGCCCTCCGATTTTGCGACCATTACGGCCACGCAGGTATCCCCGTACACGTTGAGGGTAGTGCGCATCATATCCAGCAGGCGGTCTACGCCTATCACCAGCCCAATGCCTTCGAGCGGGAGGCCCGCTACGTTCAGGATGACCGCCATCATGACCAAGGCCGCCATCGGGATGCCGGCCGACCCCACGGCGCACACCAGCGACATGGC
>JAIROF010000163.1 GCA_031257655.1 Prevotellaceae bacterium | reverse complement strand
GGAGCGAGCGTAGCGAAAAGCTGAGCATGCTAACCTCCGCGAGAGCCGAGGGGCGCGCAGAGCTGGAGCCGCTTATTGCCGAAAAAGACGCCATCATTGCCGAAAAAGACGCCGCCCTTGCCGAAAAAGACGCCGCCCTTACCGAAAAAGACGCTGCCCTTGCCGCCGAGCGCAAAGCCCTCGCCGAAAAAGACGCCGCCCTTGCCCGGGCTCTTGCTGAGATTGAGGCTCTGAAAAAGAGGCCTTGAATTATTTTACTTTTGTGAGGCAAACTTTTGTTCTGTTTGCCGGAGAACTTGACTTTACCAAATTTCTGCCCTCCATAATATGAAGCCGGAAAATGCTTATACGACCGGAATTTTTACCGTCGGGATGCTGTTTTTCATCTGCGGATTTACTACATGGCTCAACGCCGTGCTCATTCCCTACCTTAAGGTAGCCTGCGAGCTGAACAATTTTCAGGCGTACTTTGTTACGCTTGTTTTTTACCTTGCCTGCGCTGCCGTCATCTTTCCAACGCTACGGCTGCTTCGCCAAGCCGACCATGCAAGCGTCATGGTGATAGGGCTGATGCTGGTGACGGCGGGGGCGCTCATTTTCATTCCGGCTGCCCTGCTGCGCACCTACCCGCTGTTTTTGCTGAGCTTGCTCGTAGCGGGCGCGGGGGTTGGGCTGCTGCACGCTGCTGCGGGTATCGGCCTCAGCGCGTATGGCGGCGGCGGCGCCATGCGGCGGCGCACCGCAATGAACGCCTGCGGCAAAGCCGCCGGCGCGCTTGGCCTGCTGGCGATAGGCGGCGTTCTGTTCCGCAACATCGACGGCCTTGAGGCGAGCATTCGAATGGCGGAAGGCGCATCGCGCGCCGCCGAGCTCGACACGCTGTCCCACAAAATCGTTTTGCCCTGCCTTGCCATCGCGCTATCCCTGCTGGCGGCAACCTTCTGGGTGAAATTCGCGCCCCTCCCCAGCGTGGCCGCAGAAAATAGCGGCGCCCGGCGGGAGGAAAAGGCGCAGCGTAGCGGCGGCCCTCACCTGCTACGCCTTTGGCTTGGGGGGTTGGCGCTCTTTCTGTTCGCAGGGGCAGAGGTTGTTGGCATTGTGAGCATTGCCCTTTACGGAAAATCGGCGGGCATGAGCCTTGAGGCGGCAAAGGCACTCCCCGCCTGCTCGCTCCTTGCCGCCATTTTGGGCTGCCTGCTGAGCGCTGCCCTCGTGCCCAAGCACATTTGCCGTGAGCGCACGCTGGCCGTCTGCGCGGCGCTGGGGGTGATTTTTTCCGTGGCCGCCGTTAGCGCTCCGGGATGGCTCTCCTTAGCCTTTGTTGCCCTGCTTGCGATGGCTGCCGCCCCGGTGTGGCCATTCGTCTTTTCGCTGACCGCAAAAGCCGGCAGGGGCGACAGGGCAAGCGCGGCAATGCTTTCTGCCGGTGCGCTGGGCGGCGCCCTGCTGCCGCTCGCCTACGGCTACCTCGCAGACGCCGTTGGAGCCCGGCAGGCGTACTGGATTTTGGCGCCCTGCTACGCGTTCATCCTGCTCTACGCCGTAGCCAACCTCCCGTCCGCCGGGGAGGCCAAAGCAAAAAAGTAAAACCCAAAACGCCCATGCCCCATACCATCACCATTTCCGTCCCGCCCGACGTTGCCGCCAACCCCGATAGCCTCCGCCGGGCGGCGGCGCAAGCGCTGCACCGGGCAGAGCGCGAGCTGGGCGCAGTGCAGCTCGTGCGCCGGTCGGTCGATGCCCGGCGGGGAAAAACCCTGCTGCAGCTCAAGCTCAACGCTTACGAAAGCGGCGAACAGCCCCCCAGCCCGCCCCTACACTTCGACTACCGGAATGTGGCAAACAAGCCGCCGGTTATCATTGTCGGCGCAGGCCCGGCCGGCCTTTTTGCCGCGCTAAAGCTGCTCGAAAAAGGCCTGAAGCCGGTAATCCTGGAGCGCGGCAAAGAGGTGAAAGCGCGGAAGCGCGATATTGCCAAGCTCACGCGCGAGCAGGCCGTCGACCCCAACTCCGGCTGGTGCTTTGGCGAAGGCGGCGCCGGGACGTTCTCCGACGGAAAGCTCTACACCCGAGCCCACAAGCGCGGCAACGTTGCGCACATCCTGCAGCAGCTGGTGCAGCACGGCGCCAACCCCGACATCCTGGTGGAGGCGCACCCGCACATTGGCACCGACAAGCTGCCGGGCATAGTGGCCAACATCCGCAAAACCATTTGCCGCTGCGGCGGCGAATACCACTTCAGCGCGCGCGTCGTTGGCATTGAGGTCAAAAACGGCGCTGCCTGCGGGGTGACGGACGAGCGCGGGGTGCGCTACGAAGGCCTGGCAGTGGCGCTGGCAACCGGACACTCGGCCAACGACGTTTACCAGCTGCTGGAGGCGCAAAAGTGGGCGCTCGAGCCAAAACCCTTTGCCCTGGGCCTCCGCGCCGAGCATCCGCAGGAGCTCATCAACGAAATACAGTACCACGGCAAAGGCTACTCGCCGCTGCTGCCGGCGACCGCCTACAGCCTGGCAGCGCAGGTGCAGGGGCGGGGCGTGTTTTCGTTTTGCATGTGCCCGGGCGGAATGATTGTGCCGGCGGCAACGGCGCCGGGCGAGCTGGTGGTGAACGGCATGTCCAACTCCCAGCGAAGCTCGCCCTACGCCAACGCCGGCATCGTGGCGCAGGTAACCCTCGACGACTGCTACGCGCGGCACGGAATGCTCGGCGCCCTGGCTGGCCTGCACCTCCGGCAGGAGGTTGAGCGGGCGGCGTGGCTGGCCGGTGGCGCCACGCAGGTGGCGCCAGCCCAGCGCTTGACCGACTTTGTGCGCGGAAAGCTGTCGGCCTCGCTCGGCAAAACCTCCTACATCCCGGGGGTGGCGACCGCGCCCCTGCACGCGCTGCTGCCAGAATTTGTGAGCAGGTCGCTACGACAGGCCTTCCGGGAGTTCGACAAAAAGATGCGCGGCTACCTCACCGCCGAAGCCATGCTCCTGGCCGTCGAATCGCGCACCTCATCGCCCGTGCGCATCCCCCGCAACGCGCAGACCTTGCAGCACCTCCAGATAGCCAACCTGTACCCCTGCGGCGAAGGCGCAGGATACGCCGGCGGAATCACCTCGTCGGCCATGGACGGCGCAGCCTGCGCAGAGCGAATAGCCGAAAAATATCGCACGCTCCTTTAGCGCTGAGAAAGAGGTGCGTGTGAAAAAAAAACAAGGGAAAATAAAAATATTTCTCAAAAATATTTGGTGCGAAAAGAGAAATGTGCTACCTTTGCCCACCGTTTCTACGAAATAGAAATAGTAAATGGTTAGTTGGTTAATTTGGGAGCTTAGCTCAGCTGGTTTAGAGCATCTGCCTTACAAGCAGAGGGTCGGGGGTTCGAACCCCTCAGCTCCCACAACGCCTACCGCACGCTTTGTATTTTAGCCCGCTACGACCGGCAGCCTGCAAATCACCTTCCGCTCCGCTCACATCTTTCTCCGCTTACATTCTTCACGCTTATACTATGCTCGGCTATAAATTGCGCTATCGTAGTGTTGAAAATTCAATGCTATACTGTACGCAGATAGCCGTTGTAGATTGGCTGCGCCGAGCTCCGCTTCGCTCCGGTTCCCCGTAGGGGAACAATATCAATAGAAAAAGGGCATCCCTTTTTCCGGTAGTGTCCATGTTTGATTGATATAATTCATAAATTGGTAAAAATCAGCGCAATAGAATATTTTTGGGCGAAAAACCACATTTACTCACTCGTGCTTATTTTTGGTGTTCGTGAGCTCGCTGCGCTCGGTTACTCACTCGTGCTTATTTTTGGTGTTCGTGAGCTCGCTGCGCTCGGTTACTCACTCGTGCTTATTT
>JAIROF010000126.1 GCA_031257655.1 Prevotellaceae bacterium | reverse complement strand
CTCATCTTTTATATAGCGGCTTAGCTGCGATCCAACTAAGCGGTCTTCGGGCGGTAGCATGTAATGTCTCTCAGGATTGCACGGCCCGGTGGTATTAAAAAAACGTCGTCTGCTCATATCTTTTATCTAATTCTCGTTGTGTCATATCAATAATTTTCAAAGCGAATACCTGCGTAGGTAGCACAGTCGGCAATACAATCGTGCATAAAGCTCTTTGTGCCACAATCACTATATTTTCTGCTTTATGGGAACCTATAGACCCCCCCCAAATAAAGGCTGGCGGCTGAGGCAAAAGCGGAGTTTACTGAAGTAAATGAGCGCAGTAAATGGGCACTTCGCCGAGGGAGCGTAGCGTAGCGTTTTGGTTTTTTTAGAGGTTTCCTCATGCTATTATCTGATGTTTCGCGCTCTGTAAAATGAAGAAAAAAGGCAAAAAAGCAGCATTTTACCGAAGGAGCATAACGCGGAGTTTTGGGTTTTTAGAGGTTCCCTAAAATTAGGTTTTTCGCCCCCTCTAGCTTAGGATACTACCTTATATGGCATAAGTCGATAGAAATTAGCGACCTTGCTGCATATTTTCAAAATAAAAAAATATGCAGCACGACAAAGCTACAACAAAAATTTCGGAGTTGCAAACAACTTTCATATCAAGCCGGTTAGCCAGCTCGCCATTTTGCAAGAATTTAAAGCGCAGAGGCTATCGGAACCGTTTTCTGATATCAACACCCGAAGCCAACAGGGTACAGGTTTAAGCGGGTGCTTTTGCGGCTGATTGGGGCGGTAGGCCTCCTGATTTCGGGGAATTTTTCGGCATATTTGCCATTCCTCTCTTCGCTTTGAGTACAGGTTTTCCGTTTTAGCTGCTAAAGTAAAGGGCGCTTACTCCTAAATTGGCTAATATTGCACAACTAAAAATTTGGGGAATACTTATGGACACAACAGCAAACCTTTATTCAGCAAAACTTTATTCTTTAAAGTACAAAGAGGTAACAACCTACCTCTTTTCCTTACTTTTCATTGCGGGGAACGTTGCGTTGCCTCAGCTTTGCCACCTGCTCCCCGGCGGAGGGCTGATGTGGCTGCCGATTTACTTTTTCACGCTGATTGCGGCGTACAAGTGCGGCCTGAGCGTTGGGCTGCTGACGGCCGTTGCCTCTCCGCTGGCCAACAGCCTGCTGTTTGGCATGCCTCCTGCGGCGGCGCTGCCCGTCATCTTGACCAAGTCCGTCCTGCTGGCGGTGGGAGCCGCCTGTGCAGCGCGCCTCAGCGGAAAGGTATCCTTTTGGGCAATTGCGGCGGCAATAGCTGCCTGTCAGCTTGTCGGCACGCTCGCTGAGTGGGCTATTGTTGCCGACTTCTTCAGGGCGCTGCAAGATTTGCAGGTAGGCTATCCGGGGCTGCTGGTGCAGCTGTTCGGCGGGTACGCCCTGCTAAAAGCGCTGGCCAAGCTGTAGCTATGCGGACTAAAACGTTCGACGAGGTGCTGGAGAAGCTCCGGGCGGTCGCCTTCACCGAGCGCTTCGACATGGTGGTGGCCATTGCCAACGGAGGAATAGTGCCGGCGGCCATCCTCAACCAGCGGCTGAACGCTGAATTTCGGCTGCTGCGGATTAACCTGCGGGACAATAACCAAAAACCCAAGTATGACGCTCCCCGGCTGCTGGAGCCCGTCGGCTTTAGCGTCGAGGGCAAAAGCATCCTTTTGGTTGACGACCGCGTCAAGACGGGTGCATCGCTCCAGCTCGCAGCGGCGCTCCTGCAGGGAGCAACGCTGATCAAAACCTTTGCCGTAAACGGAAATGCCGATTATGCGCTCTATAATGAAGATTGCTTCAAATTCCCTTGGATAATCTAACAAAACATACCTTCCTCTCATGAAAAAAATATTGTCGGCTTCGTGCTGCATTTTTCTAAGCATGCTGCTTGCGGGTGAGAGCTTCGCAGGCCCCGTTGAAGACTCCGTACAGCTGGACGATGTTATTGTAACCGGCTCGCGGGTGGCGACCAGCCTGCGCAGCTTGCCCCTGAGCGTAAGCGTTGTTTCCGGCAAAGCGATTGAGCGCCGGCTGGAGCAGTCGCTTTTGCCCACCATCACCGAAGAGGTGCCGGGGCTGTTCATCACCGGACGCGGCATTATGGGCTACGGCGTCTCCACGGGCGCTGCCGGAGGAATGAAAATCAGGGGGGTGGGCGACAGCCCCACTACGGGCGTGCTGCTGCTCATTGACGGACATCCGCAGTACATGGGGCTGATGGGGCACCCGCTGCCCGACGCCTACCAGGCGATGATGGCGGAGCGCGTGGAGGTGGTGCGAGGCCCGGCGTCGACTATTTACGGCTCAAACGCGCTGGGCGGCGTGATCAACATCATCACCAAAAAACCGGCCGAAGACGGCGTAAAAACAGGCCTGCGGGCTATGTACGGCTCGTACAACACGCTATCGTCGGAGGTCAACAGCTCCATTCGCATGGGAAAGCTCAGCAGCTACCTGTCGCTGGGGTACAACCGCAGCGACGGCAGCCGCGAAAACATGGAGCTTAGCCAGTACAGCGCATACGGAAAGGTGGGGTATGATTTTACCCCCCGCTGGAAGGCATTTGCCGACCTGAGCCTGACGAACTTCGACGCCTCCAACCCCGGCACAATCAGCGAGCCGATGATTGACAACGACGCGAACGTCACCCGCGGCGTAGCCTCATTTTCGATTGAAAACAAGTACGACAACACGTCCGGCGCGTTGAAGCTCTTCTACAACTTCGGCCTGCACGAAATCAACGACGGCTACAGCCTCAACGGCGGCGCTCCCCGCGACTACCACTTCCGCTCCACCGACAACATGTTTGGCGTATCGCTCTACCAGTCGGTGAGCCTCTTTACGGGCAACAGCATCACCGCCGGACTTGACTTGCAGCGCTTCAGCGGCCATGCGTGGAACAGCTACCTCGACAGTAGGCCGGATCAGGAGATTGTGGAAACGGGCATTAACGATGTGGCGGGGTACCTCAACGTGGAGCAGCGCATCTTCGCAAAGCTGCTGCTCAACGCCGGCGTCAGGGCAGACAACAGCAGCAGGACGGGCATGGAGTGGATTCCCTCGGTAGGGCTTAGCTTTCCGGCATCGGATGCAACGGCGCTCAAGGCGGTGGTAAGCAAAGGCTTCAGAAATCCCACCATCCGGGAGATGTACATGTTTCCGCCGCAAAATCCCAACCTTGATCCGGAGCGGCTGATGAGCTACGAGCTCTCGCTCTCGCAAAAGCTGCTGGGGTACACGCTGGGGTTCGACGTCAACATCTTTTACATCAACGGCGATAACGCCATACAAACCGTAATGCGGGACGGAAAACCGCTCAACGTTAACACCGGCAGCATCGAAAACTACGGCCTGGAGGTGGCGTCTTTCTACAAGGCAGCTCCCAACCTCCGACTTTCGGCCAACTACAGCTGGCTCAACATGACCTACAAGGTAGAGGCCGCGCCGGAGCATAAGCTGTATGCGGGCGTCGACTACTCGCTATCGAAGTGGTGGTTTGCGTCGGGCATTCAGCACATCGGGAACCTTTACACCTCCGTAGCGCCTACAAATACGGTCAAAGATTCGTTCACCCTCTGGAGCGTAAGGGTAGCGTACAGCATCTCCAAGCTGCTGGAGCTGTCGGTGAAGGGCGAAAACTTGCTGGCGCAAAAATACGAAATCAACATGGGCTACCCCATGCCGAGGGCTACGGTATTCGGTGGCGTAAATTTGCGATTTTAAACCATTATTTCAACCCTCTAAAATAGCGTACTTATGGACAGAAAAGAATTTTTACGAACAATCGCCCTAACGGGAGCAATCATCACGTTAAAGTCTAAGGGCGGCATGGAGCTGATGGCGCAGGCGCAGGGCGGTAAGCCGGTGGACATGGTTGCCGTGATGGGCGGCGAGCCGGAGGAAATGTTCAGGCAGGCCATTGAGGAGCTGGGAGGCATGGCGCGCTTTATCAAAGCAGGCTGGAAGGTGACGGTAAAGCCCAACATCGGCTGGGACAAGTCGCCGGAGCTGGCGGGCAACACCAACCCGAAGCTGATTGGCGAAATTGTGCGCCAGTGCTTTCAGGCGGGAGCAAAGGAGGTCACCGTATTCGACCACACCTGCGACGACTGGATCAAATGCTACAAAAACAGCGGCATCGAGGCGGCGGCTAAAGCGGCCGGCGCAAAAATGGCGCCGGCGCACGAAGAATCCTACTACAGAGAAGTCCGGCTGCCGGACGGCAAAAAGCTGAAAACATCAAAAATCCACGAGGCCATACTTGACTGCGACGCCTGGATCAACGTGCCGGTGCTCAAGCACCACGGGGGCGCCAACCTGTCGATTTCCATGAAAAACTACATGGGCGTCGTTTGGGACAGGCGCATATTCCACCGCGTTGACCTTCAGCAGTGCATAGCCGACATTTGCACCCTGGAGAAGCGCCCCGTGCTGAACATCGTGGACGCCTACCGCACCATGAAATCCAACGGGCCGCAAGGACGCTCCCCCGCCGACGTGGTGAAGACCAAGAGCCTCTTTATCTCTCAGGATATTGTGGCGGTGGATACCGCCGCCGCAAAATTCTTCGGACAAATCCGGGATATGCCCCTCGAAAGCGTGGGGCACCTCGCCAACGGCCAAACGCTTGGCCTCGGAACGATGAACTTGGATAAGCTGAACATCAAACGAATAAAATTAGGATAGCAGAGCATCGCATGTTAAAAAAAATAAGAACCGCCATATCCATTGCGCTATTTTCGCTGATAACCTTCTTCTTCATTGATTTTGCGGGCTTAATGCCCGGCGATACCGCCAAGCTGCTGACCAAAATGCAGCTGATACCGGCCATGCTCTCCCTTTCTGCGGCCGTGCTGATCGCGCTGGCGGCCTTAACGCTGCTGCTGGGGCGGGTGTACTGCTCCTCCATCTGCCCGATGGGCGTCTTTCAGGACGTCGTAGCGTGGCTCTCAAAACGGGTCTTCCCCAAAAAGCGCTACAGGTTTAGCAAGCCCAAAAATATTTTGCGCATCACCATGCTGGCGGCGGCGGGGGTTATTTTCCTGAAATTTCCGCTTCTGCTGGGCTTCATCGACCCGTACAGCGCCTACGGGCGGGTGGCCGCCAACGTTTTTCGCCCGGTTTACATGGCGGGCAACAATGCGCTGGAGGCAATCTTTACGACGTTTGGCAGCTATGCGTTCTACAAAACGAACGTCTTCATAGCGAGCGCAACCGCCTTTACGGTGGCGCTGCTGACGATGGCGGCCATAGGCTACCTTGCGTGGAGGCACGGGCGCGCGTACTGCAACACGATTTGCCCGGTAGGTACCATCTTGGGGTTCCTGAGCAAGTTTTCTGTCTTCAAAATCAGGATAGACCACAGCAAGTGCAACGGCTGCAGGGCGTGCGAAATGAAGTGCAAGGCGGCGTGCATCAGCGGCAAGCGGCACACCGTAGACCACAGCCGCTGCGTGGGTTGCTTCAGCTGCTTGGACATTTGCCACAAAAATGCCATTAGCTTTTCCCCTGCGCTTACCCGCAAAAGCGCCGACGCATCCCCTGCACAGCGCCCCGTAGATGAGGGGAAGCGACGCTTCCTGAAGGCCGGCGTTGCCACAGCGGTCGCCGCGCCGGTGGCGGCAGCCAAAGATGGCGCAGCCAGCCTGACGGGAACCCGTAAATACGTCCGGCAGCACCCCATTTCGCCGCCGGGCTCGGTAAGCACGGAAAACATGCTGAAGCGCTGCACCTCGTGCCACCTGTGCATCAGCAAGTGCCCGTCGCGGGCGCTCAAGCCGGCCTTTATGGAGTACGGGCTTGCCGGCATGATGCAGCCGGTGATGTACTTTGAAAAGGGATTTTGCAACTTCGACTGCACCATCTGCTCGGAGGTGTGCCCCACCGGCGCCATAAAGCGGCTCACGAAGGAGGAGAAGCACCTGAATCAGGGCGGGCGCGTTGTATTTACGCGGGATATTTGCGTAGTGCAGGTCGAGGAAACGAGCTGCGGCGCGTGCTCGGAGCACTGCCCAACGCAGGCGGTGACCATGATTCCCTACAAGGACGGGCTTACCATTCCGCACCTCAACGTCGAAATCTGCATAGGCTGCGGCGGGTGCGAGTTCATTTGCCCGGCCCGCCCGCTTCGCGCCATTCACGTCGAGGGGCTCGCGGTGCAGGGCAAGGCAAAGCCATTTGAGGAGCAGGAAAAGGAGGATAAAGAAATCAACAGCTTTGGCTTTTGAGGATAGGCTGCACGGGAGCGCATAAATTCACGCCCTCTTTTTTTCATTTAATTTCAAATTCCGAGCCCAGCTCTACTTCAAAATCACTGATAATATCAACCTCGCCTGCGGCGTCGAGCGTGAGCTTGGCGCCATTGATAACGGTAACGTTTTGGACGTTGATGTCGCCGCAGCTGGTAACGGTGGTGTTGGCGGTTACGGTTTGGTTGGTAAAGTTAGCGTTAGCACACAAACCATCCAAGACGATTACCCCAGTATTATTGGGGTCTAGCTTGTCTTTTAACCGTCGTTTGGGATTACTATTATTCCATGACACGCTGAATTTGCCGTAATTTGCAATATCTTCGGATGGATTAGAGCAATTTGTATTAGGGCAAACACTAGCATCTCCAGCTCCATATAATTGTCCAATAACGCGATGATTATTATTAAGTAGAGGGGAACCAGAAGAGCCTCCTTCCATAACCGAGTGTCCATGAGTTGTTGCCATCCAATTGATTTTCCAAAAATTACTATTAGGTAAATAGCTCACACCACACTCAATAACATTCATACAATTAGAATTTGCCGGACTAATATTGTGAGTTGCTATTTTTTTCACATCGCCCGACGGGTGATGTATTCCTACTCCTCCTGTACCGGAACTGCCGGATCTGTCCCAACCCTAATAATAAAGAGTAACACCCGACTTATCCTTGGGGTCTTCTGTCAAACGAAGTAATGCAAAATCTGTTTCTCCATTGTTGGCGACAACAACAGCTCCGGATGTGGATTTTGGTGTTGGATAAGTCGTTGTCGTACATTCCGGTGATTCGTAATTCCAGTAAAAAGAGTAGTGATTCAAAATAGAATCTCCCAACGCATCATAAAGACAGTCTAAGCAATGGTCTGCTGTTAACAATAAAGGGCTAGCATCATTTGCCGTCGTATTTAACAAAGAAGCGGAGCAATGAGCATATCCATTTACTAAAATTAAAGCAACTGCATTTTTTTCATTTTGCCAGCTTTGCCCTTCACTACAATTAACATTGACCTGACAATTTCCCGAAGGGCTATTATTATTCTTTGCTGGACCCGGTGCATAAATATGCCTGTACCCATGTACAACGTAAGCAATGGAGATGATACCAACTTCTACGACACCTTTTGGCACATAATACTCTAAAGTAATTTTATCGCTATAAATTAATCCCGTAGCAAATCCTTTCGGCTCTTTTTTATCCCCTTTGTTATTTATCGAAGTAAAAGCACCTATACTCTGTTTCTTATCACTACTGTATATAAAAAACTTTGCACCTTCAGGAAGCCAGAATTTATTATACAATATGTTGATAGATAAAGCTTCCGGGCAATAAATATCCAACTTCCATATCCGGTCTCCATTCGATAAGCTAATCCATCGCCCTGAATTATCTAAATTAAAATCTACTGAATGACGATAACCAAATCGGGTTGGAGCACCCCTTGCCTCTCTCTTCTCGTCTTCCTGCTGTATCAATCTCATATCTAAGACGGGTAACGACTTGGCTGTCGTGCTATCGAAGTGCATAATATCCTCTTTGAAAGCAAAACTTACAGGCAACTCTTCCGTGCTGATTTGCGCTTGTAACTTTAATCCTGTTAAAACAAAACAAGCACATATTATTAATTGTATGTTTTTCATAATTTTACACATTTATATGCCTTATTTCGTTAAAATCATCTGTTTTGTATCAACCAACTTGTTGTCCACGTAGAGGGAATAGAAGTAGCTGCCTGCCGACAAGGCGCCTCCTTCTATCGCTACGCTTCCTGCTCCGCCGGAGCAGGAAAGCGGTATTTGCCGGACAGCTTGCCCTGAAGTAGCGGTTACTACAAGCTGCGCCGAAGTACAGGTTTGCGGCAGGGTATAGCGGATGACGGTTGACTGCGAGAAGGGGTTGGGAATGTTTTGTTGCAGGGAAGCGCCATTGTTTGCCAACTCCTGCAATCCGGTTCCGGATTCGCCGAAGCTTTTGCTTTTCAGCAAACTTGCGCTTGGGTCGGCATCCTTTCCCTGCAAGGCGTAAACCAGCTCGGTCAATTCATTTACCTGCGCTTGTAGCTTGTCGTTTTGCTCGCCAAGCTCCTGCACGGCTTTTACCAAGGGAACAACGAATTCCGCATACCGCAATCCGTAAACGCCGGTTTCATCCACATCCACACCGCTGAAATTGTAGCCTATGCTTTTGGCGGCCTCCTCTACGCCCTGCGCCAAAAAACCGGTCTGCACCTGCTTTTCTTTAGCCTCTCTCGCTTTTTTGCCTGCCTCTTTCGCCTTATCTTGCGCCTTTTTGTATTTGTCTTTCATACGTTGAGGCAGCTTATCTTCGATTTGTTTTCTTGTTTTGTTAACTTGCCGTAAGTCGTCTATGGCATCCAAATCCAGGTTGTAGGTAATCGGTTGCAGGCGGTTGATAAAGTCAAGCCCCGGTACATCTGCCCGAATGTTTTTCTTTGCCCGCTCGTCCGCAAAGTTAGACCATGGAGCATAGCCGCCAATGCTGGTAACGCTTTCGTTGCCAATTACTACTTGATTACTGGAGGTAACATATGCTTCGGCGCCAATGGCTGTAGCATTGCTTATATCGTAGGTAGAAACATTTGCCTCATAGCCAACAGCAGTATTATAGCTGCCTGTTTCATTGAGGATAAGTGTTATATACCCATTAGCGGTATTGCCGTCGCCCGTTTCATTGAGGATAAGAGCACCAGCGCCATTCGCGGTGTTGCCCCCCCATCCAATTGTTGACAAGCGCTTCGTATCCAAAAGCGGTATTGAGGTCTCCTATTATATTGGAGGAAAACGCGTTGTATCCAAAAGATACGTTGTAGTCGTCCGACGACCCCGTATATCCGGCCAAAGTGCCGTTCACCTTGAATGAAAGGGAAACATCGGTGGGCATACCAATAAAGTTGGTGTAACCTCCCAAATAAATATTTCCGGCAAAACGGGAGTTTCCGGTAACATCTAACTTGTATTGGGGACTTGCTGTTCCTATCCCCACTTGTCCATTTGCATCAACCTTGAGCTGCGCCGACACATTCGCTACAAAAGCGAAAACCATAGCGGTTAAAACAATTTTTTTCATATCTAATTCAGTTTTTAAATATTTGATAATAAGCATGTAGAGCGTTTGTTTATAAATGAAAGCAGGTGGAAATCACGCTTTACCGCCTTGAGTAATAAAATGCAAAGGTAAGAAATCGAATTGAATTGAATTGAATTGAATTTTCGCAAAAAAGAAAAGCTATTTTTTGCAAAAAAAACTCAAACGGGCGCACGTACTGCAACACGATTTGCCCGGTAGGTACCATCTTGGGGTTCCTGAGCAAATTTTCCATCTTCAAAATCAGGATAGACAACAGCAAGTGCAACGGCTGCAGGGCGTGCGAAATGAAGTGCAAGACGGCGTGCATCAGCGGCAAGCGCCGCACCATAGGCTACAGCCGCTGCGTGGGCTGCTTCAGCTGCCTGGATGTTTGATGACCCAATTAATTTAAATAGCTTATAATCAGCAATAATCCTTGTTTTACCCTACCCTACCCTACCCTACAATTTACGACGCCGCCAAAAATCTGCGTAAATCTGAAATCTGTGTAAATCTGTGGATAATTTGATGGCGTCATAATTTTGATGGTGCGAACAACCTTTCATATAGCCAACCTACAATTGCCTCATTGCTACCCACTTCACTTTTCATCAACGGATGTTAACGGGCGACTCATTTCTACCGAATTTCAACAAAAACCAACCCCGGTAGCATAGCGATATGTATAAGCTGCGACCTCACACCCCGGAAAATAAAACAATTGGCAATCAGCAACATTATCCGATCGGTGGCACAGCATACAACGCCACCAAAATTCGAGCGGTACGCTTTTCAAGTTACAAACTTTATGCTTACCTTTGTGCGGGCATACCTTTTTGCGGGCATACCTGCACGGGCATACCTGCGCGGACGCTCATGCGCAGACGCTTATGCGCAGACGCTTATGCGCAGACGCTCATGCGTCGGCAGCCTCCGCTTCCTGCGCGCTACGCAGATACGCCCGCAAAACCTTAGCACAGCAACACCGGTGGCCGCAACGCCTGCCGCACAAAATTCCTAATTTCTACATTCCTTTGGTATCATGATACAAGTAATTCCAGCTATCGACATCATAGATGGCAAGTGCGTGAGGCTCACCAAGGGCGACTACGCCCAAAAAAAGGTGTACAGCGAAAATCCGCTGGAGGTGGCTAAGCAATTTGAGGGTAAAGGCTACACGCGCCTGCACGTGGTGGACTTGGACGGGGCAAAGGCGCAGCACATAGTGAACCACCGGACGCTGGAGCAGATAGCCACGCGCACGCAGCTGGTGGTGGACTTTGGCGGTGGGCTGAAAGCGGCCAACGACCTGCGCATAGCCTTTGAGTGCGGCGCCGCCATGGTCACGGGCGGCAGCATTGCCGTAAAAAACCCCGACGAATTTACGCGCTGGGTAGCTTGCTACGGCGGCGACAAAATCATCCTTGGCGCCGACGTGACGGACGAAAAAATTGCGGTGTGCGGCTGGCAGGAAAGCACGCCGCTGGAGCTGCTCCCCTTCATTGCCGGCTACGTCGAAAAGGGCGTCACGCAGGTTATCTGCACCGACATCAGCAAGGACGGCATGCTACAAGGCGCCAACATCGCCCTGTACGGCAAAATTCTTGAGCGCTTCCCCTCCCTCTACCTCATCGCCAGCGGCGGCGTAAGCGGCAAAAGCGACCTGGAGGAGCTGCAGCAAGCCGGCGTCCCGGCGGTAATCGTCGGCAAGGCGTTTTACGAATTACGAATTACGAATTAGGAATTACGAATTGGCGCAGTCGTGTAGGGGCGGCGTTTGCCCGCTCTTTGCAAATCCTTGCGCAACATCAATGCCGGGCAAAGCGTAAACGCCTTATTTTGTTTTTATGTTTTTATGTTTTTTAATCCAAAAGTAAGCCTTATGTACAAAAAAACGACCTTTCTTATCGCCCTCTTTGCCTGTGCAGGCGCCCTGCCTGCGCAGGTGCCGCCTCAGCCGGTGCAGCTTCGCTGCGAATACTTAGCCCAGCCATTGGGCATCGACGCCCGCAGCCCGCGCCTGTCGTGGCAGCTGCAGGACGACCGGCACGGCGCCGTTCAGCGGGCCTACCGAATCATTGTCGGAACGGATTCCGTAGCGGTAGCCGGCGGCGTCGGCACGGCCTGGGACCAAAGCGCTGCCTCCGACGACATGCTGGTGGCCTACGCCGGCCAACCGCTCACGCCCTTCACAACCTACTTTTGGCGGGTGGAGATAACGGACATGGACAATGCCACCAGAACGTCCGGGGTATCGTCCTTTGAAACGGGAATGATGGAGACCTCCAGCTGGAAAGGCTACTGGATTAGCGATGGCGAACATCACGGCGGCAACGGCATCCACGTAAAGCCGGCGCCGTACTTCCGGAAGGAGTTTCGGGCGACAAAGGCCATCAAGTCGGCCCGCGCATACGTTGCCGTTGCCGGGCTGTACGAGCTGTACATCAACGGCAAGCGCATCGGCGACCACCGCCTCGACCCCATGTTTACGCATTTTGACCGGCGAAACCTGTACGTCACCTACGACGTTACGCAGGCGCTGCAAACCGGACAAAACGCCATCGGCGTCCTGCTGGGAAACGGCTGGTACAACCTGCAATCCATAGCCGTGTGGTATTTTCACCGCGCGCCCTGGCGCGACCGCCCCGCCTTTTGCCTGGATGTGCGCATTACGTACGCCGACGGCTCAACGGAAACCATCCGGTCGGACAGGGACTGGAAAACCAGCCTTAGCCCCGTCATTTTTAACAGCATCTACACGGGCGAACACTACGACGCCCGCTTAGAGCAGCCGGGGTGGAACGCCGCAGGCTTTGACGACGCCCAATGGCAAAACGCCATCTACCGCCTGGCGCCTTCGCAGCGCATCGTCGCACAGCAGCTGCACCCCATCCGCAACGTGGAGAAAATACCGGCAAAACGCTTCAAAAAGCTCAGCGACCGGCGCTACATCTTCGACCTGGAGCGAAACATTGCCGGCGTAAGCCGGCTGCGCGTCAAAGGTGAAGCCGGAACGGAGATTCGCCTCGCTCACGCCGAAATCCTCCGCCCCAACGACAGCATAGACCTGCACAACGTCGAAGAGCACTACCGCCCGGTGGATAAATCCGACCCCTTTGCCACCGACGTCTACATCCTCAAAGGCGGAGAGGAGGAGGAGTTTATGCCGCGATTCAGCTACAAGGGCTTCCGGTACGTGGAGGTTACCGCAGACAAGCCGGTGGAGCTCACCGCCACATCGCTGGAGGGATGGTTCATGCACAGCGATTTGCCGCCGGCTGGGCGCGTCGAAACCGCCAACCCCACCATTAACAAAATCTGGTTTGCGGCCAACTGCTCCTACCTCGCAAACATGTTCGGCTACCCTACCGACTGCCCGCACCGCGAAAAAAACGGATGGACGGGCGACGCCAGCTACGCCGTCGACCTGGGGCTGTACAACTTCGACGGCGTAACCGTGTACGAAAAGTGGATGGCCGACCACCAGGACGAGCAGCAGCCCAACGGCCTGCTGCCAAACATCATTCCCACGAGCGGCTGGGGGCTGGACTGGGCTACCGGACCCGACTGGACAGGTAGCGTAGCCATTATCCCCTGGGCGGTATATGAGTTCTACGGCGACAGCCGGCTCTTAGAAAACATGTACGACAACATCAAACGGTACGTTGACCGCACCGCCGAAATGTCCCCCGACGGCCTGTGCAGCTTGGGCCTGGGCGACTGGGTGCCCGTACAGGCGCAAACGCCGCAGAAATTTACCACCACCGTTTACTACTACCGCACCGTATCCATCCTGGCGCGAACGGCCGGGCTTTTCGGAAAAACGGACGACTACGCCAAGTACGCCGCGCTGGCAGAAGAAATTAAGGCTGCCTTCAACCGCGAATACCTCAACCGCGAAACAGCCGTTTACGGGCATGGCTACCAGACGGAAATGAGCACCGCCCTGCTCTGGGGACTTGTGCCCGACGAGCTGCGCGAAAGGGTGGCCGCCAGCTTAGCCCAACGGGTCGCAGAAGTGGACAACAGCCACCTCAACGTGGGCTTGCTGGGAACGAAAGCCATTTTCCACGCGCTGAGCGAAAACGGCTATGCCGACCTGGCCTACACCGTTGCCGCACAGGAAACCTACCCTTCGCTGGGGCACTGGATAGTGAAAGACAATGCCACCACCCTGTACGAGGGCTGGCCGGCCATCGGCGAAGCGCGCGAAATGTCGCTAAACCACATCATGTTTGGCGAAGTAAGCGCATGGTTCTACAAGGCCTTAGGGGGCATCCGCACCGACCCCGAGCAGCCGGGATTCAGGCATTTTTTCCTGCAGCCGCACTTCGTGAAGGGCTTGAGCTTCGCAAACGTCTCCTACGATTCGCCGCGCGGAAAAATCGTGTCGCACTGGGAGCGGAAAAATAAAAAGACCGTCCGCTACCACGTGGTGGTACCGCCAAGCTGCACGGCGACCCTCTCCCTGCCCAAAGGATATTCGCTGAAAAAAGCGCAGCTGGACGCCGACAAAAAACCGCTACTCCTGCAACCCCTAACGGTGGGCAAGGGAAAAAGCGAAGGAGAAGCATACCGCCTGCCCGCCGGAAGCTACCGGCTGGTGATTAGTGAGTAGTGAGTAGTGAGTAGTTGTCACTTAGTTCTTAGTTCTTAGTTCTTAGTTCTCTATTATGCCAAACATTCCTTTAGCAGAGCGAATACGTCCACAAACGCTGGACGAGTACGTTGGCCAGCAGCACTTAGTTGGGGCAAAGGCGGTGCTGCGCCAGATGATAGAGGGCGACAAGCTGAGCTCGTTCATCCTGTGGGGGCCTCCCGGCGTTGGCAAAACCACGCTGGCGCGCATCATCGCCAACCGTCAAAAGCGCAAGTTCTACACGCTTAGCGCCGTAAACGCCGGGGTGAAGGACGTTCGCGAGGTGATTGAAGACGCCAAGCGGCAGCGCTTCTTCAGCGCGCCCAACCCCATCCTCTTTATCGACGAAATACACCGGTTCTCAAAGTCTCAGCAGGATTCGCTGCTGGGGGCGGTAGAGCATGGAACGGTCACGCTCATTGGCGCAACCACCGAAAACCCTTCGTTTGAGGTCATATCGCCGCTGCTGTCGCGATGCCAGGTTTACGTGCTCAAATCGCTCGAAGCGGACGATTTAAAAACGCTCTTAGCACGAGCCATCGCCACCGACGCCGACCTGAAGCAGCTGCGCTTTAACATCGAAGAAACGGAGGCGCTGTTTCGCTTTTCGGGGGGCGACGCCAGAAAGCTGCTCAACGTGCTGGAAATCGTGGTCAGCTCGTTCAACGGCAACGAAATCACCATCAACAACAGCATCGTAACCGAGCGGCTGCAGGAAAACATCGCCCTGTACGACAAAAATGGCGAGCAGCACTACGACATCATTTCGGCGTTCATAAAAAGCATGCGCGGCAGCGACCCCAACGCGGCCGTGTACTGGCTGGCGCGCATGATTGAGGGCGGCGAAGACCCGCTGTTCATTGCACGTCGCATGGTGATTCTGGCCGCCGAAGACGTGGGGCTGGCCAACCCCAACGCGCTGCTCATGGCCCAAGCCTGCTTCGATGCGGTGAAGGTGATAGGGATGCCCGAAGGAAGAATCGTAATGGCGCAGTGCGCGGTTTACTTAGCCACCAGCCCCAAGAGCAACGCATCGTACATGGCCGTTGAAGCCGCCATAGCGCAGGTGCGGCAATCGGGCGACTTGCCGGTGCCGCTCCACCTGCGCAACGCCCCAACAAAGCTCATGAAAGACCTCGGATACCACAAGGGCTACAAGTACGCCCACGACTATCAGGACAACTTTGTCACCCTCGACTACCTACCCGAAAAAATAGCGGGAACCACCTTCTACATCCCGGGCGACAGCCCCAAAGAGCGCGAAATAAAAGCGCGCCTGGAGCAACTCTGGAAAGGAAAATACAAAATGAACTAATGGTTAATGGTTAATGGTTAAATGGTTAAATGTCGCTGGATAGTAATCGTTAATTTTACTGACGCCGAAGGTCTTATCTCTGCAAATCTGTGCAATCTGTGGACAATACAACGAGTAGGTAGTGTCATAAATTGGCGGGGGTGAAAAACCTAATTTACACCTAATTTTAACAACAAAACAACATCAGTAGCAGGGAGATATAGTAGAAATAACAACTTCATTAACCTCATTAACCTCATTAATTTAAATGATTTATAATCAGCATAATACTTACCGTATCGTACAATTTATGACATTACCCAACGAGCAAAGCTGCTTTGCAAGTTGAGCTAAGAATCAAAAATTAAGAATTATCAAAACATTCAGCCTCATAGAAAAGTTTCCGACGGTAGTGCTGGCGCATGGGGAGCTTCCGGCGCACGGCATAGCGCTACAGCAGCTGCAAAGCGCAACCACCGTTGTATGCTGCGACGGCGCGGTGGAGGGCTTGCTGCAGCTTGGCATGGAGCCTGATTACGTTGTGGGGGATTTGGACAGCATTTCGCCGGAGCTGAAAAAGCGCTTTGCCGGCAAAATTCACCGCGAAGCAGAGCAGGAAAGCAACGACCTCACCAAGGCAATCAGCTTTTGCAGGCAAAAAGGCCTCCGCGAGGTGACCATTCTTGGGGCAACCGGAAAGCGGGAGGACCATACGCTGGGCAACATATCGCTCCTGTCGGACTACGCCCGGGAGCTGAGCGTTCAAATGCTCACAAGCTACGGCGCGCTCAACGTCACGCGGTGCGACGCTGCCTTTGAGAGCTTTGCGGGGCAGCAGGCGTCAATCTTTTGCCTGTCGCCGCAGGTCAGGATTACAACCGCAGGGCTGAAGTACCCCCTTTGCAACGCTCCCCTACCCTCGTGGTGGATGGGTACGCTGAACGAATCGCTGGGCGATGTGTTCACGGTGCGCTGCTCGGGGGGCGGCGTGCTGGTGTTCAGAGAATATCCAAGCGTAACCTCTAAAAACCCCAAAATCAAGGCTTGCGACTGAGGCAAAAGCGGAGCTTGCTAAAGTAAATGAGCGCAGTAATTGAGCATGTTGACGAGGGGGCATAGAGCGTAGCGTTTGGGGTTTTTAGAGGTTATCCAAGGCAGGCTTAGCGCCGTCTCCTCTCGTGCTGCCACTTCTCATCGCCGGAGCCGCTCCAAAATTCGTCGTAGCTTTTCATCACAAACCTCCGCGGCCTCGACCTATCGCCATCCTTAAACGCCCAAAAACCTTTAATGCGGGCGTCAACGCTCTGCATCTCAAAGTACTGCTGCCCTTTTCTGGCGCCGGTAAGGTAGGTTGCAATGCCATTGTTCTGTATGCTGATGCACAGGGTGGTGTCGTTCAGGTTGAACCATTCGCTGTTGCCATCCAGCGTTTTGGTGTTCATGGGCAGCACAAAGTGCGCAGGCTTGCCGGCAGCGTAAACGCCAAAGCATCCCACCACGTTGTTGCCGTGAACGTTGCTCTCCGCGTTAGCCGGCGCACCGCCAAACATGGGGTTGCCTCCCCCCCGGCTCTCCGTCTGCGCCGTCGAGAGGTAGCGATACAGCGCTTCGCTCAGGGTGTTTGCCCTCATGCTCACCGTATCGAAGGGGCAGTAGAAAATGGTATCGGTTTGCCCGTCCAGCAGAAAGCCGCCGCGGGAAATGCTGCCAATGGTGGGCACCGGAATAAGGTTGGCAAAACCATACGGGACTACGCCTATAGAATACTGCGACAGCTTCTCCGTCTTCCTTTTCCCTTGGTAGTGCTCGACGATGCGAATATAGCTGTCGTTGATATTTTCGCGCTGAATGATGGCAGAAATAATGAACGGAGGGGCGTATATGGAGGTATCACCCCGCATGTTCATGGGGGTCAACATCGTTCCGGGCATCGACATGCGGTGGGGCGCCACGTCCTCCGCCCAGAACTCCTCGTCCGCGCCGTCGCCGTTCAGGTCGTAGCGTATGCGCAGCGTGTAGAGGCCGCCGGGCACAGCGAAAAAATCGCTTCGGGTAGCGTAAATACCCTTTCCGCCGTCTATCCGGGTGAGCGGCTCGTCGTTTATCCACACCTGCGCATCGGTTACCGCCGGGCAGGTGTCGCCGCCAAAGTAGCTGGTAGATTTCGTGAGGGTTACCCGCTGCTGCATGGTATCGGTGGAGAGCATCGCCACCACCACCAGCTTTGGACTCTGGCTATTTGTATCAATATCGACGCGCTCTACGCACGCGCTGACAAGCGCAAGCGCAAGCGCAAACGGGAGAAAAAAGACAGGATATTTCATTTTTATTCTAAATGGTTGACGCTCATTTTGGGCTGTACGCTACGGCATCCGCAGAAGCAGCGCGCTACTTGGGAATAAGGTCCATCGGGTTCTGCACGGTGAACGCGCTGATTGGAGGCTCCTGCTTGGTGAAGATGTCCAAAACTCTTGCAGCGTCCACCTCGTGCCGCGGCCGGAAATAGTCCGAGTTCATGTAGCGCAGAACGCTTTCCAGCAGCTGGCGCGCTACTATTCGCTCTTCCGGATTTCGCGTGAGGTCTGCCGAGCTCACCACCAGCTTTCCGCCGTTCACCTTTGCTTCAAACATCATGCCGAGCTTGCGGTTCAAAAACCATGTGTCGATTCTCAATTCTCAATTCTCAATTCTCAATTCTCAAAAAACCGGCAAGCCACAGCCGCCCTCGTTGCCTTCTACTTTTTTTTCTTCTTTGAGGTATCTACAAAGGTTGCGTTGCCCACAAAGGGTTTGCTTTCCGGCGCACGCCGTCTGAGGCTATAAGCCAGCAGGAATACGCCCGTCAGCACAAAGGGGATGCTGAGCAGCTGCCCCATGTCGAGCGGCATTCCCTCCTCAAAGGCCACCTGACGCTCCTTAATGAACTCGATAATAAAGCGGAAAGTGAAGACCAGCGTCAGGAACGCGCCAAACAGAAATCCTCCGCGCTTGCGCAGGCCATCTTTCTTCACAAAAATGTGCAGGAGGAGAAAGAATATCAGCAGGTAGGCTATGGCTTCGTAAATTTGCGTAGGGTGCTTGGGCACAACTTCGCTGCGATGCTCAAAAATGAAGCCCCACGGCAGGGACGTTTGCACGCCGTAGATTTCGGAGTTCATCAGGTTGCCGATGCGAATGAAGAATCCGGTGAGCGCCACCACAACAACAATGCGGTCGAGCAGCCAGAGGTAGCTCATCTTGTACTTGCGGCAAAACAGGAACAGCCCCAGCGGGAGAGCAACCGCCGCGCCGTGGCTTGCCAACCCCCCCTCCCAGATTTTCAGCATGGCAAACGGGTGCGACAGGAAGTAGGCCGGCTCGTAGAACAGGCAGTGACCAAGCCGCAGCCCTACAATGGCCGAAATTACCGCCCACATGGTGAGCTTGTCGAGCAGCGCCAACGGCAGCTTGTCGCGCTTAAAAAAGCGCATTATAATGAAGTAATCGCATACAAACGCCAGCGCAAACAGCACCCCGTAGTACCGCAGATGAATAGGCCCAAGGGAGAAAATTTCGGGATCTATACCCCAAACAATAGAAAGCAACATTTTTTTGAATTAAGAATTAGGAATTACGAATTAGGAATTTAGAGTTTAGAGTTTAGAGTTTAGAGTTTAGAGTTTAGAGTTTAGAGTTTAGAGTTTAGAGTTTAGAGTTTAGAGTTTAGAGTTTAGAGTTTAGAGTTTAGAGTTTAGAGTTTAGA
>JAIROF010000103.1 GCA_031257655.1 Prevotellaceae bacterium | reverse complement strand
TGATCCAATTCAACACAATGCACCAGGTCAACGCTTATGTTTCCTGCGCCTCTTCGCGCCTCTTATCCGGGAAGAGGTTTTTCAAGTCCACGCTGAGCTCTACGTCCCACCCCTGCTTCAGCTCAAAGGTTGATTTTTGGGGATTTTCTTTCAAAAAGGTGGCATACTCCGGCTGTAGGTGGTCGAAGTAGCAGCCCGTATCCCACTTTCCGTTGGCGTTGTCGTCTTTGATGATGCGAATGCAGTAGGTGCCGGGTGTGAGGTAGAGGAAGTCCATTTTCCGGTCTTCGCTCAGCAGCTGCCGTCGGTGTACGTTTTGGCCTTTTGCGTCGGTGAGCTCCACCACGTAGCGTCCGTCCGTGCGGGTAAAGCTGAGCGTCAGCTTCGACAAGTTGTCGGGGTTGAGGGTTGTGAAGGCGCCGGCTATCGTATCGTTGGTTTGCGCGTAAACGTCCCAAAAGGCGTTTGGCAGCATTGAGTAGCGGTAGGTGGTCTGCTCCTTCCATTCGGCTGCCACGCTGTAGCGGCGCAGGTTGACCGAATCGCGCACCAGCGAAAACGTTAGCGCAACGTAGGTAGAATCTTTTGTTTTCGGATTTATTTGCAGCTCCTCGATAGCGATCAAATCGGGGTTTACTGCCACCGGCAGGGCGTCGAAGCTGAGCGATGCGGGCGCTATTGGGCTGGCGGAGGCTGTGGAGAACTTGGGCTTCAGCGTCCAGTGGGCGGGCTTTTGGGGGGTTGTATCCACCACCTCTTCGCTGCCCACAAGGCGGTTGAGCAGCCCGCCAAATCCCGAAGATTTTTCTCTTCCGCTCTTATCGGGCGGCTCCTGCTTTTGTGGGGTAAAAATCAGCTGCCTTTTTTCGGCAAAGGGGCTTAGCTGCCCCAGGGTATCTGTTTTGAGGTAAAGAAATCGGAGGCGGATGGTGTCCGGGGCGCGCGCCGCCGTGTCGGCAAGCCAGTAGGTGATGGTATCGCGCCTGGCGCTGTACTCCGGCACCAGCGTTGCCACCTCTACGCTGTCGATGGTAAGGCTGTCGATGACGGGGAAGGGGGCGTTGAAGGTGAGCTTGAAGGCCCGCTGCTGGGTGCGCTCGCACGAGGTGAGGTATTGCGTTGCAAAATCTTCGGTAAAGGTGCGGAGCACCAAGCTTGTTTCGCGAATTTCGTGCAGGTGCGCCAGCGTATCGCCGCCATGCCATTCGAGCAGGGGAACGGGCGCTATTGCAAAGTCGATAAACCCGATGGCCTCCTGCCCGATGTCGTACTTATAGTTATTGTTGGCGTCGGCTATGGCCAGCATTTTGTAGGGTTTGGATTTCAGGTTGCTTGCCATGAATATCCCGATGTTGTTTGGCCGGGAGACGTTGTCGGGGCGCTGCTTGAGCACCACGCTATCCTCGATGTTTTCGTAGAGGTATACCAGCACGTTGCTCACGGGCTGGTCGGTGTAGGCGTCGAGCACCAGGCCTTCGACGGATAAGGTGTCGAGCCAGGGGCCGGTGGAGAAGGAAAATCGGTAGGGAGGATAGGGGTTTCCCTCGTTGTTGTCCACAATAGCGCTGCCGAAATCGAGGAGGTAGGTAGCGCTGTCGCGCAGGGGGCTGTTGAAGTCGACCTGCACGCGCCTGCCGCGAATGTTGAGCGACGGGCGCTTTTCGGGGGGTGGCGACATGAGGAAGTGCTTGGTGGCGTCCTTGAGCTGCACGTATTCGTTGAAGTGGATGGATACGCGCTTTTCTTTAAAGTTGAGCGCACCCTGCGCCGGCTGCGTTTTGACCAGGATGGGGGGCAGGGAATCTTTTGGCCCTCCGCCCGGATGGCTTATGCGCGCGCACCCCACCGGCGTGGTGAGGCAGCACCATGCGGCTACCGCCAACCCAAGCAGCCACAGAAGAACCGACAAGTAGACATTTTTCAGCATACTAAAAAGAGAAATGCAGCGATTTGTTTTGTGCAGCCGCAAAGTTAATCATTTTTCGGCAAAATGTTTTTGGCCTACCTCCAAAAACCCAAAAATCAAGGCTTGCGGCTGAGGCAAAAGCGGAGCTTACTAAAAGCAAATGAGCATTTTGCCGAGGGAGCGTAGCGCGTAGCGCTTGGGGTTTCTATAGGTTCCCTTTTCCTTGCGCTGCGCCTTTGCCGTCGCTCAGCGTATAAATGGCAAACCGGCTGCTCAAAACCTGAACAACCGGCTTGCACCGCGCGCGTGAGCGGAAAACGAGACTCGAACTCGCGACCCCAACCTTGGCAAGGTTGTGCTCTACCAACTGAGCTATTTCCGCATGCCTTACAAAAACGGGATACAAAGGTAGAAATTTTTTGTCGCTACACAAACCTCATTTTTGCGAAGGTGAAGCCACTCGTGCTTAATTTCGTTACGATTAAGGCATTACGAAATTATTATAGAGTGTTAATAATGCCTATCAACCCCTAAAACAGCTAATTTTCATAGACATACCTACGCGGTATAATTTTGTGGGTTGGTATTCTTTTCGGGCTGGCTGCGGCGCACACCGCAGAAGCTACTTTTTCTTTTTCTTTCCGTTTTCGGGCGTAGCCATAAGCGCTTCTATGAGCTGCTTGGCAATAGCGTTGTCGGGGTTTAGCTCCAGTATTTTATTGCTGTAGGCAATAACCTGCGCCTTGTCGTCGTCCAGGCTCTGCTCGTCAAACTTTAGGTAGTAGTAGTAGCTGAGGTACTGGTAAATTTCCAGGAGCTCCTTTCGGTAGCTTTTTGTGTAATTTTCTTTTGTTAGAATCAGGTTGAGGAGCGCTTCGTAGTGAGGCTTTGCCGTACCCTTTGTCGTTTCGGGGTCGAGCGAAGCGTTGACCCTTGCCCTGTAAAGGAATCCCAGCGTATTGTCGGGGATGCGCGCGGCGATAGTCCCAAAGGTGGTATCGGCTTTTACCAGATACTCTATGGCCTTGTTTGCGGCGTAGGTAGAATCTACGGTAGTATCGCGCACAATGGCGTTGGCAGCCCGGTAGAGGTAGGTGCCCATGGTGTAGTAGTCCTTGGTGTCGGCCTCTCCGCCCATTGCTTCAATGAACATGCTGTAGTATTCTGCGCCCGCTCCGGGGTAGCCGGCTTTGTTGAGCTGCTCGCCGATTTTTTTGTACAGCTCCAGCTTTTCGGAGGTCATGTCGATAGCCTTTGTATACTGCTCCGATGCCCTATCTACAAGCTTGTTGAAGCTTAATATGTCGCCATAGGTGGTGTAATCGCGGGGGATATACTTGTTGTTTTTCAGCGGCAGGGCAAAGAACTGTTCGGCAGCGGTTAATCCGGCGGAGTAGTTTTGCGTTTCCAGGGCGCTGTACATTCTCAGCCTGTTCAAGACAAAGTTGAGCGGGTCTCTCTGTAGCCCTTTGTCAATCAGGTTTGTAGCGTCGTCGTAGCGCTGGGAGAAGAAGAGGGCAGCGGCGTAGTCGGTCAGCTCGCCGATGCCGCTCGAGTTGATGTTGAAGGATTTTTCGTGTATGCTGATAGCGGTGGCGTAGTGGCCTATGTTGTAGTAGGCTCTTGCCAGGTATCTGTTTGTGAGCGGGTAGGTAGAGTCTATCTCCAGCACGGTGTTGAGCTTTTCTATGGCAAAGTTGGGGTTGATGTCAGCGTAGATTTGCGCAGCTTTGATGTATGGCAGCAGGTACTTTTCGTCGAAGTTTATGGCCTGCTCGTACTCACCGGCGGCGCCGCCCATATCGTCCTTACTTTTTAGCACATCGCCGCGCAGCATGGGCACCAGGGGAGAGTTTTTGCCGGCCTTTTCTGCGCTGTTGAGCGCTTTTTCGTACATGGCGCTTAGGTTGGCGTCGTAGTAGACTTTGGCAATGGCAATCAAAACCTCTACGTTTTTCTTATTCGCCTTCTCCTTCGAGATGTCGGTCAGCGCCTTTATGCCGGCTTTTTGGTCGGTTTTCAGCAAAAACTTTGCAAGCCCAATCTTGTTGAGGGCGTACTCCGGGTTGGCGGCCAAGCCTTTTTCGTAGAAAGCTCTTGCCCGGGCAGTGTCGCCCGCCAGGTAGGCAATTTCGCCAAGGTAGTAGCACGCCTCCGCAGGATTTTCGGCCAGCTGGCTTTCAAAAATTTCATTTGCCTTATCAAGCTGATCGGTGAGGAAGTAATCCACCCCAAGATGTTGGGCAAAAGCTGTTGAGCCAAGCAAGAGGCCAACGCAAAAACTAATAAAATGCTTTTTCATTTTGTTTAGAAAATTAATAATAGTGAAGATTTGGGTTAATTAATAGCTTAAAATTTAAGTTGTGCGCGAAAGATTTTTCTAAAGTAAAAATGCGAGCTTTTCTCTAAAAGTGCCCCTAAAAATGCTCCTTAAGCTGCACTGTTCGTATGGGCTTAGTAGCGGGCACCAGGCCCGATTTGAGAATAATGCGCTGCCCCCTGTCGCTTGCCACAAAGTGCGTAAAACCCGACAGGAGTGTCCCCCTCAAGTCGGTAAGCACCAGGTAGACGTCTCGCGTGAGCGGGTAGCTGCGCAGGTACAAGTAGGCCGGATAGGGCTTGTAGCTGCTGGCGGCGGTGGCGGGGTGCGCTCTGCTGACCGCCATTACCCGTATCCGGCTGTTGAAGCTGAGCTGGGTAGAATCGTGCGGATTGCTGATCCAGTTGACGCCGATGATTCCAAGCGCGCTGGGGGTTTGAATTACGTAGTCCAGCACGGCCTGGTTGTTGTTCAAGGCGTGCAGGCGGTCGGTAGCCAGCGGCTCGCTCCCGCACACCGAATCGCTGATGAAGTAAACGGTGCTGGAGGTCGGATGGTCGAAGACCACGAGGATTTCGCCCAGGGGCGAGGAGGGGTTGAGCTGCCTCCAGGTGCTTACTTCTCCGGTCATCACCTTTTTTAGCGCCTCAAGGCTGATGAGCGAATCCGGATTATTTTTGTGAACAATGATGGCGATTCCGTCAACGCCAATCTTCTGCGATCTGGGCACGAGCTGGCGGTTGCGGGCTTTGATGCTTTGCTTTTCCGCTTCGGTCAAGTCGCGGGCAAGAATTGCCAGCCTCACGCTGTCGTTGAGCAGCAGGTCTACCGCCTCTTTTTCGCTGGTGTAAATGGGCAGCAGAAAGGCTTTTTGGTTTAGCGCCTCAAAAACGTCAATCTCTTCCTGCGTAATGTTTCCGTAGCAACCGTCGCTCACCAGCACGGCAACGCCGCTGGTAGGCGTGTCGGTTCTGGTGATTTTTTTGCGGCGGCAGCCCACAACCACCACCAGCAGCAGCAAGCAGGTAATCGCTGCTATTCTGTTTGCCGTTATCCTATTCATCGCTGTCATTTTGCCCCAAGTTTATGCAGCCGGCCGCCGACTTATAGGTTCTGTAGCCTCTCGTGAGGCCGTAGGCCAGCATGATTACCCCAAATATAATGCGTATCAGCAAATTTTTATCGTTTTCCCTGTCGTTCGCTTCGTTGTAGCGGATGAGCACCGGCGTAAAGAATACCAGGTAGGCAATGCCTACGTAGGCAAGCGACATAAACACGCCCCAAATCAGACGAAACGATGGCTTCTTTTTTTCCATATCAGCAGTCAGGTTGCAAGCTCCAACATTACAGCCCCCCGATCGGGGCGCCAAAACTTAATACTTGTAATAAGCCACAAAGATAAAAAAAAGTTTCAAACTTGGAAGATACTTTTTTTTGCAGCGGGCACAATTCTACTTGGCGCAAGCGGTGCTGCCCAATCGGAGCAAAGCCGGGCAGGACAGCAAAAAAGAGGCTGCTCGATGGGCGAGCAGCCTCTTTTGTCGCTATCGCGAGCCGCATCTTGTCAGTAAATGGTAAAGGTAAACGACCCAAAATCCCCCTGGTCGACCGTAGCCGTGGCGGTAAAGGTAATTTTTCGTCCGCAGGCGTCTATGCTCCCCGCTCCCTCCAGAGCAAAGTTTGTATAGGGCGCCATCCCCCAAACGGAGGTGTTGTAGACCAATACCTGCTTTGCAATGTCGACGGTATGCGAGAAGGTATCGACGGCAATGAGGAGGTCGCAATCTGCGCTGTTTGCAAAAAGCCCCGAAAGCGTTAGCGCTGTAGCGGAGTTTTTTGTAAGCGTTATCGGGTAGCTGTCACCCATCCATCCGTCGCCCATGCTTTTTGCTCCGGCAAAGACGTCAAGGTCGAGCGGGCAGGTTACCGGGTACTTTACGCTGTAGGCGTATGCCCTTCCGTCGGTTTGCCATCCGGCAAATGCCTGGTTGTTGAATCCGAAGTGCTCGCTCCAACCGGGGATGAGGTCTCCGTTTTTGAGCAGCACGTTTGCCGTAAAGTAGAGGGCTTCGCCCTTTGCGGGTGTTGTTCGCCCAAACTTTCCGTAAACGTCGGCAATGGCGATAGGCACCTCCGCCGGAAAATCGGCAATGCTATCTACCGCAACGCGCGATGCGAAGGCGCCCAGGGTATCGCCAAGCACGGCCAGCAGCTGGACGTGGCGGAGCGACGAGTAGTCGCCCTGATGCTCCGGCACGGTTAGCCTTACCTTGTAGTCGCCGGTCGTTTGCCCCGAAAGGATCACGCCGCGGGTGCCGGGAACGCGGGCAACGTCTATCAGCACGCCGCGCTTGACCCGGTCAATGGGGTACGGCAGCTCTTTGCGGCAGCCTGCCCAGCCGCACAGGATGGCGGCGGCTGCTGCCGGCGCCAGCAATAAATATATCTTTTTCATGTTCATATCTTTACTTTAGTTTTTATACGGTTTCATGTAGTTGCCTATTTGTCCCAAAACAAAAGCTTGGCCGAGAGGTCGGTTTTTTGCATCATGTTGGGGTTTAGCTCGGTTTCTGCCGCCACGGGGTAGTAGAGCGAGCGGGGAAATGGCGCAATGACCTCTATCGGCACCCGCCATGGGGAATCTGTGGTTACGGTAGGGTTTACGCCGTATCCCGGGTCGGAAGTTTTTTGCGGGTCGAAGAGCAGGGGATATCCGGTTCGCCGGTAGTCCGTGTAGGCGTCTACCGGGTTAAAGACGTTGGCAATCCACTTTTGCGTCATCACCAGCTGCATTTTGGCGGCGTTGCCGGCCGTATCGAACTTTGCCAGCAGGGCGTCGGTAAATGCGCTTCTTGCGGCGGCGCTGATGGGGGGTACTCCGGGCTGTTTAGCCGCCACGCTGTTGACGTGCGCAATGGCTGCGTCGACCGCCTCCTTAAAGAGCGTCCGCGCGCTTCCGCTGGTTTCGCCGGCCAAGGCCAGCTCGGCGAGCATAAACTTAAGGGCGTAGAAGGTGAGCATTTTGTGAGGCGCACATCCGTTGCCTGCGCTGTATCCGGTCAGCGCGCCGCCCTTTCCGTCGTCGTACTTTCCGCCGCAGAGGTAGACGCCAATCCTGGTGAGGGACTTGTCGAGCGAATTGGCGGCGTTGGGTCCCTTGGAGGCAAAGAAGATGGAGAGAAAGGTGCCGTTGCGGTATTCGTACTTTCCTTCGGGAGTACCATCCGGCGCCAGCTGGCTGTAGAAGTAGTAGGGAATGCGGGGGTCTTCAATCCCCGCGAGCGGGTTTTGGGTAGCGTTGTGCGCTTGGCCTTTCATCATTTCATAAAAAAATGGGCTGATGTAGTACTTAACTTGCCCTCCGTCATACTCCTCTATGTAGGCCGGGTGTCGCTGGTCGGCGGGGCTGGTTTTTTCGCTAAACCAGAACTGAAAATCGTCGTCCGAGGCTATAAAGTTGTCCTCCGCCATCAGGCTGCTGAGCTTTTCCTGCCAGGCGCTTACTTCGGATTTCGCCTTGCGCGATTGCAGGAGTAGCTTTAGCGTAATGGTATTGTTGAGGCGCGCCCACTTTTTGGCGTTTCCGCCGTAAAAGAAATCGTCGCTGCCGGGCGTCTGGGTATTTGGCGCGGCGGCGTCTCCCAAATTCGCTCGCGCCTCCTCCAGGAGCGCAATCAGGCTGTTGTAAATGTCGGCGCTCCTGTCGGGGTGAGGCGCCACCAGCCCGGGGATGTTAAATTCGCTGTAGGGAATATCTCCCCACAGGTCTACCATTACGGAGAAGGTGTAGGCCTTCAGGGTTTTTGCAATGCCGGCGTAAATCAAATTCCCCTCGGGCGCAGCATGCTCAATGATGGCGTCAAAGTTCACCAGGGCGTAGGTGTAGGCGTAGCGCCAGGTGTTGAAGGGGTTGTTGGCCTGGGTGCTCATGCCGTAGTTCTGCACCTCTCGCGACACCAAGTGGTGCACGTATGAGGAGAGGTTGTTGCCGATAAAGCTGCCCTGTCCCAACGCCTGGGCCATGTAGTATTCGCTCCCCGATAGCAGGTGAGCCAGCTGTGGCGTTGTTGGGCTGTTGGGGTCTCTGTTCACGTCCAAGAAGCTGGCGGTGCATCCTCCGAGGAAGAAGGCTATCAGGAGCGCCAGGAGAATTTTTGCTGTAGCGTTCATATTCTTCATGATTTTTCAAATTAAAAAGTAAGCTTGATGTTCAGCCCCAGCCTTCGTATGGCCGGAGCGCTTTCGCGGTCTATACCCTGCACGTTTCCGCTTCCAAAAGCGTTGGAGGAGGGGTCGTATCGGGTGTACTTCGGGAAACCTGGCGCGTAGTGCCAGAGGTTTCGGGCAATGATGGAGCAGCTTGCCGCTCCGATAAAGGTAGCGGCGAGCCACTTTTCGGGCAAATCCCAGCCCAAAGAAATTTCGCTCAAGCGGATCACCGTAGCGTCGAAGGCCTGAAATTCGCTCACGCCGTTGATGGCAAAAGTGGGGGCTGTGGAGGTAGAGGCAAACCAGAGGCTGTTTTCCGGGAGCTGAATGGTGTTTGGGATTTTCCGCCCCGATGCATCGAGGATAGGCTCCAGCGTAGCCGGGTTGGCGAGCACTCCGGGTAGGATTCGGGTTCCCAAGCGGTCTTCCGTATCCTTTGTTACGCCGCGCCCCAGCATGTCGGAGGCGGGGCCGGATACCAGCATGCCGCCCACCCTGAGGTCAAACAGCAATCCCAGCGAAAAGCCCCTGTAGGAGATGGTATTTGCAAGCGATGCTTTGAAGTCCGGGTGAGGGTTTCCGAGGTCACCGAGCTCCGTAGCCTCTACGTAAGCTCCGGTAGCCGGATTCACCAGGAAATTCCCTTCGTCGTCGCGTGCGGCGACCGAACCGCGAAGAAAGCCGTAGGGGTATCCCGGCTGCAAGGTAGGCTGTGGCTCGGAGGTAGAGCCGGTGCTCAGCGTAATCCGCTCAATGCCCTGCACCAGCGATACCACCTCGCTCACATTCTTGGTAAAGGTGCCGTACAGCTTCCACCTCAAAGAGCTTTGCAGCGCCACGGGCACCAGCGTAATCCCAAGCTCTACGCCCTTGTTGCTCATCTCCCCAAAGTTGGTATAGTATCGTTGCGCCCCGGTGGAGCTGGGCAGGCTTACCGGCGCAATCTGGTCGGTGGTGCGGCGGTCGTACCAGGTAGCGTCAATCCCAATGCGGTTTTGCAAGAATTGGAGCTCGGCGCCGAGCTCCAGCTCTGCGGTAAACTCCGGCTTGAGGTTTTCGTCGTAGGCTGTTGTGGGCAGCAGCATGATGGCTCGCCCGTCAAACGGCGTATCCTGAAAAAAAGCGCCGTTTACGTAGTAGGGCGAAGCGTCGTTGCCCACCATTCCCCAGCTGGCGCGCAGCTTACCGTAGGTCAGCAGGTCGGGGTTGAGGCCCAAGGCGTCGGTAAACACGAGGGAGGCCACCGCTGCGGGGTAAAAATAGCTGTTGTTTTTTGCGGGCAGCGTGGATGAGTGGTCGTTGCGCAGCGTAGCGTTGAGGAAAGCATACCGCCTGTAGGCCAGCAGGAGGTCTGCGTATGCCGCCCAAAGCCTCCGCTTGGAGAGCGTTTCGCCGGCGATTTGCTCCTGCGTGTTGTCGACGTTGTAAATTTCCCGGGCAATCATTACATTCCCCACGGCTCCGGCGCTGGTAAGCGTGCGCTGGTTTACGTTATGCCCCAGCACCGCCTTCAGGTTGAAGTCGTCGCTAAGGTCGCGCTGCAAGGTGAGGTTGGCATTTGCCTCCAGCTCCTGGCTTCCGTAGCTGTCGTTGGTCAGCTGGCCTTGCCCGGCAAAGCCGCTGGGGCCTACCGATCCCATGTTGATAACCTGCTTGCGGCGCATTTCATACTGATTCCAGCCAAACCGGTAGTCCAGCGAAAGCCACGGGGTAATATCGTAGCCGGCGCTCAGGCTGGTTATGGTGCGATCCATTACCGTGTTAATGGTGTTGTACTTCCACGACCACAGGGGGTTGTCCACGCCGTTGAGGAGAAAGAGGTTGGCGTTGTCGGGCGTTTCGCAGGGCAAACCGGCGATGTCGTAGCTGCGGGGCATCAGCAGGGTTCGGGCAAAAGAGCTCACAGAGCCTGTGTAGTTGCCTGCGCCAAAGAAGGGGCCATTCTGCACGGTGCGCGAGTACGAGAGGGTACCGTCTACGCGGAGGCCGTTGTCCAGCTTCTGGCTTCCGCCCGTGCTGAACGAAGTTCGCCCAAAGTCCGAGTAAGGAATAGCGCCGTTTTGCCTCATGCGGGATACGGTAGCGCTAAAAGTTCCCTTATCGTTATAGCTCATCACATTGGCCGAAACATCCGCCACGCCCCCCGTTCTAAAGAGGTCTTTCACGTTGTTTGGGTAGGCCTGGTAGGGGAGCTTATCGGGCATGCTTGGGTAGGCGTCTAAGTAGCTTGGGTAGGTAGGGATGGAATCCTGCGCCGCGAATGGCGCCCCCCACGACCCGTTGGAGTTGGCGTAGCGAAAGTCGGAGCCTTGCCCGTAGGAATTTTGGTATTCGGGCAGCGAGGCGATAACCTCCAGGGCGTAGGAGGCCGCAAGGGTCACCTCAAGCTTCTTCTGGGAGGGTCGCCGCTTCTTGCTTCCCGACTTTGTGGTGATGAGCACCACACCGTTTGCGGCACGGCTACCGTAGAGCGCCGCCGCCGCTGCACCTTTCAGCACGCTCATGGATTCAATGTCGTTGGGGTCTAAGGTCGATAGGCCCGTACCGTAGGCCCCGGCGCTTGTCAGCCGGCTTCCGGTTGCCACTTCGGGGTTGCTGTAGGGGATACCGTCTACCACGTACAGCGGGTCGTTGTTTCCGAGGAAAGAGGAGCTTCCCCGAATGGTCACCTTCGTTGCGCTACCCGCCACCGCCGACGACGCCCCCACCTGCACACCCGGAATTTTTCCGTCCAGCGAGCGCAGCAGGTCGGGTTCGGCCTTTTGGGTGGCGCTGTTGGGGTCGACCTTCACAACAGCGTAGCCCACCGACCTGCCGGTGCGCAAAATGCCCATCGCCGTTACCACCACCTCGTCCAGCGTTTTTTCGTCGGTCTTAAGCACCACCGTTACGTTGGCCGCAGCGGGCGCTTCGGCTTCAACGTAGCCAATATACTTTAGGGTTATCGTGCTCACGCTCTCCGGCACGGAGAACGTAAACCGGCCATCAAAGTCGGTGGCAGTGCCGAGGTTGGTGCCCTTCACCATCACCGAAACGCCCACTAAGGGAGCCCCGGATTCGTCCACCACCACCCCCGAAGCTTGCTTGCTCTGCGCAATGGCAAGCTCCATGCTTGTTAGAAAACAAATAAGTAATAATGTAAATTGTCGTGTCATAAACTCTACTTTTAAAATTAAACACACCCGCTTTAACCTCCCTGCTGCTACAGGGTACAGCTAAGCGGACGCCCGCCTCCGCGCTGCAGAAAGGGCCTGAAAAAACAGCCCGGCGCCCTCAAAAGGTAATTTTGTACGCCAACCCGGACGGACAGCACGTGGCGGCGGCAAACAGCGGCGGCAAACAGCGGCACGCTAAGCCCGCAACCGCAAGGCGAACAGCGCCTGATATCAGGGTTGCAAAATTCCTATAGCCTAAGATATAAAAAAGTATCGGATGCCTCAGCTAATCGCTGCTATACTTAATTAAATATTTAATTAAACTCAAAAAAAGGGGGAATCGGCGTGATTGCGGAAAGGAAAAGAGGCTGTAAGAGAGAGTGATGGGAAAATTTTAAGTGCAGAACCGGGCGTGGCATTTATACTCCACACGGTTTTATACTCCGCACGGTCGAAAGCTGCGATTTGTTTTTTTAGCGCGGTAGATGGCGTAGATTTTTATGATTTGCACAGATTTTAGCCATTTGGCTGCGCCGAGCTCCGCTACGGTTCTTCAGCTGCGTAAACCATAAACATCTGCGCCAGCTACCGCGCTATTTCCAAAACTCGGGTGCAAGGTTGTCCGCAGCCGTTGTCCGCTACCGCATGTCCACCACCTCCACGTCGGGGTGCTTTGCGACGTCGAAGGTAAAGTCGGCAGCGGTTGGCTTCACGGCAGGGTCAACTTTGCTCACCTTAATGGTCACGCGGCTGCCGTCTTTTCCGTGGTAAGCAATGGCCAGCGGCAGGTGCGTAGCCTTGTCGATCTGCAAGCTGATGAGGGTGTAGGCGGCGTTCTTATCCTTCGGAAAGAGGTCTACCGCTACCACCACCTTTCCCGCTGCGGTTGTCCGGTCGGGATGGAGCTGGTGGCGGTAGTCCTTTTGGTCGAAAGAAAAGAGCATGGCGGGGTCGTAAAACAGGCCATCCTCCAGCGGGTTGGGGGTGTTGATGGTGACCTCGTTGACGCCTTTGAGGTACGTCCAGCGCAGCTGCCCGTTGAAGTAGATGGCGCTCTCGCCCCAGTCCAGCTTGTACATCCGGTCCATAATAAGCAGGCTCCCGCGCCTGTAAAGCGCCGACGCATCCGCACCGGAGGCCTGCTGGTACTCAAAGTCTATCGCGACCGTCTTGAGGCGCTGCATCTTCTCCGCAGATTTCTCCAGCGCACTCTTGGGCTGCCGCGCAAAGCTCTCCGCCGGTGCCGCCGCCGCCACAGCAGCGATTAGCGCTATCATCAATTTTTTCATACTTCAATTTTTAACAGGGAGTGTAGATGTGCAAAGGTAGGGTTTTTAGAGGAAAATCCCGACAAAGCGGCAACTTTTTGTTGTTGGATGGTTGAAAATCAAAAAAAAATGCATTGCTGCGCCACAACGCTCAGGATTTTTGGAGGAAAATCCCGATTAAATGTCGTAACTTTGCATCCCCAAAGCGTTGTTCCTGAAAGAAGGAGAAAACGAAATCATCATAGGGACAGGTTGCAGGGAGCAGCTGCCGGATGCTATCCTCAACGGGCGCGACAATGAAAAACTCATCTACATTCCCGGCAGTTACGACAACGTGGAGCTTACGTTTTCCAACCGTCCGTTTATCGACAACATCCGGTGCGTACCGGACATTGTGAACGGAGCGCTCCGCGTAGTAGCCGAAATAGAAGCCGACGCCTGCGCAGGCTGGGAGCTGGCGTACGTCATATCCGTATGTCCGCCCCTCCTTCGCGCCGGTAGGATTGATGATCGACCTTTGGGAAAAATCATGCGCGCCCTCTGCGACGGTCACAGCGCCGGTTTTCGTCATCAACGACCTGCCCGCGCCTTTTGAACAGGATGTCGCGCAGACAATCGAAAAAGACGGACGTGAAATATCCGCCGTCCGGCAGCATGTCGCCGCCGGAGGATACGAAGTGAAGATTGTGCCCTTCGAAGTCGCGCTGCCCGCCGAGGCGGGCGATTACCTGATGAGGGCCGAAATCACGGTGAACGGAGAAAAAGTATTCAGCCTGCGCGATATTCCGGTAAAAAAATAAAGACTATCTTTGTACCAACTTTAAAACGATAAAAAGATGTTAACAACAAGAAGATTGCCGGTCGGCGTACAGGATTTCGAGGATTTAAGAACAACCAGCTGCTTGTATGTGGACAAGACAGCGTATATTTACCGTTTAATAAACAGGGGAAAACCCTATTTTCTCGGACGTCCCCGCCGTTTCGGGAAAAGCCTTTTTCTGTCCACGCTCAAAGCGTATTTTCTTGGGAAAAAAGAGCTTTTCGAGGGTTTGGCGATTGCCGGATTAGAGAAAGACTGGACGGAATACCCGGTTATTTATCTTGATTTAAATAAAGCGGTATATAAAAGCGAGCAAACGCTGGACATCGTTTTGGACGCCATATTGAGAGTATATGAACGGGAATGGAATGTCGATTACGTAGCGGGCGAACTATCGGTACGATTTGATAATCTTATACAGAGGGTGGCTAAGCAATCAGGTCGCAAAGTAGTCGTTCTTGTGGACGAATATGACAAACCCTTGCTCAATACAATCGACAATGCTGTTGTCAATGAAAACATTCGCGACGCCCTGAAAGGTTTTTACGGCGCACTGAAAAGCGCCGACGCTAATTTGCGATTTGTCTTCCTCACCGGAGTGACAAAATTCTCGAAAGTCAGCGTTTTCAGCGACTTGAACCATTTGGTGGACATTAGCTTGGATGAAGATTATGCCGGTATCTGCGGCATTTCGGAATCGGAGCTGACTGCTTATTTTCAACCGGAAATAGAAAACCTTGCCGCAAAACG
>JAIROF010000076.1 GCA_031257655.1 Prevotellaceae bacterium | reverse complement strand
ATCCCCCCAGAGATAACAGGAGAAGTATTTAGACGATTGTTTGAGATAATAGAAAGAGAAAAACTAACACCTAAAGAAATGGAAACATATAACCAAAGCGTATTAGAGCACTATGCCATCATGAATGCTCTTAGCTTCGAAAGAAAGCAAAGCGAAAAAAGAGGAATAGAAATAGGAGAGAAAAAAGCATACGCTAATATCATTCCTTCTCTCACCGCTATGGGAATGTCTATTGAAGAAATAGCGAAGCTGACTAACCTCACAGCAAAGGAGGTACAAACCATGTTGCAAAACAAAAACTAACACCTACAGAAATGGAAGCATACCCCAAAAATGTATTGGAGCTGTACAACAACAACTCTTTTGATGCGCTCAATTCCGAAAAAAAGCAAAATGCAAAAAAAGAATTGGGAAAAGATTGTGAAGAAAAATTCAAAAAAAGATTAAAAAAGGATTGTAGAAAAGGATTCGAAGAGGGAATGAAAAAAGCATGCGCTGATCTTACCCCTGCGCTTGCCGCTATAGGAATGGATGTTGCGGAGATAGCCCTGCTGATAGGCCTCACGGTAAGGGAGTACTTGGCAAAACTGATGCCGGCGTTTAAAAAAGAGGACGTCATACAAAAAATAATAGCCTCAACCCAAATCCTGCCCTTGCCTTCTGCGGGTAAGCTTACGAATAAATCAGCGCTACTATGCAGCTATCGACCTTAACCGCCATATCGCCCATCGACGGGCGCTACCACAGGCAAGCGCAGGAGCTGATGAGCTACTTTTCGGAGTTTGCGCTCATTCGCTACCGCGTGCTGGTGGAGGTAGAGTACTTTATTGCCCTGTGCGAAATCCCGCTGCCGCAGCTCTCAGCGGTGGATAAAAGCCTGTATCCGCAGCTGCGCGCCATTTACCGGGACTTTAGCGAAAGCGACGCGCAGCAGGTCAAAAATACGGAGCGCATCACCAACCACGACGTGAAAGCGGTAGAATACTTTCTGAAAGAAAAATTTGAGTACCTGGGGCTGTCCGCCTGCCGCGAGTTCATCCACTTTGGGCTGACGTCGCAGGACGTCAACAACACGGCCACGCCGCTGAGCATGAAGGAGGCGCTAAGCGCAGTCTTTATCCCGCAGCTGGAGCAGGTGCGCCTCACGCTTGACGAGCTGGCCAAGGCGTGGAAAGACATCCCCATGCTGGCGCATACGCACGGGCAGCCCGCCTCGCCGACGCGCTTGGGAAAAGAATTTTACGTATTCGTAGAGCGGCTCGAAAAGCAGCTGGCGCTGCTGAACATGGTGCCCTTTTCGGCAAAATTTGGCGGCGCAACGGGAAACTTCAACGCCCACAAGGTGGCCTACCCCCAAATCTGCTGGGTGGACTTCGCCAACCGGTTTGTGAACAGCACGCTGGGGCTAAGCCGCTCGCAAACCACCACGCAAATTGAGCACTACGACAACCTTGCCGCCACCTTCGACGCCATAAAGCGAATAAACAACATCTTAGTAGACCTTTGCCGGGACGTATGGACGTACATCTCAATGGGCTACTTTAAGCAAAAGATAAAGCCCGGAGAGGTTGGCTCGTCGGCCATGCCGCACAAGGTAAACCCCATCGACTTTGAGAACGCCGAGGGCAACCTCGGGCTTGCCAACGCGCTGCTGGAGTACCTGTCGGCAAAGCTCCCCGTTTCGCGCCTGCAGCGCGACCTGACCGACAGCACCGTGCTGCGCAACATCGGCATCCCTCTGGGGCATACCACCGTGGCCTACGCATCCATCCTCAAAGGGCTGGGCAAGCTTATCGTAAACGGCGAAAAAATACAGGCCGATCTGCTGAACAGCTGGGCGGTGGTGGCCGAAGGCATCCAGACAATCCTGCGCCGCGAAGGGTACCCTAAGCCCTACGAGGCGCTGAAATCCCTCACCCGAACCAACGAGGCAGTTACGCAGGTGGACATCAACCGGTTCGTCGACGCGCTGAATGTCTCCGGCGAAGTAAAAGAGGAGCTGAGGGCGCTCACGCCGCAGGGGTACACGGGGTACTAAAACCGATGGTTTTGTACGGGAATAGCGCGCGGATGGCGCAGCTTTCGCCCGTGCGGACTATACATGCTCAAAATCGACGTCAAGCTTTACCGTTGCGGTAAAAGCGGTTGACGTTTTTCTTTATTAACCATATTTTTTTTTAACCTTTACCTGTATTATGAATAGTTTGTTTTGGATTGTTCCCGCAGCCGCCTTGCTGGCGCTGGGATTTGCCTACTACTTTTTTAGGCAAATGATGAAAGAAGATGAGGGTACCGACCTCATGAAAGAAATAGCCCTGCACGTGCGCAAGGGCGCTATGGCTTACCTCTGGCAGCAGTACAAGGTGGTCGGCATTGTCTTTGTGGTGCTGGCGGCATTTTTTGTGCTGCTGGCGTACGGCTTTGGGGTGCAAAACGGCTGGGTGCCGTTTGCTTTTCTCACGGGCGGAATTTTCTCCGGCTTGGCGGGCTTCATCGGGATGAAGACCGCCACCTACGCCTCGGCGCGCACGGCCAACGCCGCCCGCACCTCGCTCAACGCAGGGCTGCGCGTGGCCTTTCGCTCCGGCGCGGTGATGGGGCTAACCGTGGTGGGCCTGGGGCTGCTCGACATTTCGGGGTGGTTCCTGCTGCTCAACTCGGTTTACGACGTTAGCGTGGCGCAGAACGTGGTGATCATCACCACCACCATGCTCACCTTTGGCATGGGCGCCTCCACGCAGGCGCTGTTTGCCCGCGTAGGCGGCGGCATCTACACCAAGGCCGCCGACGTGGGCGCCGACCTCGTGGGGAAGGTGGAGGCCGGCATCCCCGAGGACGACCCGCGCAACCCCGCCACCATTGCCGACAACGTGGGCGACAACGTGGGCGACGTTGCCGGCATGGGCGCCGACCTCTACGAAAGCTACTGCGGCTCGATCCTCGCCACCGCCGCGCTGGGGGCCTCCGCCTTTTACCTCATGCCGGACATGCAGCTCAAGGCGGTGTTTGCCCCAATGCTCATTGCCGCCGTGGGCATTGTGCTCTCCATCATCGGCATATTTCTGGTGAGAACCAAAGAGGGCGCCTCCATGAAAAACCTGCTCAGCGCGCTCGGCAAGGGCGTAAACGTAAGCTCGCTGCTCATTGCCGCGGCCACCTTTGCGATTCTGTACGTGCTGCAAATTCCCAACTGGGTGGGGCTTTCCTTTTCGGTCATCAGCGGGCTGCTGGCGGGCATCATCATTGGGCAGGCAACCGAGTACTACACCTCGCACTCCTACAAGCCCACGCAGCGCGTGGCGCAAAGCGGACAAACGGGGCCTGCCACCGTCATCATTTCGGGCCTGGGGCTGGGCATGCTCTCCACGGCTGTTCCCGTGCTGACCATTGGCGTGGCCATCATCATGGCATTCCTCTGCGCCATTGGCTTTGACATGTCCGACATGCTGTCGGCCAAAAACCTCAGCATGGGGCTTTACGGCATCGGGATTGCCGCCGTGGGGATGCTCTCCACGCTGGGCATCACGCTGGCCACCGACGCCTACGGCCCCATTGCCGACAACGCCGGAGGAAACGCCGAAATGAGCAAGCTCGGAAAAGAGGTGCGCCGGCGTACCGACGCCCTCGACGCCTTGGGCAACACGACCGCCGCCACCGGAAAAGGATTTGCCATTGGCTCTGCCGCCCTCACGGCGCTCGCCCTGCTGGCCTCCTACCTCGAAGAGGTGAAAATCGGGCTGCAGCACATCGGGCAAAACGTGCTGACCTTTGCCAACGGCAGCACCGTTCAGGTTGCCCAAGCTACCATTGTAGACTTCATGAGCTACTATCAGGTGACGCTGATGAACCCGAAGGTGCTGATTGGCGTGTTCATTGGCGCAATGATGGCGTTCATGTTCTGCGGCCTGACGATGAACGCCGTTGGGCGCGCCGCCCAGAGCATGGTAGAGGAGGTACGCCGCCAGTTCCGCGAAATTAAGGGCATCCTCACCGGCGAAGGAACGCCGGACTACGCCCGCTGCGTGGCCATCTCCACCAAGGGCGCCCAGCGCGAAATGCTGCTGCCCTCCATTCTGGCCATCCTTGCGCCCATTGCCACGGGCGTGATATTTGGCGTAGCGGGCGTTATGGGCCTGCTGGTAGGCGGGCTTGGCGCCGGATTTGTGCTGGCCATCTTCATGGCAAACGCAGGCGGCGCGTGGGACAACGCCAAAAAGTACGTCGAAGAAGGGAGCTTTGGCGGAAAAGGGTCGGACACGCACAAGGCCACCGTCGTGGGCGATACCGTAGGCGACCCCTTCAAAGATACCTCCGGACCATCGCTCAACATTCTGATTAAGCTCATGAGCATGGTTTCCATTGTAATGGCGGGGCTTACCGTGGCGTGGAGCCTGCTGTAGTAAAGTAGAGAGCGTAGAGCGATAAGCGACAGCGATGAGCAGCTGCGAGCTCTTATCTGCTAAAATCCCCACTTACGGCGTTACGTAGGTGGGGATTTTTACATGGAAAGCACGTTGAAAGGTTTCGCTCAACTCTCAACTTTCACCTCTCAGCTCTGAATTTCGGCTGCGTAGGCTTTTGCGTCCAGCAGCGCGTCGAGCTCTGCGGCGTTGCTTATTTTCACCTTAATCATCCAGCCCTCGCCGTAGGGGTCTTGATTTACCTGCTCGGGTGCGCCGTCTAAGGCTTCGTTCAGCGCCAAAATTTGGCCGCCCACGGGCATCAACAAGTCCGAAACGGTTTTCACCGCCTCCACAGCGCCAAACACCTCGCCTTGCGCGAGCGTTTCGCCCACCGTGCTCACGTCAACAAACACGATGTCGCCCAGCTGGCTTTGCGCATAATCGGTAATGCCAACGTATGCGGTACCGTCGGCTTCAACGCGAATCCACTCATGGTCGCGGCTGTACTTTAAGTTCTCAGGATTGTTCATAGTAATTAATGATTTAACTGTTTAATAATTTAATGATTTGACGATTTGATGAGTTAACTGTTTAACAATTTAATAATTTAACAATTTGATGATTCAATGATTTAATGATTTAATAGCTTATAGATTCAACAACTTTATAGTTCAGCAATAATTCATGGGTAGTGTCATAAATTGTAGGGAGTGAAAAACCTAATTTAAACCTAATTTAAATAACAAAACAACCTCAGTAGCAGAGAGATATAGTATGAACAACAACCTCATTACCTCATTAAAGCAAATGGTTTATAATCTGCGTAATGCTTGCCATATCATACAATTTATGACATCATCTAATTCATGTTACGCAGAAAAAAACTTTCAGCGACGAAATGGCGCTGTAGAGACGCACAGCGTGCGTCTCAGCGACTTCGGCGCAAGCCCGTCTCCTCCTTTGGAGGATGCGGGGTAAAATCTGTCGCCAAATCCTACCGCGCATCGCGCCATTAACCGTTAACCATTAACCATTAACCATTTTCATAGAAAGCTGTATTCGTTTTCTGGCGGCGTCCACCTCAAGCACGCGCACCTGCACATGCTGGTGCAGCTTGACCACATCTCCGGGGTTTCTTACAAAGTCGTCTGCCAGCTGCGACACGTGCACAAGGCCGTCCTGCTTAACGCCAACGTCAACAAAAGCCCCAAAGTTGGTTATATTCGTAACAATTCCGGGTAAAACCATTCCCGGCTGCAGGTCGTCCAAGCCGTGCACGTGCTGCGCAAACTCAAAGGGTTTGGCGTGCTTTCGCGGGTCAAGCCCCGGCTTGGCCAGCTCCTTCATAATATCCAAAAGCGTAGGGAGCCCCACCTTTTCGGACACGTACCTCTGCGGCGCCAGCTGGCGCCGCAGGTCTTCGCGCCGGAGCAGGTCGTCAACCGAGCAGCACAAGTCCGTTGCCATCTGCTCCACCACCGGGTAGTTTTCGGGGTGCACTGCGCTGTTGTCGAGCGGATTTTGGGCGTTGCTAATGCGCAGGAATCCGGCGCACTGCTCAAACGCCTTTGCGCCCAGCCGCGGCACGTCGCGCAGCTGGCTGCGGGAGGTAAACGCCCCGTTTTCCTTGCGCCATGCCACTACGTTCTGCGCCAGCTGCGGCCCCAGCCCCGATACGTAGGCCAGCAGGTGCTTGCTTGCCGTGTTGAGGTTCACGCCCACCATGTTCACGCAGCTCTCCACCGTTTGGTCGAGGCTGCGCTTGAGCAGCAGCTGATTTACGTCGTGCTGGTACTGCCCCACGCCAATGCTTTTGGGGTCAATCTTCACCAGCTCGGCAAGCGGGTCTATCAGCCGGCGGCCTATGGAAACCGCGCCGCGCACCGTGACGTCGTACTCGGGGAGCTCCTCGCGGGCTACCGGCGAGGCGGAGTAGATAGAGGCGCCATCTTCGCTCACGACAAACACCTGCACCTTGCGGTCGAGCTGCAGGCTTTTTACGAACGCCTCCGTTTCGCGCCCGGCGGTGCCGTTGCCGATGGCGATGGCGTCTATCCGGTAGGCCTCCACCATTGTTGCGACTTTCTTCGGCGCGGCTGCCCGTTCGCCCTGCGATGCGGCGTGGGGGTAGATGGTATCGTTGTGCCGGAGGTTGCCCCGCGCATCGAGGCACACCACCTTGCAGCCCGTGCGAAATCCCGGGTCGATGGCCAGCACGTTCTTTTGCCCCAGCGGCGGCGCGAGCAGCAGCTGGCGCAGGTTGGCGGCAAAGACGCGGATGGCCTCCTCATCGGCCTTGGCCTTGCTTTGGGCGGCGGCTTCCGTTGCCATCGAGGGCGCCAGCAAGCGCCGGTAGCTGTCGGCCACGGCCGCTTTGACCTGCATGGCCGATTCGCTGTCATTTTTGACGAACAGCTTTTCCAGCAGCGCTACGGCCTTAGCCTGCGGCGGCGCAATGCTCACGCGCAGCACGCCCTCCGCCTCCCCCCGGCGAAGCGCCAGCATTCGGTGCGAGGGGCACCTGCGCAGCGGCTCGCCAAAGCCGAAGTAGTCGCGGTACTTTGCGCCCGCCTCCTCCTTCCCTTTGACCAGCGCGGAGGAAATAACAGCCTCCCGCTCAAACAAGCTGCGCACGCGGCCACGCGCCGTTTCGTGCTCGCTCACCCACTCGGCAATGATGTCGCGCGCGCCCTCCAGCGCCTCGCCAACGCTTGCCACGCTGCCGGCAACGTACTTTTGCGCCAGCTTAGCCACCTCAGCAAAGGTTTGCCGGGCAAGCTCTTTGGACAAGGGCTCCAGCCCCTTTTCGCGGGCAACGGCGGCTCGCGTCCTGCGCTTTGGGCGGTAGGGCAGGTAAATGTCTTCGAGCGTAGCGAGCGCGTAGCACGCGGCAACGCGAGCGCGGAGCTCCTCCGTCAGCGCGCCCTGCGCTTCGAGCGATTTCAGGATGGCCTCCTTGCGCTTTTCGACCTCCTGCAGCCGCGCAGCCTCGTTGAAAATGGCGGCAACCTGCACCTCGTCCAAGCTGCCGGTCGCCTCCTTGCGGTAGCGGCTGATGAACGGAATGGTTGCGCCCTCGCCCATGAGCCTGAGCGTTGCGGAGACCCGACCGGGCGCTATGCCCAAGGCCTGCGATATGTAAGTTGAGAAATCCAAACGGACGTTACGTTTTTTGTTTTGGCCTGCAAAGATACGCTTTAATTTTTTAATTTTGAAGCTTGCAGAGAAGATGCTGCCCCCATCCCCGCAAAGGAACACAAAAACAGGATTGTAGCAGCCGTTCTGAGTTGATATTTCGGACGACAAACAAAAAAAAATGACGTGGTCGTCTCGCTCCTCCACTGGTAGCGCAGCCGAGGAACCGGAGCGAAGCGGAGATCAGCGCAGCCAATCGCCCGCCATACCAATGCCATACGGGGTGATAAGATGAGTTGACGCATTACAAATGCTTATATTCACAGCTGCCAAATTACAAATTCGGCAGGGCGGAAGATTCGCGGACGGATGTCGAAAATTGGGAGAAGCGCTAACGAAAAATAAGGTAATTAGGTTGGATGATTGTTCGTCAACTCGTTGCTAATGAGGTTGTTTTGTTAGAAAAATCAGGTGTAACCGAGCGTAGTGAGCTCACGAACACCAAAAATAAGCACGAGTGAGTAAGTAAGGTTACCCTACGGTGGTATGGTGGGAACTCGGCGCAGCCAATCGCTATACAAATTTTTCATAGCACCTCAAAAAAAGAATTAGCCAAAAAAGCGCACAAAATTTTGTTGGTTATGATTTCTTTTTTACCTTTGCGCCAGAACTTAAGAGAAAGTATCGGCTATTGGCAAACATTATGAACCTGCTCGAAAATCCTTTTACGTGCTCCGGCAGCGAGGCTTTACAAAGTTCCGGAATTTCCAAAATTGGCGTACCTCAAAAGCGCATGCCTCTGCTGAAAATTTTGGAGCCGTGCAACCTTTCGTTCTCAAGCGACCTCGTGCCTGCACACGCTTTCCCAACGGCAAATGGCATGGCTGCTGCGCATACAGCTGCTGCTGCGCATACGGCAAATGTTGCGCATACGGCAAATGCTGCTGCGCATACGGCAAATGTTGCGCATACGGCTGCTGCTGCACATACGGCAAATGTTGCGCATACGGCTGCTGCTGCGCATACGGCAACTTTCCGGCGCCAGCAACTCTTAGCTCTTGCTTCTTAACTCTCTTACACACAGAGATCAAGCAGTTACGCGCCTTGCGCCATTTTGCATTTTGCATTTTGCATTCTGCATTCTGCATTTTGCATTCTGCATTTTGCATTCTGCATTTTGCATTCTGCATGCGTGCGCACGTATAATAGAGAATATTTCCCGAAAATTTACCATAACCCCAGCCTGTTTTTTTGCAAATGCCCCGCTTTTTTTGCTGCAACGACCGCGAAAGGCGAGCATCGCTCTTGGCGCAGGAGCGTAAGCGCCCCTATTATTGGGGGTATAATTCCCCTGCGAAGTATAATTCTGCTGCCTCGGCATGGTTTTGTATGAAAATTATCGCGCAGATGGCGCACCACGGGGTCGGTAGTGATTATATATTTTTCAACGGATTTTTATGGTTTAAGTTAGCGGCAGTAAGTGATTTGCGTGCCGAGTAGCCGCAGGCAGCGCGCCTGTTTTGCCATTTTTGGTACGAATTCAATAGGGCAGACCGTCTATTTACGCTAAATCTATTTACAATACGCTAATGACAAGCCGATTAAGTTCAACAAAAAAATTATTTTTGGTCTTACGCTAATGAATTAGCGATAAACATTGGTGAATATTGGAAAATTGCAAGATGCGATAAAAGCGTATAGAATGCTGTAAATTGCTGGTCAACCACATGTTAATGTGCGAATAAGCGGCTTCTTCGCCTCGTTTTTGTAGTTGAATTAACGCAAAATAACGGAATATTGTAGCTTAGGGTTTTGATTTGCTTATTTGTAACAAAAAAAAATGCTATCTTTGTGCGCAAATTGCCCGGAAGTTATTGACGATCTACTCAAAGTTATTGACGTGCCTTTTCGAGGAAAACAAATTTCGCACTCGCCATAACCCGCTGTAATGCTGCGTATAGCAAACTTCGCAAGGGTTGGCTTAGCGGCAAAGCCAGAGATGGGAAATGAAAGAAAAGCCAATCCGCTAATGGTGGTAAAATTGAAAATTGAAAATTGAAAATTGCAGCTGATAGCATCTTGTGCCCAGCCACAAGCTTGCCAAAGCGCGTTGAGCATACGCTGAGCATATACTTCGAACTTTTAGAGTCAACTTATGATGCATTATGAATTTAAAAAAAATCACTTTGTTTTTGCTGCTACTCTTGCTTAAGGGTAGCACTGCTATTGCGGCCGACAGGTTTTCCCATGAGCTATTTGGAAGTCTAAACATGCTCAGCGCGAGCGTAGCGCCGGTTTCGCTGGAAAATAATCGTTGGGGGCTGGGTTTTGGCGGCGGGGTTGGCTACTCCTGCCACTTTACCTCTTACCTGAGCCTCCGAACAGGCCTTCACGCCAACGTCTACCGGAGTACGGCCGGCATGTCGGGGTATGAAAATGTATCGAACGAAACTTTCCCTGACGAATGGGGCTGGTTTGAGAATCCCGCCGAGGTGGTAGATAATACCTTTGAGCTTACAAGCACGCTGGATGAGTACGTAGCGCTGCAGTCTGCGCTCTACCTTCAGCTGCCGCTGGTGGCTGAGTTTGAAGGCACATTTAGGTCCCTTAAGTATTTAGGGTGGTATGCTTCCGGCGGCATGAAGCTTGGCTATGCGGTTAGCGGCAGCAGCAACGTCGACATCAAAGGCCTAAGCACCAAGGTGTACTTAGGCCAAGAAAAGGTGGGAGATATAAAAGCCCCTCCCCATGTCGGTTTTGGTTTGGAGGGGGTAAACGAGAATGTAAAGGCCAAGCTGGAGCTGGGTTTTCAGGCTGTAGGTTACCTTGAGGCCGGCTTTAAGCAGCTGCTCACGGACAGGGCTACGCTGTATGCCGGATTTTTTGGCGAATACTGCGTGTACAACGTTGTCGGCAGCAATGCTTCGGCGGTGCTGGACTACACGCCGCTGCCGGTGCCCGCAAACGGCGAGGCTACACCTTACAGATTTCGCTTTAATCCGGCGGCCAACGTAAAGGGGAGCAGCGTCAAAATGCAGTACCCGCTTTCCTTTGGCATTACGGTGCGGATAGGCTTTACGTTCAGCAAAAAGCTTCGGGAGCGCAACGACCAGCTGTTTAATGTTCGCTACTTTCAGTTCTAACATCAGCAGAAAGCACCCGTATTCGCTCTTCCATCTGAGGGCTAAATTATAAATCAACACCTTATAAATCACTCGTAATCGTCATGACTATGAACCGTTTTTTTTCACACGCGCGGCTTTTTTTCAACCTGCTCCTGCTACTGGGTAGCCTGCCGCTGGCAGCACAGCCCACCAGGAAGTCGGAGCAGCAGCCTGCCGGCGCCGACTACAAAACCGCAGCAGGCTTGCACCAGCGAGGCTTATACAAGGAGGCGCTGGAGCTGTATAAGAAATCGCTGGACGACCCGGCCAATAAGGTAGGCGGCATGTCCCACATCATTTCGCGGAATATCGTAGAGTGCGAGTATGGCGCTAAGCGCAAAGCTGAGCCGGAGCCTGTAGGGGTGACCAAGCTGGGCGCCGATGTCAACAACCCAAGCGTCTCCAACGTAAACGCCTTTGTGGGCTACAAGGAGCAGATGCTCTTCCTTACCTCATCCCGCCCCGAAGGCAAAAAAAGCGACGACGCCCCCCAGCTGGACCGCGTGTACATGGCAACCCGTAGCAACGCCTCGGGCCAGGCATGGACGGTGAGCGTAGTGGGCAAAAAAGCAAGCAAGCGCTACCACGAAGGCGTGCTGGGTACATCCCCCGACGGGAAAGAGGTTTTCATTTTTCGCGGCAGCGGGAACTTTTTTGTGCTTGATATCGATTTTCAGGTGGAGCTCAACACCGACGATGTAAACTACGCCCAGCTCACCAAAATCTACAATGTGAGCGACATGAAGAGCGGATACCACATCTCCTCCATGGCCATAAACGGGGAGCGTAACGTTATTTACGTGTGCATGAATGATTACGGCGAAAATAAAGGGCATGGCGGCTACGACATCTGGCAAAGCACCTACGACAAGTCGGCAAATACCTGGAGCAAGCTGGTCAACTTAGGCCCTATGGTGAACACGGAGGGCGACGAAGTTTCCGTTTCGCTCTTGGCCGACGGTAAAACCCTCTTCTTTTCCTCCAACGGCCATAAGGGGGTGGGTAAGTTTGACATTTACCGCTCAGAATTTGCCGATTCAATCGCTACCTGGGGAAAACCTATACACCTTGGCTACCCCATCAACACGCCCAACGACGACATCTACTACACCTCCGTACCGGGCAACCCCAAGTATGCCTACTACTCGTCCGAGCGACCGGATGGCTCCGGAATGTACGACATCCACCAGGTTACCTACTACGGCAAAATTGTGAGCGAAGAGGAGAAAGAGGCGCTGCGCCAGGCCTACCTGAAAGCTATAGCAGACGCCCAGAAAGAAATTAAGCCGAAGGAGCAGCTCAAGCCAAAAGAAACCAAGCTGCTGACCCAAAAAGGATACAATGCCTTCCCCACGGATAGCGTAGCGGTGGGGATGAAGATTTACCTCCAAAATATTCAGTTTGCCAACGCTAAAGCAACGCTGCTCTCCAAATCCTACAAGCAGCTGGAGCAGCTTTACCGGCTGCTGCTTTACTACCCGAGCATAAAGATTGAAATATCAGGCCATACGGACAACACCGGAAACAAAAAAACAAACCAAAAGCTTTCGCAGGAGCGGGCGCAGAGCGTGGTAGGCTATCTTGTAGGCCGGGGTATTGATAAAAACCGCCTGAAAGCCAGAGGCTACAGCGATACTCAGCCGATTTCCTCCAACAAAACGGCGGAAGGAAGGGGGCTCAACCGAAGGGTAGAGTTTAAGATAGTATCGCTGGGAGACTGAATTTTGAAATGAAAGCCGAAAAAAGCGGCGGCAGTAGCGCGTAACCCAACGCCCTGTAGCGTGAGCAGCCGGCAGCATTTAGCCCCGAAAGGACGGAAAATGTTTTCCGTCCTTTCGGGGCTACGCTGTACAGGGGGGTGAGGTGCGGGTCGTCGAGGGCGGCGAGGCCGCCCCTTCTACGGCCTAAAAAACGTCTGCCTCGCGCAGTGGCTTTGCGCTGTTTTTGTCTTTTTCCGAGAGGAGGAGCAGGCTTGCGTCCATGCCCCAGGCTATGCCGATGTCGGGGTCGTCGAAGCGAATGCTGCGCTCGTGCTGGGGCGAGTAGGTGTTGTCGACCTTATAGGTGAAAATCGCCTCGCTGCTGAGCACCAGAAAGCCGTGCGCAAAGCCCCTGGGAATGAAGAGCTGCCGCCTGTTTTCTGCCGTTAGCGTTACCGCCACGTGCTGCCCAAAGGTGGGGGAAGCTTTTCGGATGTCGACCGCCACGTCGAGCACCTCTCCGCTAATGACGCGCACCAGCTTGCTCTGCGCAAACGGCGGCAGCTGGTAGTGCAGGCCCCGCAGCACGCCGCGCGCGGACTTTGATTCGTTGTCCTGCACAAAGCTTACGCTGCCTACGTGCTGCTTAAACAGGCTCTGGCGGTAGGTTTCCATAAAGTAGCCGCGGGCGTCGGCAAATGCCTTCGGCTCAATAATCCATACGCCGTTCAGGCGCGATTTTATAAAGTTCATATTTTTTGGGGATAAATTTCCAGCGCTTTTCTCAGGCACGCTATTGCATTTTGGAGGTCGTTGATGTTGAGCACGTAGGCCAGCCTGACCTCGTTTAAGCCCAGCCCGAGGGTAAAGTAAAAACCGGTAGCCGGGGCTACCATAACCGTTTGATTTTTGTAGCTGAACTCTTCGAGCAGCCACTGCGCAAACTTGTCCGAGTTTTCGATGGGGAGGCGCGCCATGGCGTAGAATGCGCCCTGGGGCTTGGGGCAGTAAACGCCTTCTATGCGGTTGAGCTCATCGACCATAAAGTCGCGGCGGCTGACGTACTCGTGGTGCACCTTTTCAAAGTACGAGGGGGGCGTTTCCAGCGCGGCTTCGGCGGCTATTTGGCCGTAGAAAGGGGGGCACAGGCGGGCTTGCCCAAACTTGAGCGCCGCCGCAAGCACGTCCCTGTTGCGGCTGATAATGGCGCCCACGCGCGCTCCGCACATGCTGTACCGCTTGGATACGGAGTCTATCAGCACGGCGTGGTCTTCTAACCCGTGGAGCTGCATGGCGGAGTAGCTTTGCTGGCCGTCGTAGCAAAATTCGCGGTACGCCTCGTCGCAAAAGAGGTAGAGGTCGTACTTTTTTACGACAAGCGACAAGCGCTCCAAATCTGCTTTTGAGTACAGGCATCCCGTGGGGTTGTTGGGGTTGCTGATGAATATTCCCTTTGTTTTTGGCGTTATCAGGCGCTCAAACGCCTGGATGGGCGGCAGCGCAAAGTCGTCGTCAATGCTGGAGGTTATGGGCTTCACGTTCACGCCCGCCTCAATGGCGTAGGCCCAGTAGTTGGCGTAGAACGGTTCGGGGATAATCACCTCATCTCCGGGGTTGAAGCAGGCCATAAACGAAAACAGGATTGCCTCGGAGCCTCCGTTGGTGATGAGAATGTTGTCGCTGCTTACGTCAACGCCCAAGTTTTGGTAGTACATGGCCAGCCTGCGGCGGTAGGATTCGTTTCCCGCCGACGGGCCGTACTCGACAATCGTTTTGTTGCAATTTTTTATGGCGTCCAGCGCTACCTGCGGCGTGACAATATCAGGCTGTCCGATGTTGAGGTGGTACACTTTTCGCCCCATGCGCTTTGCAGCTTCGGCATACGGCGCCAGCTTGCGTATGGGGGATGAGGGCATGTACAGGCCTTTCTCCGAAATTCGTGGCATTATAACTATTTACGTGTTGTTTACTCAGGCGTTGTGCTGCGTAAGCAGCGCTTCAATTTTTTCCCGGCTCAGCGCGGTCAGCTCCTGGATTTGCGCTACGGTAAACCCTTTGCGTAGGGCGTTGAGCACTACTTGTTTGAGGCTTTTTTCAGCGCCGATGGCCTCACCTTCCGCTTTCCCCACAGCGATTCCCTCTTCTTTCCCCACAGCGATTCCTTCTTCTCTTCCTACAGCGATTCCTTCTTCTCTTCCTGCAGCGATTCCTATTTCTATTCCCTTGCTCCGGCCAAGCATCTGTGCGTCCAAATAGCGGCTTCGCTCTGTGCGAACAATATCCCAGTACTTGTCATACGCCGCCAGCTGATTTTTGGTGTAGGAGTTTACTTCGAGGTAGCGCACGGCCTCCTTAGTCACCTCCTCCTCCAGCAGCTCCTGCGGTATTTTTTCGGTATGCTCTCCTATTCCCGTCAGAAATTTGAGCCACAATTCGTGCAGCTTCTTTTCTGCCCTGCCGGTGGGCTGAAACTTGGTGAGCTCAACAAAAACTAAGTTAAGCCCTTCTATTTGCTTCTCCGGCTCAGCAACGTTTGCCATTTTGTAGTGATGGTAGTAGCTGCTGCTGTCCTTTGCAAAAGTTTCGCTTACTAAGTTCAGGGCGTAAACCGGCTGCAAAAGCTTATAGCTTTCGGCGCTATCCGGCTGCGTTACGTGGGCTTTTGAGGCGTTGAACATCGCGCGGCCCATGATGAAGCTCTTCGTCCAAATCATCCGCATTTCGACAGTAAGCTGCCGCCCCTGGCTGTCTGTGCAGCGCGCGTCAACAATGGAATTGTTGAGCGTATGAATTTCCGGCGACATTTCGCTCTGCCGGTATTCGAGCGACGCTATTTGCTGCGATGCGGTGAGGGGCAGCAGGTTGTTCAGCAGGCTCATGCATAAATGCTTGTGCTCGCCAAAGATTCGCTTAAACGTCAGGTAGTTTTTGGGGTCAAGATAGCGGGGCATACGGTTATTTTTTGTCCGGTGATTTTATGTGGCAAAAATACATGAAAATCTCAGATTTTCAAGCGTGCGAAATGAAAAAAAAGTTTTTCTACAGAGGAGCGGCGCCCAAAACTCCCGAATTTCCGGCAAAGAGCCTCATGGCAAAACGTCTTTTCCTATATCCCTTCGGAAATATTTTCCTTCGTACTCGACCTTTTCGGCTGCGTCGTATGCTTTTGCCAGGGCGAGGGGTAGGGTAGGGGCGGTGGATGAGAGCGCGAGCACACGTCCTCCGGCGGTTAGTATTTTTCCGTCGGCAGCGCTTGTGCCGGCGTGGAAGGCGATGCATTCCCGCACGTTTTCCAGCCCGCTTATGGCGGCTCCCTTTTTGTAGCTGCCGGGGTAGCCTCCGCTCACGCACACTACGGAGGCTGCCGCCTGTGGCGAATGGCGGCACGCGCGCTCCGCGAGGTTTCCCTTGGCAACGCCGTCGAACAAATCGACCAAATCGGCGTCGAGGCGCAGCATAACGCTTTCGGTTTCGGGGTCGCCCATGCGCACGTTGTACTCAATCACGAGCGGCTCTCCACCTGCGCTTATCAGGCCAAAAAAGAGGAAGCCTTTGTAGCATACGCCTTCCGCCTGCAAGCCGCCGATGGTTGGCTCAACGATGCGCGTGCGCACCTTTTCCATGAGCTCCGGCGTGGCAAAGGGTACCGGCGAAACGCTGCCCATGCCGCCGGTATTTGGCCCCGTGTCGCCCTCGCCTATACGCTTGTAGTCTTTTGCTTCGGGCAATATTTTGTACGATTTGCCGTCGCTTAGCGCAAAGACCGACAGCTCTACGCCGCTCAGGAACTCCTCTACCACCACCGTTTGGCTTGCTGCGCCAAACATGCCGCTGAGCATTTCCTCCAGCAGCCTTTTTGCCTCGCTCAGGCTGTCGGGGATCAGCACCCCCTTACCGGCGGCCAGCCCGTCGGCTTTGAGCACGTAGGGCGGCGCGAGCGATTCCAGAAAGGCAAAGCCGTCGGCGAGGCTGCTGCGCGTAAATGACTTGTAGCGCGCCGTGGGGATGCCGTACTTTGCCATGAACTGCTTGGCAAAGTCTTTGCTCCCCTCCAGCATGGCGCCTTTTTTTGAGGGGCCTATTACCGGGATGTTTTTCAGCGCATCGTCGGAGGCAAAGTAGTCGAAAACGCCCCGCACCAGCGGCTCTTCGGGGCCTACCACCACCATGTTTACCGAATGCCTCAGCGCCACCTCCTTTACGGCGGCAAAATCGTTCGGGTCGACGGCTACGTTGACCCCAAGCGAGGCGGTGCCCGCATTGCCCGGCGCAATGAAAAGCTGCGAAAGCGCCTTGCTTTGCCGCATTTTCCACGCTAACGCATGCTCACGACCTCCCGAACCAAGTAAAAGAATTTTCATTTTGAATTAGGAATTACGAATTAGGAATTACGAATTAGGAATTTAGGGCTGTATCGCTCGGACGAAAATGTTAAGTGCTCGCACCTCTTTGTCGCAAATATGCTGCAAAATATACTCCGCACGGTCGCAAGCTGCGATTTGTTTTTTTGGCGCGCAGATGGCGCAGATTTTTATGATTTACACAGATTTTAGCCCTTTCTCTGTACTTTCTTCTGTTTTCGCCGTACTTTTGGTAGTAGCATTTTTCGATAGCATAAAAGTAAATTTTGTCTTCACCTCCAAAGCTACTCTACCTGCATTACCTACTCTTCCTTCAGCCCATCGTTGCCCTCACGTTTTCCTTCATGCCCTGCAGCGTAGCCCGTTTGATGGGCGAGCGCTCAAATATCTTTTCAAAATCGTCGGCAGACATCGCCAGCCAGTCTTCGGCGGTGAGCGAGAGCAGCTGGGGCAGTATTTGCAGCTCGCCGTGCGCCGCAACCTTCGCTTTTCTGTTCCAGGGGCAAGCCTCCTGGCAAATATCGCAGCCGAAAATGTAGCGTGGTGCTGCTGTTTTTTCATCCTTTTCCGCCTCCGCGCTTTGCGCGTCGCCCTGCTGCGGGTTGGCATGCTTTTCTATGGTGCGGTACGACAGGCAGCGGTGCGCATCCACTCTGCCGCAGCCTACGATGGCGCTTGTGGGGCAGGCGCTGATGCAGCGGGTGCAGGCGCCGCAGCGGTTTTTTGCCGGCGTGGCGCTGCTTTTTACGTCATCGTCCAAGAGCAGCACGCCGATGAACGTGTAGGAGCCGAGCTCGCGGCTTATCAGCATTCCGTTTTTGCCCAGCCAGCCCAATCCGGCTGCTGCAGCCCAGTAGCGCTCCTGTAGCGGCGCCGTGTCAACAAATGCGCGCCCCTGTAGCGCGGGCTGTTGGGCTTGCAGCGCTGCGAGCAGGCTCCGGAGCTTTTGCTTGAGCACGTCGTGGTAATCTGCACCGTAGGCGTAGCACGACACCTGCGGCAGGTGCGGCGGCTGCCGGCGGTGCGGCTTGTACGAAAGGAGCGCTACCACCGCCGTGCGCGCGCCGCGCTTCATCAGCCGGCGCGGGTCGGCGCGCTGGTGCAGGTAGCGCTCCATGTAGCGCATGCCGGCGTGGTGGCGGCGCCGTATCCACTCGTCGAAGCTGCGGAGCACGTCGCTGGGCAGGGCGCTCAGGGCAACCACCCCGCAGGCGTCGAAGCCGGCGCTGCGGGCGGCGGATTGTATGAAGTCGGGCGTTAGCACTTGCAGGTTCGGAGGTTCAAGAATTTTCGGTGCGCCGCCTCACAGCAGCCCCAGCTGCAGCTTTGCCTCTTCGCTCATCATCTCCTTGTCCCAAGGCGGCTCAAAGGTGAGGGTTACGGTAGCCTCGGCTACGCCGGGCACCTGCGCCACCTGCTCCCGCACGTCGCGCACAATATCGTCGGCAATGGGGCAGCTGGGCGCCGTGAGCGTCATCGTTACCTCCACCTTGCCCTCTTCGCTTACCTGCACCTCGTAGATGAGGCCAAGTTCGTACACGCTTACCGGAATTTCGGGGTCGTAAATGTTGCGGAGCACCCGCACAATATCTTTCTGTATGGCTAATATTTTGTCAGCGTCCATCACGTCGATTTTTACAAAGGTCAAACCGCCTGTTTTCCGTCAGGCTGCCGATTAAAAGGACTGCAAACTTAATCAGAATATAGTGTTTTACAAAATAATTTTGTCAGTTTGCGTTTTTTGATTAAACTTGCAGATTGATTCATCACGCGGCAAAATGAGTCAACGCACTGTATATAAACAGCTTGATGTATAATTCAATGAGAGAAAGGCAGCGTCAGTTTGATTGCAGGTATTTGGAGATGGCGCGGATATGGGGCAAAAACTCGTACTGCAAGCGCCGTCAGGTGGGCGCCCTGCTGGTCAAAGACCGAATAATTATTTCGGATGGGTACAACGGTACGCCATCCGGGTTTGAGAATGAGTGCGAAGATAGCGGCGTAACCAAGCCCTACGTGCTGCACGCCGAGGCGAACGCGATAACGAAGGTTGCCAAATCGAACAACAGCAGCGAAGGCTCCACGCTTTACGTCACCTCGTCGCCGTGCATGGAGTGCGCCAAGCTCATCATCCAGGCGGGCATCAAGCGCGTTGTTTTTGCCGACCACTACCACGACGCCGGCGGACTTGGCTTGCTGGAGCGTGCAGGCATAGAAGTTGAGCAGATTAACATTTAAGTAATAAACAGACAGTATGGCCAAAAGATTCGACAAAAGGAAAATAATGCTTCCCTTAATGCTTCTCGGAGTATTAACGCTGGGGTTTATGCTTGGCGTTCGCGTGCAGGAGTCTAACCTGCAGCGGCACTACCAGACCGGGCAAAAGTGGAATAAGTTCAACACCATTCTCAACTACATCGACAAGGGCTACGTAGACCACATCCCGCACAAGGAGATAGAAGAAAAGTCCATTACCCTAATGCTCAAATCGCTGGATCCGCATTCGGTGTACATTCCCGCCTCCGAAATGGAGAAGGCGAGCGAATCCTTAGAGGGCAACTTTGACGGGATAGGCATAATGTTCAACATGTCGCTGGACACGGTTATCGTGATGAACATCATTGTTGGGGGGCCATCCGAGCGCGCCGGCATACAGGCCGGCGACCGCATTATAGCGGTCAACGACAGCGTTATTGCCGGGCGAAGGATACCGCAGGACAGCGTGATGCGGCTGCTTCGCGGCAAAAGCGGCAGCAAGGTCAGGCTTGGCTTAAAGCGCATGAGCGAAAAAGACCTCGTTGCGGTAACCGTTACGCGGGGTAAGATTCCTGTCAAAAGCGTCGATGTTTCGTACATGACCACCCCGCGCACGGGCTACATTAAGATATCGCGGTTTTCGCGCAGCACCTGCAAGGAGTTTCGGGAGGCATCGCGCAAGCTGCTCAACGCAAGCATGCAAAATTTGGTGCTCGACCTTCGCGGCAACACGGGCGGCTACCTGGAGGAAGCCATAGAAATAGCCAACGAATTTTTGAGCACGGGCGACCTCATCGTCTATACCGAAGGGCGGAACTCCAAGCGGAAGGACTACCATGCCGACCAGCACGGCCTGCTGCTCAACACGCCCGTAGCCGTTCTCGTTGATGAAGGCTCGGCGTCGGCGAGCGAAGTGCTGGCAGGCGCCCTGCAGGACAACGACCGGGGGTTGATAGTAGGGCGTCGCTCCTTTGGCAAAGGGCTGGTGCAGGAACCCGTTCTTTTCAACGACGGGTCGGGCATGCGCCTCACCGTAGCCCGCTACTACACGCCATCGGGACGCTGCATCCAGCGGCCGTACAACGCAAACAGCGAATACGACGACTACTACCTCGAAATGCAGCGCCGCTACGAGCACGGCGAAATGGACGTGATGGACAGCATCAAGCAAAACGATTCGCTGCGCTACCTCACGCGCAACGGAAAAGCGGTGTACGGCGGCGGCGGCATTACGCCCGACATTTTTGTGCCCTTTGATACGCTAAATTTCAACAACTACTACATGAAAGTATTACGCCGGAATTTGGTCTATAAATTTGCGCTTCAGTTTTCGGAAGCCAACCGTCCGGTGCTGAGCAAGATGAAATCCTTTGCCGACCTTAGCAAATACCTGAGGCGCAAAAACCTCATCGGCAATTTCACCACCTACGCCGCCAGCAGCGGCGTAACGGGCAGCTGGGAGGAGCTTCGCGCCTGCCAGAAGCTCATATCCGCGCAGATTAAAGCCCAAATCGGGCGGAGCACCCCGCTGGACGACGAAGGATTCTACCCCTTTCTGGACAACGTGGACGATGCGCTGCAGGCAGCCGTGAAAAACCTGGAAAAGAAAGCAAACACATGAACACGTCGAGATTAATTCGCTACGAAGCCAACAAGCGCTCGGCGGCGATGGCCGCCGTGTTCTGCATTTTTTTCGGCTTTTTGGGGCTGCACCGCTTTTACCTCAACCAAAAGCGCTCCGCAACGGTCATGCTGATTCTTTCGCTCGTTGGAGCAGGGCTGCCCGTCACCATTATTTGGAGCATTATCGACCTGTTTAGGGTAGGCGACATGGTTGACGCCTACAACAACGACCTGGCAGACAAAATAGAGCAGCACTACTACACCTCCCGCTAAGAAGCGCATGGCTACCCCTCCCCCCCTGCTATACATCGAAACGTACGGCTGCCAGATGAACGTAAATGACAGCGAAGTGGTAGCGTCCGTCATGCGCGATCACGGCTACGCTATGTGCAGCGCCGCCGAAAGCGCCGACCTTGTGCTGCTCAACACGTGCTCCATTCGCGACAACGCCGAGCAGCGCGTGTGGGGGCGGCTGGCCGAGCTGCGCGCGCTGAAGCGGAAAAACCCCCGCCTCATGCTGGGCGTGATTGGCTGCATGGCCGAGCGCCTCAAGGAGCGGCTGCTGGAGCAGGAGCAATCCGTAGATGTGGTGGTTGGCCCCGACGCCTACCGCGAGCTGCCCAGCCTCGTGAGCATGGCCAAGGCCGGGCAAAAAGGCGTAAACGTGGAGCTGCTGCGCGAAGAAACGTACGCCGACATTGCGCCGGTGCGCTACGACAGCAACGGCGTGTCGGCCTTTGTGTCCATCATGCGCGGGTGCAACAACGCGTGCAGCTACTGCGTGGTGCCCTACACGCGCGGCGCCGAGCGCAGCCGCGATGCGCAGAGCGTGCTGCGCGAGGTGCAGGCGCTCGTCGATAGCGGCTACCGGGAGGTAACGCTGCTGGGGCAAAACGTAAACAGCTACCTGTCCTTGGCCGGCGACCGCAGCGCAGCGCCCTGCACCTTTGCGCAGCTGCTGGATAAAGTCGCCCGGCTGTCGCCCCAGCTGCGCGTGCGCTTCTCCACCTCTCACCCCAAGGACATGGGCGACGACGTGCTGCACGTGATGGCGCAGCACCGCAACATCTGCAAGAGCATACACCTCCCCGCGCAGAGCGGCAGCACCCGCGTGCTGGAGCTGATGAACCGCAAGTATACGCGCGAAAGCTACCTGGAGCGCATTGCCGCCATCCGCAGCATCCTGCCGGCGTGCAGCATCTCCACCGACCTGATAGCGGGCTTCTGCACCGAAACGGAGGACGACCACCGGCAAACGCTTTCGCTCATGCGCGAGGCCGCCTACGACTTTGCCTTCATGTTCATGTACTCCGAGCGCCCCGGCACCCGGGCTGCGCGCCGCTACCGCGACGACGTGCCGGAGGAGGTGAAGGCGCGCCGCCTGAGCGAAATTATCGCGCTGCAAAACGAGATATCGCTCAAGGCAAAGCTCCCCTACGTGGGCAAAGCGGTGGAGGTCTTAGCCGAAGGCTTCTCCAAAAAATCCAAAGAGCAGCTCTTTGGCCGCACCTCCCAAAACATGGTGGTGGTGTTCCCCTGCGGCGACCACCGAGTGGGCGAATACCTGAGCGTAACCCCCACGCGCTGCACCTCAGCAACGCTCATTGCGGAGCGTGAATGAGCAGAGCAGCTGTCGACGACGCTCCCTCCTTCTCTCTCCCACACCACCGTCTCGTGTGGTAGAAGTGGTTGGCGATTGGCTGCGCCGAGCTCCGCTTCGCTACGGTTCGGCTCCTCCACTCCGCGCACTCGTGCTCCGCTCGGCGTAGCGTCCACGCTACGTCGGGTTAAAAGCAAGGCGCCGGAGAATTGAGAATTGAGAATTGAGAATTGAGAATTTGAAAGCATTCG
>JAIROF010000238.1 GCA_031257655.1 Prevotellaceae bacterium | reverse complement strand
TGCCAACCCCCGTTCGGCGTAGCGTCCCCGCAGCGTCGTCATTGTCTGAACGCTGATGTTTTTGATGTGAATGATTTTTGTGTTTGATGGCGCGGTAGGGGCGACCAAAAGGGCGGGCACCCCCCCGCCCCTACACGAAAGGGCGGGCAATCCCCCGCCCCTGCACGCCGCCCCTCACTCTCCGACGGCGATGGTGGCGCTCAGCCGAATATCCGCCGACGAGCTGCCGACCATTACCTTAAATTCTCCCGGCTCGGTAACCCGCTTCATGTCGATGTTCAGCAGGGAGAGGTGTTCGGGGGTTAGCGTCAGGGTTACCTTTTTGGTTTCGCCGGCGGCGAGGTGTACGCGCGAAAAACCCTTCAGCGCCATCACCGGAGTGGTAACGCTGCTCACCAGGTCGCGCACGTACAGCTGAACCACCTCTGTGCCGTCCGTGGGGCTTGCGTTCCGCACGTCGAGCGAAACGGTAATAGGGGTGCTCACGGTAGGGTTGTCCGGCGCTACCGAAAGGTTGGAGTACTCGAACGTAGCGTAGCTAAGCCCGTGGCCAAAGGGGTACAGCGGGTCGGGAGAGCCGTCGATGGCGGCGCGCGAGGCCGAGGGCTTGCGGGAGTAGTATATGGGGAGCTGACCCATTGACCGGGGAAAGCTGATGGGCAGCTTGCCCGAGGGGTTGTAGTCGCCGAATATCACGTCTAAGATGGCGTCGCCGCCGGCTTCGCCCGGAAACCAGGCTTCGACTATCGCCTGCGAAATGTCGTTGATTTCGCTAAGAATCAGCGGGCGACCGTTGAGCAAAATCGTCGTAACCGGCTTGCCCGAGGCGGCGGCGGCCTTCACCATGTCTATATCTATCCGGTGGAGGTTCAAGTCTTGCTTATCCTTAGCTTCGCCCACCTCGTCGGAGCTTTCGCCTACCACCACCAGCACCAGGTCGGCTTGCGAGGCGGCCTGGGTCGTGCGGCGGTTTATTTCGGCAAGCGAAGCCCCCCCTACGTACCGCCACTTGATGCGCTGACCGGCAAAATCGCTCACCTTGCCGTATTCGGACACGATGGGTATGCTGCGCCCTTTTTCGAGGTAGACCTGCGCGGTTGTGGTGACGTTGGAAAGCTGGTCGCTCCAGCTGTCGAGCAGCAGCTTGCCGTCGAGGTAGAGGCGCCCGTAGTTGTCGGCTATCAGGCTAAATTCGTACAGCCCGCTCGTTTTTACGCGGATAAAGCCGCTGAAGCGAACGGCAAACGGCTCGATGTTGACGCCCGGAGCCGGGCTTAAGTTATGCCAGTAGCGCGACAGCCCGGCCTCTACGGCCGTGTACGACGGGGGGCCGGCGAAATCCAGCCGGTTGAAGTACTCCACGTTCAGGCCGCCGCCGCCGCCGGAGCGGGTAAACGCCGAAGCCGGTATGTCTGTAAAGTTGGGCGAAATGTCGCCGTTCAGCCAGTCGATTTCTACCGTGCTGCCGAAGCGCTTTTGCAGCGCCTCGATGAGGGTGACGCCGTGCGCTCCTTTGGGCGAGTAGCCGCCCAGCGAAGATACGTTCGCCAGGCGACCCGCAACGGCTATGCGCTTTACATCTTTACGCGCGGGAAGGGTGTTGTTGGCATTTTTCAGCAGGACGATGGACGAGCGGGCGGCCGCGTAGGCCAGCTGCCGGTGCTTAGGCGAATGGTGAACCTTGGAAACCAGCGTGGTATCGGTGTACGGGTTGTCGAACAGGCCAAGGTCAAACTTCATTTTGAGGATTTCGCCAACAGCCCGGTCGAGCGTTGCCTCCGAAATTTTACCGCTTTGCACCCCAGAAATCACGCCCTGGGCAAACTTTTCGTGCGTAAAATCGTAGAACTGCATGTTGAGGCCGGCATTTATCGACGAAATGATGGCCTCCTCTTCGGTGGCCGCCGTGGCATGCTTACTGTACTGAAGCGCAATAGCGCCCAGGTCGGAGATAACAAAGCCGTCGAAGCCCCATTCGTTGCGCAGCACATCCGTCAGCAGCCACTTGCTGCCGGCTACGGGCACGCCGTCTACTTCGTGGTAGGCCGCCATTACCCCGTGCGCGTTGGCCTCCTTAACGGCTTTTTCAAAGACGTACAGGTGCGTGGAGCGGGCTTCGCGTTCGCCAACGTAAACGGGGCTGAGGTTGCTACCGTTTTCGGGGATGCCGTGTATGCCAAAGTGCTTTGGCTCGGCGATGGCGGCGTCGGCATCCTTGAGCGAGCGGCCCTGAATGCCCTTAATGATGCTCACCGCCATGCGCGACGAAAGCCACACGTCTTCGCCAAACGTTTCCTCCACCCTGCCCCACCGAGGCTCACGGGCTAAGTCGAGGTTGGGCGAAAGGACAAGGTGCACGCCGTGGGCGCGCGCCTCGGCGCCGATTACCCGACCTATGCTGTACAGCAACGCCGTATCCCACGTAGAGGCGTTGGCTAACGGAATGGGGAAGGTGGTGCTGCCGGCGCCCTGGTAGCCGTGCAACGCCTCCTCTATCAGAATCGGCGGAATGCCCAGCCGCGCTTGCTCGCGCACGTACCGCTGAATGGCGTTGCTCAGCTGCGCCGAGGCGGGATACAGATCGTGAATGGAGCCAAACGTGTTACTCTTCAGCCGCTTCTCCATCTTTGCCGGGGACAGCTCCGACGATGTTTCAAGAATGGAGGACGCATCGAGCATGTCCAGCTGGGCGACTTTCTCCTCAAGCGTCATCTGGCTAAGCAGATTTTCAACGCGCTGCGCTACCGGTTTCGACGAATCTTTGTAGAGAGCGCCATTGGTGCACGCCGCAAGCGCAACGAGCATAAAGAATGGCAGCAGCGCGCGCAGGGGCGCTGCTGAGGGGCTGCCGATAGCCGGCTGCCGGCGGGGGGAGGGGGAGCAATTCATACCATGTGTTTTTTTTTGCAAAATTACACATAAAACCCCGACTTTTCAAGCTGGCGAAAATAAAAATGGCGATGATAGCATAAATGTAACCGCTATGCTCCGCACGGCCGAAAACGAAAGCGGCTAATTTTTTTTTGAGGCGCTATGAAAATTCCGATGAGGTTAACTTCGTTGAGCTCCGCTTCGCTCCGGTTCCTCACTGCGCTACCAGTGACGGCGGGGGTGGCGTCTACGCTACGCCGGGTTAAAAGCAAGGCGCCAGCCTTGCAAATACGATACGTCGCACCCCTCGTTCTCTCCGCAGCAGCAGCGTGGGGTTTTACCCCACGCTGTGGTGGCAGGTCGCCCCTTCAGGGCTTGGAAATACGGAGCAGGGGCGCAGGGCGCAGGGCACAGGGCACAGGGCGCAGGCATCCGGGCCGTCCCGCATGGGACGGCACTTGAAAACGTCGGAGGCGTTTTCTGGGGAAGAGGAAAGCGAGGATGCCGTATCCGTAAGCTAAAGCATACGGTTAATCAAGTGCAGCCCCATGCGGGACTGCCTACGCTCGGCGTAGCGTCCACGCTACGCCGGGTTAAAAGCAAGGCGCCAGCCTTGCGCTCAACGTAGCGTGGACGCTACGCCGAGCGAGGGGGGTAGTTTTTAGTTTTTAGTTTTTAGTTTTTAGTTTTTACGCTGTCCAAATAAATTGTATCGGGGCAGAGGTCGGCCTCGTTAGCCCATTGTATGGTACCGATAAAGGGGCGTACCGTGTTGAACATTTTTTCATCTTTCAGCGGCTGAAAAACCTCATAGCCCAAATAAGGTTTTACATCAAAAATACCCTCTTCGCCATTGGTAAACCAGACATGAACGGTATAATCCTTTTCCGGAATTGCTTTTGTAACACGTGGGTTCATAATCACTACTTTAAAGGTTCTATTTTATACATACTTTTACCATCTACTGCCAAATCCCAATCAGCCAACAATTCATCTGCGTGTATGGTTATCCACGCCTGAACAAGCCGGAGCTGAGGTTTTTTCAGCATTCCCTCTACTATTTCACCATCAAGAAGAGAAAAAATCGCGCTATCATTTTGATATTTAGCATGAATATGGGGAAGCTTATGCTGCCGGTTATCCCTAAAAAACATGGATATGATGATGCCGTAGAACATTGATATCGTTACCATAAAGTTTCTATTTTATTTCCCACAAACATACGAAAAAAAAAATTAAGCATGCGCATTTTTTTAACCCAACTTGCCGCGCTACACAACACAACTATCTTGTACACAGATATTTTCCGTTTTGAAATTTCATTTATGGGGGACTACGGCTTTTTTTCTCAATTTCGGGTTTAGCTGTTTGTAACTACTCAGGTAGCATATTTCATTGCAAATCACAAAAGTAATAAAAATTCTCCTTGTGAAAACCTTGTGTTCTTTGTGTCTTCGTGGTATTTTTCCAACCACAAAGGAACAAAG
>JAIROF010000236.1 GCA_031257655.1 Prevotellaceae bacterium | reverse complement strand
TTGTTTGGAAGCATTAAAACATGTCATTATTAATCCGCATATTATTAATGATTTACACATTGGATTGTTTTATAATTATTTATCATTCTGACATTTGTAAAATGTGGGAAACTTGAATTAGATATTAGTGTTAGATTGATTAGCTTGTAGCTGTGTTGATTGTCAATGCTATTATTGTTTTAATGCTGCTTAATCAATATAAAGTCTAATATCTAATATCTAATATCTAATATCTAATACCTAATACCTAAAAGGCTCTCCGGCTACAAAGATAGCATATTTTTTTTTAAAAGGGTGGCAAAACGTAGCTGCGTTGTGCGCTTATTTTGGTATGGGCGCCCGATTTTGAATGTTTTTCGTTTTCCGTTTTTGACAATGCGTTCAGCCGGTGCGCCGTCCGGAGGGACGGCGTTTTGTGAACGGCAATTTTTTTGGTGCGCCGTGAATTTTTTTTGCGCTTTTGTTTTCTTTCTTTCTTTGTAAGCCACAACATTTGTAAGCCACAACATTTCATGCTTCTTTTGCGGCGCAAATTGCTTGCATGTCAGGTAGATATTATGCGGTTGTTTAGCTAATGCTTTCGCCTCTTTTTGTAGGCATGGCAAATAAAATCTTCATCGTCCATGCTCGCATCCATGCGGGTCATGGAGCACAAAATATTTTCCTCCCAATCGTCGACCATGTAGCTTCTGCAAGTGAGGCAAAGCTCCGGTACGGGTAGGGAGTGTACGTCAATTTTATTTCCGTTGTCATCGTAAATTCCGTTATAGTATGGCGGCGTATAGTCGTCGTCCACCTCACACCAGGTTTTTTTGCACCACTCCTGCAGCCAGCATTCCTCCGGGTTGTCGTCACAAAACTCCAAGCCCAGCAATCCGTCTTTGGCATAGTATACTTCTTTTACCCATTGCTTTACAAAGTAGCGGTAGAGGATGTTCGCCGGCAAGCCTTTTATTGCTGTGATGTTCACCATATAGCGATGCGCCTCCAGCAGCGAAATGATGGCCTTGTTGAGGGCATTTAGCTGGGCTTCCGACAGCCTTTCGTCCGGCGGAAAGGCTATTTGCCTTATTCCGAAGTACTCCTCCATGGTCGCCTTTTTGTTGCGGACTGCCGCAGGAATTTTTTTGTGCTCGGCTGCCTGCAAATCTTCAGCCAGCTGGCTAACGTATCTGTCCATTGCTGCTTGTTTATTTTATTTATGTTTTACTTAGCGTAGCTCGGATTTTTTTTTTGATTTTCATCAGACCTCACCCCCGGCCCCTCTCCAAAGGAGCGGGGAGCGGGGATTCGACATTATTCGGCGCAAGCCACTCCCTCTCCTTTGGAGGATATTTTTCAATCGCATCTTTCAATCGGGTTGCGAGGTAGGCGTTTCCGTCTTTGAGGTGCTCGTAAATGGTCTGCGCCTCTTGGCGGTATTGCCCAATTTTCTCCTTTGTCCATTGCGCCGGAGGCGGCTGCAGGTTCGCGATGCGATCGGCAAGCTTCACCGCCCACACCTCTTTGGGTTGCTGCTTGATGCGCTGTAGCGCATCGCGCATCTTTTCGGCTTGGGGCGAGGCGCTGTTTTTGGTTAGCGCTCTTACGCCGCAAGCAACGGCTGCGCCAAATTGCTCGGCCAGCTCCGCGTCGGTGGCGTTGGTATCCTCCAGCACGTCGTGCAGCAAGGCGACTTGCAGGGCGAGCGCCAGGTTGAAACCGGCGGTTTGCGCGGCGGCAAAGAGGATTTCCATGCACACGTTGCTCAGGTGTGCCACGTAGGGAATGCTGCTGCCGGGGATTTTCTGTTCGCCGTGGCGCTCGGCCGCGAACTTGAGGGCTTGCTGATAAAGGGTTTGAACGGCCATGTCGCTAGTAAGAATGAGGTTGTTTTGTTGTAAAATCAGGTTTTTCGCCCCTGCAACTTATAGCGCTACCAGCGAGCGCAGGGGTTTTTAGAGCTTCCTCTATGGATACGGGCAGAAGCAGGGGTATACTCTTTTTGTCTTTGACGATTTGAAGTATACCGTCAGCTTTAGCCCCACCAGGAGGGATGTGATGCGGTTGGCGTCGCTGTCGGTTAGGCTGTTGAAGTTCACCATGCTCGGCACCACCTCGTCGTCGTAGCGTACGCGCTTCGAGCCGGAAGCCTTGGAGATGTTGCTCAGGCCATAGTCGCAAAAGAGCGCAATGCGCAAGGGGTCGCTCTTTTTTGTGCTGCTGCTGCCGGCAATGTTTACGCCCACTTCTGCGCTCGCCATGAGGTTTACGCGGAGGCTGATGCTGTTTGCCGTCCGGACGCTGATTTTCGGGAGGTAGGGGATTTCCTGAAAAATCCCGCGGTACTTTTCGTAGTCGCCCTTTAGCTCGGCGTTGGCTGCGGTAACGGCGTTGGCGCTCACGAGCAGGCCTGCCTTTGTCCCTGCGGCGCAGTAAAACCAGCCGTCGGCGTACTCTACGCTCACCGGCATGATGTTGATGCTGTGCGCGCGCTGGCGCTCGGCGTAGCGGAAAAAGGAGTAGAGGATGGTGAGGAAATCGTCCTCCGTATCGAATATAGGCCTCTCCACCGTAAAGCCGGCCGGCTTGGTGGCCGATTCGAGCAGCGCGTACTCTACGCCCGCGTTGACGGCTATGTTCTCGCTGAGCGAATAGCCATAGCCGCCGCCGAGGCATCCCCCCGCGTGCCCAAGCGTTGGGATGCTGCTCAGGTGCAGGTCGAGCCTCGAATACCCGCCGCCAATCCACATAAAAATCCGGTGCCCTTTGTGCCGGTTGGCGTAGTATTGCTGCGCTGCTGCCCGGTGGGAGCAGGCCAGCATAGCCGCTACCGCCGCCATAAGCAGCAGGCTGAAGACCGTTGACCTGTGCCTGCTCATAGCGCCCCAAATTTGCGGTTTAAGGGTTTGCCCGAAATACTTCGCGGTTCAAAATCTTTGCAGCTCATCATTTTACTTTACGAGTATCTTTACAGTTTTAGTTTTTTCGCCGTCCACTTGCAGCTCAACGAAGTATACGCCCGCTTGCGCCGGTGCGCCGATTCTTGCCGTTCCGGCGCTAAATTTTTGTCGGCTTACTCCGGCGCCCAGCGTGTTTCGGGTAATGGCTTCGCCCTGCTGAAGCGAGAGGATGGTAATGTCGGCGCCCTTGTCCATTACGGTAGGGTATGCGGCGATGCTTTCCTCCTGCTGCGGGGTAGGCGGGGCAAGTTTGCATGAGCAGGCGGGAAGGGTTACGCCGTCGGTTCTCGTGAGGAGGACGGTGTAGCCGGCGGAAAAATCGAGCATCGGCGGCGTGTAGAGGTAGGGCAGCGTGGCGCCGGGTATCTCCACGCCGTCTTTGATCCACTGGTAGCTGCTGAACTCGTATTCGCTCTTGTAGAGCGCTATCACGTTGTTCCACTTTTGCTTCATGATGGAGGAGGGGTAGTGGACGGTGATGGTAAAGGGCAGCTCTTTTGAGTGGCACTTGCCGTTGGAGAGCCTGAGCGTGGCGCTGTATACGTCGGGGCGGACGTTGAGCATGGGGATGGCGGCGGGCAGGGGCGCGTTTTCGACGTTGTCGGCAAAAAAGCGCTGCGCCTTGCCAAAGGTAAGGGAGTAGCGGCTTGGGGCGGCGCTGTTTTCGTTGAGATCGAACTCCACTGCGGCTTCCCTGTCGTCGGCGCAGGCGATGAAGTTGTCTACGCTAAACAGGATGGAATCGTACACCAGCAGCTTTAGGTGCACAATGCTGTCGTAAAGCTCACCCCTGATGGTATCCGCGTGCGTAAACAGGCCGTTCTTGGCCTGCTCGGGCAGCGTAAAGCCGTGCCGGCTGTACGCCTCGTTCAGGCAAACGGTATCGCGCAGCGTTGTTGGCTGCCGGATTTGGAAAATGCCCAGCGGCATGGGCGTGGTGACGCTTTGGTAGTTCTCGCCTTCGGTAATCGTTACGGTTACGAGGTATTCGCCCGTTTTGACGGGCATTTCGGTTTTGCCGTCGTAGAAGACCGTGACGTCTCCCATGTCGGCGCAGGTCTTGTCGCAAGGGAAGCGCGGCTGCACCGTAACGCCGTGCTGCTGCTCGTCGTAGGTAGCCTTAGTGGGCGTCATCTTCAGGTCGCCGGGCTTTAGCTGCGCTTTGCCGATGGTGAGCGTATCCGGCAGCTCGAGGGTAGCGCTGGTGTAGTTTTTGCCGTCCTCAATTTCCACAGTGACGATGTACTCTCCGGCGTTGGTTGGCAGCTCAGGCTCTCCGTTGTAGAGCACGGTGGCGATGTCGCCCAGCCCCACAGCATCGTCCTGCTTCTTTACGTCAACGGGCTGCGTCGTGCCGGTGTAGGTTTTCTCAAAATCGTCGAGCGAGTAGCTCAGGAGGTCGAGGATGGGGGGTGCCTTTTCGATGGTGAGCGTTTTCTGCAGCTCGATGGTAGCGCTGGTGTAGTTTTCGCCGTCCTCAATTTTTACCGTAATAACGTAGTCTCCGGCGTTGGTTGGCGTCGTGGCGTCATCGTTGTAGAGCACGGTGATGCCGCCCAGCCCCACCACATCGTCCTGCACCGTTACGTCAACGTGCTGCTGTTCGCCGTTGTAGGTTTTCTCAAAATCGTCGAGCGAGTAGCTCAGGAGGTCGGGGATGGGGGTAGCTTTTTCGATGGTGAGCGTTCCCAGCTCGAGGGTAGCGCTGCTGTAGCTTTCGCCGGTCTCATCAATTTTTACCGTAATAACGTAGTCTCCGGCGTTGATTGGCGGCTCAGGCTCTTCGTTGTAGAGGACGGTGATGCGGCCCATTCCCTCCACCTCCTTCGGCGCTGGAACGGGCTGCGGCGAGCCGTTGTAGGTTGTTTTCAAATTTTCCTGCGCGTAGCCTAAGAGGTCGAGGGTGGGGGGTGCCTTTTCGATGGTGAGCGTTTTCTGCAGATCGAGGGTAGCGCTGCTGTAGTTTTCGCCCTCCTTAATTTCCACGGTGATGACGTACTCTCCGGCGTTGGTTGGCGTCGTGGCGTCATCGTTGTAGAGCACGGTGATGCCGCCCAGCCCCACCGCATCGTCCTGCACCGTTACGACGACGGGCTGCGGCTTGCCAGTGTAGGTTGCTGTAAAATCTTCGGGCGAGTAGCCTAAGAGGTCGCGGGTGGGGGTAGCTTTCTCAATGGTGAGCGTATCCGGCAGCTCGAGGGTAGCGCTGCTGTAGTTGTCGCCTTCCTTAATTTCCACGGAGATGACGTACTTTCCGGCGTTGG
>JAIROF010000138.1 GCA_031257655.1 Prevotellaceae bacterium | reverse complement strand
GGCGCTGCAATAGTCGCTTTCACGGTGTAGGTTTTCTGCGTTGTGCCGTCTGCTGCCGTAACCGTGTACTGTACGCCGTCCTCTGCAAAGAAATTCTGCGCTACGCTCGATTCGGGGCTTACCGTTGCGCCTTCCGACAGCACGATGGTTGGCGTACTCGAGAATGGTTCTGTCCCTGCCGGGTATGGCTTGTAAATCTGATCCTCAAAAATACCCCACTCCTCGTTGTCCACAACGAAGCTCAGTATGTCGCATGCTGAGGATGGACCCGCCGCAACAGTCGCCTTCGCGGTGTAGATTTTCGTTGTTGTGCCGTCTTCTGCCGTAACCGTGTAGGCTACGCCATCCGCCGCAGAGAAATCCTGCGCTACGCCCGATTCGGGGCTTACCGTTGCGCCCGGCGACAGGGTGATGGTCGGCGTGAGCGCGGTCAGGTCTGCTCCCGCCGGATACTCAACGGTAATGTTCGTACCATCAATTGTCCACGTTTTATCGCCAACGCTGAACGAGGTGACGTCGCATGCCGAAGATAGCGCTGCTGTTGTTGTTGCGGTCGCGGTGTACTCTTTCACCGTTCCGTCTTGCGCCGTAACCGTGTACTTTACGCCGCCCTCTACAGAGAAATCCTGCGCTACGCCCGATTCGGGGCTTACCGTTGCGCCCGGCGACAGGGTGATGGTCGGCGTGAGCGCGGTCAGGTCTGTTCCCGTTGGATAGACGACCGTAATGGTGTTGTTGTCGGCATTGATCGTCCAGGTTGAATCGCCGGCAACGAACGAGAGGATATCGCTACCCGTGTATAAGGCTACGGTAGCCTTCACCACGTAAGTGCGCGTTGTTACGCCGTCTCGTGCGGTAACCGTGTAGGCTACGCCGTTCTCTGCAAAGAAATTCTGCGCTACGCCCGCTGCTGGGGTTATCGCTGCGTCCGGCGATATCAGAATGGCTGGCGTGAGGTTCTCTGTAGCAGTTCCCGCCGGATACTCAAAGGTAATGAGCGAATCGCCGGTGATTGCCCACGCAGCGCCGCTGCCAATCTTGAACTCCAGGATATAGCAATCGGTGGACAGGGCAACCGTAGCTTTGGCCACGTAGGTTTTTGCTGTTACGCCGTCACCTGCGGTAACGGTGTAGGTTACGCCCTGCTCCGTAAAGAACTTCTGCGCTACTCCCGAGGCCGGGTTTACCGTTGCGCCCAGCGATATCTCGATGGTTGGCGTGAGGCTCGCAGACGTATCCGTTCCCGCCGGGTAAACGCCGGTGATGGTATTGCCGCTCACTACCCACTTTACGGTGTCGCGGCCGGAGATGGTTTTGAACTCCAGCACCTCGCAGGCCGTGGATGGCGTTATGGTGGCTTTTACGGTGTAGGTTTTCGTCGTTTTACCGTCCTCTGCCGTAACCGTGTACTTGACGCCCGACTCCGCAAAGAAGTTTTGCGCTACGCCCGACGCCGGGTTTACCGTTGCGCCCTCCGAAACCTCAATGGTTGGCGTCAGGTTCGTTTCAAGAAAGTCCGAGGAGAAGGTGTGCGTAATGCTGGTACCGTCAATCGTCCATTCTGCATTGTTTACCTTAAACGATACGATGCTGCACTCGGCGCTCTTGGTCTCAACATCATCATCTTTGCACGAGGCAAAGAATACCGCGCTGCCCAACAGCGCTACCATGATGCTTCTAAAGTAATTTCTATAATTTCTCATAACACTTAATTTTTAAATAGTAATCAAGACTCATTTTATTTATTTTTAACTTATTTTTAATCAATCGCTGTATCCTTCCGCTGCATGGCAGAAGGAATGGTCGCCGGTGGCGATCGAATGTCAACGCTGCCCCGCAGCGGCGTCAGCATGTTTATAAAATAGCTTTTCATGGTATAAAAAAAATACTAAATCGTGATTAACACATAAATTTGTTTGCCGACAGGGGCAAGGCATGCCTTGCCCCTACTAATCGCTGTAAGCTTGCACGCCGTGAACGATGATATAAGTTGCCTGCCAGTCTGCTCTCCATATTGAGTTGTCGGGGAAGCGCAGGATGAGGAATCGCCCCGTCCGGATTGGCGTCAGGGTGATATCGAAAGAGCCTTCGTTAGCCTCCATGGTTCTCTGCGCTACAGGAGCGCCCCAGGATGCCGGCGCGCCGGCGGGTATCTTGCCCGTCCACCGGCTTGTCCAGGCGTTATAGAGGGTTTCCCTATCGCCTTCATACCAGTCTACTTCATGCGTTTGATATCCGTTTATCGACAGGTCGTTGGTCAAGTAGAGCTGCACGGTCTTCCAGTAGCTGCCCTGAGCGAGCACTTTTAGAATCCGTTTCTCCTCTTTCATGTCAATCACCAGCACCTGCGGGAAGGTAGGAGCCTGCTCAAGGGAATGCCAGCCGCTTGCCGGGTCGTCATCCAGAATCAGCATCGGGTGCCCGCCCGTCCAGCGGTCTTGGCCGCCCCGGCCATCATCCCAGCCCCCTTTGCTGCCATATCTCGGCGCAACCACCCAGTCGGCCATGTTGTGCTTTATGATGAAAACGTCGCCGTCCGTCCACTCGGTGCTGAACGGGCCAATGCCTGTTACCTCCGGCGGTTGGTACGCGCAGCGTATCTGGAACTTCTCCCCGTGCTTAATATCGGAGCACGGCACGTCATACGTGTCATTCCCAATATTCGTCACCTCCACCCAGCTGCCGTCGGATTTTTTATAGCGGATATCCGTGCTGACTAAGTGGTCGGTTTTGCTGCCCAGCACAATCGTAGCGTTGTTCGGCTGGCTGGGATCTATCAGCGCCGAGGTAATGGGGCGCAAGGCTCTTGCGGCCACGTACTCCGCTGCCGTCGACGTTTTGGTAGCAAACGCCATCACCAAAGGGAGGGTATCGAGTATGAGCGCGGATTCCCACCTGGGAATAATCCTGCAGTTGACCACCACGGAGGTGCTGTCTGCAAACTTGAGGTTTTTGACGCTAAAGCTGCGGTCGTTGCCGGCTGCGCTCATGTTGAGCTTACCGCTCACCATCCTGTTGCTGGCGTCGGTGTAGGAGTAGATGAGCTCCACGAACTTGAACATGGGGTCTTCCTCCAGCGAAATCCTGTTCCAAACAAACTCTACGGTGGTAGGGGCTTGAATGATGCGGGGCTGCGGGAAGTATATTCCCTCAAATTCGGCGTCGGTATAGGGCTTACCCAGCGCCTCTACGGGGATAGAGCGGTTGCCGTAGCGGTCTTCGGCGTATATCGAAAAGATGTACGTTTTGGGGGTTGCCAGCCCGGTAATATTGACCCAGGAGCATACCGAATCGAACACCCGCTTACGGGGGCCGTCTGCTTCTTCATACTCCACAACGGTTCTTTTCGCTTTTCCCAGGTATATATCGTCGCTCAATGCTCGCCCAATGGAATCGCCCATGAGCTCGATTTCTACCCGCTTGTAGCCGATGGTAACGTACGGATCGTCCGAAAATTTGCCGACGTACACTGTCTCTTCGGTGGCATACTTGCCGATGTTGTCATACTGGTCGTTGCAGGCGTAGAGCGCCGCAAAAAGCAGCGCCGCGATAAAATAAATTGCTTTCTTCATTACGTTTCGATTTTAATTCGTTGACATTTACTCTATTGGTTTGCAGTACAGGGTTATTTCGGACAGGCTGCCGCCCGTTCCCGCTGCGTAGTTGTTGGAGAATCCCGAAAGGGCCTCATACCTGAACCATCGCGTCGGCTTGGTGTATCGCGGGTCGTCGGGGTACATGTAGGCCATGTCGCCGGCGCGCCCCAGCTTGTTGTATTCGAGCTCCGAAAGCGTACCCTGCGGCATCTCAATCTTATGGAAGGATATGAGCTCCCAAACATTCGTTTCTTCGTCCCAGCGGTACATGCGGTACTGCCCTATGTTGCCGCTTCTGTAGTAGCCGCCGCGCCCCACAGAGGAGAAATCCGTGTTGGCGTCGGTGTGCCGCTGGTGCGTCACAATGCGGCTCAGCTCGTAGTACCGCCTGAGGTCGATAATCAGGCTCCAGGGATGCGCCGCTTCCGTCATCATGTAGTTGAGGCTCTCATTTTCGTCTATGAGGCCGTCTATAACCTTATCTATTCTGCCATCGGCCGTATTTCCGAACACCTGCCGCACAAGCGCCCCCTTTTCGGCCAGGGGAATGGTGTTGCTTTCCGGCAGCACCCAGTAGGGCGTTCTATCGGGGTCTACCTTTGGCACCTCCATATCCTTCAGCACAAAGACCTGCACGGTGTCCACGTAGTCCGTCACGTTTTCGTAGTTGTCCGCCGTCCAGTACTTGATTTTTATCGGCGAATCGGGCGGCAGGTTGAGGTCGGTGATGTAGTACATGTTATCCTTAATGGATGAGGAAAAAACTTTGGTCAGCGTCCGCGTTTCGTTGTTCAGGGTAAAGGTGTACTCCATAAACACGTTTACGATTTCCTTCAGCTCGTTTGTCCACTTTACAAACACCGCGTCGAAACCTCCTTTTATAATCATTTCCCGCTTCACCTTTAGGATGGCCGATTCCAGGGGCTTTACGGGGTAGACTATTTTGGGCGAATGGTTTCCGGCTCGGTCAACGGCGTAGAGCTCCAGCTCGTAGGTTACGGTATCGGCAAGTCCGGGCACCAGGATGGAGTTGGAGAAGTAGGAGGTGGAAAAGCGGAAGGTTTTGGCGTCGCTTTTTCTGGTGTACTGCACGTCGACGCTGATGACGTCGGCGTCGGTGGGCGGCGTATAAAATATGCGCACGGCGCCGTTCAGGGGCTCGTACCTGCTGATAACCGGGGCGCCCGGCGGCGTGGCGTCGCTGGAGTTAATATCATAGCGCGCCTCTTCGCTGCACGAGGCGCAGAAAAGAGGAATGGTGCAAATCAACAAAAAGCTTATAATTTTCATAATCATGCTGTTTTTAATTAAAGGGTTAATCAGTACATGGCTTACTGCCAGCCGGGATTGTTTATGAGGTTGCTGTTAATGTTCATTTCGCCTACGGAGATAGGCCACAGGTAGCTGGAGCGCGGGAATCTCCTGGCCTGTATCGTTCTCAGGAGGAAGAAGTCGTTTGGCGTTCTCCCGTTGATATTCCAACCCTTAATCGGCTGCGAAAATTCGGTTATTGCCCGGTTGTGCCTCACCATGTCCCAGTAGTGTATTCCCTCAAAGGCCAGCTCAATCGATCGCTCCTGGAGGATAATATCGCGCATGCCGACCTTTGTGGTATGCTTGTTGAGCGTCATGGCGCAGCGGGCGTCCGCCCACGCTACCTGCACGTCGCGTATTCCGTACTGTCGCCTGATGATGTTCACGTCCTCCCACACCTGCTCGTTGGGCTGCTCCAGGTATTCGTTCCGCGCTTCGGCCCGCATGAGGTAGAGGTCGGCAAGGCGAATGAAGGGGTAGGGAAAGCGGGTCTGGGTGAAGTAGTGCCCCGAAGAGGATTCGGGGTGCACCATTTTCTGGACGCCAATTCCCGAGCTTAAGTAGCTGTCCGGATTTTTGTTGTTTCGTCCGCCGGGCTCGTTCATAAACATCGAAGTCCTGACCCGGTATCGGTGCGTCCTGGAGTATCCTCCGGTAATAACGAGGTCGGCGTAAAAGCGGACTTCGCGGTTCAACAGGAGCTTTATCACCGTGTCGCCGGGCTGCATAAGCCCGATGTACTTTTGGTTGTAGGCCGGGTCGTCTTTTTTGGGCACGTAAGCGATAGCGTGCCTGTCGTCGTTGGCATACGTGCGGTCCTGGTCTATGGGGAGGCCGTTTTCGGTGTAGTACCTTTCGAGCATCTGGTACGAAGCCGCCAAGCTCTGGTCGCAGCTTTCGGCATACTCCGCCTCCGTCATACCGGCGCCGGAGTACTCGTCGTCGTCGGGCAGGATAATGTTGCAGGCGTTGCTCAGGACGTTGTTGGAGGCCGGGTTGTAGTCAAAAAAGTCGGAGCGCCCCCATATCAGCCCGGTGTTCCACGGCTCGGCCACCACAAACCGGCGGTTGTAGTAGCTCTGCGCCATAGCCGGGTTATACCTTACAAAGGCCGAATCGTAGCTGTAGTACGTGGGCTTGTTGTACTTAAAGAGGCTTATGCCGTTCGCTTCGCAGAGCTGTATAGCCTCGTCTAAGGCGGTAATGGCGTCTTGCCACTTTTCCCGGCTATACTCCTGCGGGAAGAAGGGGGTTCCCTCAGCGTTTTTGAAGGTGGAGAAAAAGTCGGTGTTGCCGTTAAAGAAGGGGCTTGCGCGGTACACCAGCACGCGCGCCAGGATAGACTTGGCTACCGTTTGGTCTACCTGTCCGTACTCGGCAACCGGGACTTTGACGCGCAGGTCGGGGATAGCCTCCCGCATCAGCGCTATCACGTAGTCGAAGCTTTCGTCGACGGTAACCCTTGCCGGAAAGAGCTTTGCGGGGTCGGTTTCGTCGGTCTCCAGGTACTGCGGAATGACGATTGGCCCGTACTGCTTTACCAGCATAAAGGCGTAGTAGGCCTTCAGGAACTTCACCTGAGCTTTCATCTCCCGTTTTTCTACGTCGGTCATGTCGTAAACCAGGTCAACGTGGTTGAGCACCAGGTCGCAATGCCGCATCCCGACGTAGTATCGCTTTCCGCCGTTGCCAGCGCCGTCGCTCTCCCAAATACCCAGCAGGGGGTCGTTTGACGTCTGCAAGTCCCGCATTATTCGCTGGGCTTTCAATCTGCTTTCGTTATTATCGACGTCGGGTCTTGCGAACACATATTCGTTGCCGAGCAGGTAGGGCGTTTCGTTAACGTTGTCCAGCGCCGGCAAATACCAGTAAACTTTGGCCAGCGCATCCAGGGCGTCGGTTTTTGTGGCAAACAGGTCTTCCACCTTGGTAATCTGGTCGGGCACAATGTCCAAATATTCGTTGCAGGCGGCGGTAGCCATCATTGCCACAGCGCATAGTAAAAATATTTTCTTCATATTTCTTTTCCGTATTTTGATTAAAATTGTAGTAGCAGTCCTATGTTAAATCGCCTGTTAAGCGGGTAGTCGCGCCCGTTATCCCCCATTTCCGGGTCCCAGAGCTTAAACGAGCTTACGTAAAATACGTTTTCGACGCTAAAGTAAACTCTGCCGGATTTGAGCAGCAGCCTGTCGATTTTTTTGATGTTGTATCCGAGCTCCACCGATTTGAGGCGCAGGAAAGAGCCCTTGCGCAGCCACCAGGATGACTGCTGCACGTTGTTTTTGAGGGTCGTAACCGACAGGCGCGGCCAAAAGGCGTGCACGTTGGGGTCGGTCTCCGTCCAGTAGTCGCGCGCCACAATCTCGAGCGCATTGCGGTGGTTCACGAGCGGAGCAATGCCCTCCGGGTCTATAAAGAAGGAAACCCTGCCGTTGCCCTGAAAGAAAAAGGAGAGGTCAAAGTCGCCTATCCCGCCCGAAAGCCCAAATCCATACTGAATTTCGGGCACAGAAGGGTAGCCCATGGGCACGTAGTCGTTGTCGTTCACCCGTCCGTCGCCGTTTATATCCTTATACTTGATGTCGCCGGCCTCGTAGAAGCCCCAGTTCTGTCGCGGGGAGTTGGCCGTTTCGTAGGCGTCCACAAAGAGGCGCTCGGCCACCAGGCCCCGCAGCACGTTGGCGCTTTGACCTATGGCGCTCAGGTAGGCGTCTTTGAACTGCTCCTCGTCTTTTTGGGTAACCGTGTTGGCGGAGTAGGAAAAGTTGGCGCGACCAAGCAGCCATGAGCCGTTGCTGAACATTTTTTCCACATCGAGCGATGTCTCAAAGCCTACGGTTTCGGCTTTCCCAACATTGCCGAAAATTTTTAAATCCCTCTCCGGGTCAGCGGGGTCCTTTTCTATAAGCCCGGTAGTTGAGGCAAAGGTTGTGCGCTCCTGGTAAATATCGCTGCGCCAGTCTTTCCAAATATCGTACTGAAATTTGAGGAGGTTGTTGAGCGCGTTGAGCTCAAGGCCCAGGTTGACCTTTCGCGACACCTCCCACGAAATATTTTCGTTGGCGTACCTGCTGATGGTATACCCTTGGCCGCTGGTGTTCCTGAGCAGCCCCCAGACGTATCCCGCGCCCCCTTTGTTGATCTGCGAAAGAAAGTTGAAGCGGTCGGCAGCTCCGGCAATGGCGTCGCTACCGTTTATGCCGTACGTAGCCCTAAACTTGAAGGTGTTTATGGCGTTCTTCAACGGGTCCCAAAACTTTTCGTTGGAGGCCATCCAGGCGGCGCCTACCGATGGGAAGAACCCGAAGCGCTTGGCGGCCGTAAACTTTTCCGAGCCGTTGTACCCAAAGTTAAATTCGCCAAAGTAGCGGTTGTCGTAATCGTAGGTGGCGCGCCCCGATACGCCGGCGTTGCGGGCGGGCAAGGCTTCGAATACGGTGCCCGCTACAAGGTTGGAGTTCTGCTGCAGGGTGCTTACCACCATGGCCCCAAGATTGTGAACGTCAAAGGAGCCATTCCAGTTCAGCCGCCCTTCAAAGTAGTAGGACGAGCCGCGCTCGTTCTCGGCGTAAATGTCGCCCATCGAGTTGTTGCCGCTAAGACGGTTCAGACCAAACAGCTTGTACTCCTGCGTAACCTGGTTGTACTGCTCCACCGCATAGTAAAACGGGCTAAAGTTTCTTGTTTGCTTGGAGGTACCGTTGCTCTTTACCGAGCCTTTCCCCTCGAACTTTAGCCCCTTAACGAGAAAATCAAAATCCTGCCGGATGGTGGCCATCATGGTTACTATGCTCACGTCTTCCGTTCGGTATCCTTTCACCATTTCGGCGTAGGGGTTTGGCCGCATGGCTCCATTCACCAGGGTGTTGCCAAAAAGCGTGTGCGAAGTAAACCGGTGGGCTTCGTCGGGCTCAAAGACGGCCGGAAAATCCACAGGGTTCACCTCCATCACCATATTGAAAATGTCGGACGCCTTCTGGAACGGGCCGTTGTAGCTTTCAAATTCGGCCTGTATCCTCGTGTCTAAGGTGGTTGTTTTTGTGATATTGAAAACCACGTTGCTGCGCATGTGCACGCGGTTGATGTTGATGTTGGAGTTAAACTTGTTGCGCGAATCTTCCTTCAGCAGCCCGTTTTCGTTTTCAAACCCGCCGGAAACGTAGAACTGCGCAAGCCTGCCGCCGCCGGAGATGTTTACGTTGGCCCGCTTGTTGATGGTACTCTGGTTAAACAGCTCGTCGTACCAGTCCACGTTGGGGTAAATCATCGCATTTTCGTTGTTCAGGGTCGATTGAATCACCTGCTCGCTGTAGTAGTTTCCGGCCAGCGGCGACCGCGTGTTCACGCCTTCGTTGTACATGCGCATGTACTGAATGGCGTCCACCATTTCTATCATCTTGGTGGGGGTGGCAACGTGCATGTCGACCCTGGCGTTGATAGAAATGCCGGCGTCAACCTTACCGGATTTTGTTATGATAAGCAAAACGCCGTTGGCGCCACGTGCCCCGTAGAGGGCGGCGGCGGAGGCGTCCTTCAGGATAGAAAAGCTTTCGATGTCGTCCACCTGCAACCGCGACAGCTCGTAGGTGCTGGACTCAAAGCCATCGATCAAAATGAGCGGCGAAGGCGTGTACCCAAAGGTGGTAACCCCGCGCACAAAGAACTGGGCAAGGTCGGCGCCCGGCTCGCCGGATGTTTGGTAGGATATCAGGCCGGGAATCCTACCGGCAAAGCCGCTGGTAAAGTTCTGCGATGCTACTCGCAGCTCCGCCGGCTTTACGGTGGTGATAGACGCCACCACGCTCGACTTCTTTTGAACGCCAAAAGCCACCACCTGCACCTCCTCAATCTCCGTTTCATCTGCCGCCATGAGCACGTCAAAAACAGTCCTCGCGCCCACCGCCAGCCGCACCTCCCGCATGCCCAGCAGGGTAAAGATAAGCGTATCGCGCTCGGTAGCGCTGAGCGAAAATTCGCCTTCGGGTCCGGTAAACGTCCCCACCGTTGAGTTGTGCACCTTAACGGCGGCTCCAACAACCGGAGAGTTGTCTTTCGCGTCCCGCACATGCCCCGTCACCATTTTGGCTTGCGCAAAAGCTTCGGAGCAAAAGGACATCAAAAAAAAGAATCCAATAGTTTTAAACTTCATACAATTTTTTTTAGTTTATAATTTGTTGTTTTTATGCATAATCAATCCTGCGATACGACTGCCCAAAAGAGCTGTCGGGAGGGGTAAATCCGGCGAGCGCGGCAAAAATTTCGGGAATCGCTACAAATCGCTGCAAAATCGCTGCGAAACTCCGCGCAGCGCCGCCCTGTAGGGCGGCTGGCCGGCGAAGGCGACCCTGGCCTCCTGCCGAGCAGGCTACCGGATACGTTCGGGGGTTGGCGCCTGCGCAAAAACGGCAGCACGGCGCACAGCGCGGCAGCGCGGCAGCGCTACTTCCGGCGCTTGGGGCGCCTCAGCAGGCCCCGCGCCGGATAAACAGGCGCAGGCCTTGCCCGCCCTGTTCGTCGTAATAGTCGTTATAGTATAGCTTTCTGTGCTTCATGAATTTGAGTGAGTAAAAAAAAGAAGGAATACTGCTGGTAAGCGGCCGCAAAGCGCCGCCGCTTATTGAGGATAGGCTTGGTAAAGTGGAAAAAGGGTATGGCGCCGATGGAAACAAAAAAGTGAACAGCCAAAATTGTTGACCGTTCACCACAAAATAAAATCCGTAAGCTGTTGCAAGACACAAAAAAATTATGTAACTTGCGAGCTCGCAATCGTGTGTGTGTGTGTGTGTGTGTGTGTGTGTGTGTGTGTGTGTGTGTGTGTGTGTTCGTTTGCGCACACGTTCTGCTACCGCAAACGAAAGCGGTTAGGAAACAGAGAAGTGGACGTATGCTCAAGCGCTGGCTCATGCTAAAAAATTCGGTTTTACGATTTGCTGATTTGCTGAGAGACCTCAAAAGAATAACGCTGCAAACATAGCCATTTTTTTTTTCATGCGCCAAACTAATTTTACTCATCACGGCGTGAGAAAATCAAAAATTTCCAATGTTTACGCGGCAAAGCGTAAAAATCTCTCCACTTGCCTTTAACCAAAGGCAACGGAGCTTTGCACACATTACACCATTTTAACGGTGGTGTTTTTTGGGGGGGCAGGGGGGATTTTTTGGGGGTATCAGGCGGGCGCGGGCACGCGGGAGGGCGGGCGCGGGCACGCGGGAGGGCGGGCGCGGGCACGCGGGCGGCGCGGGCGGCGCGGGCGGCGCGGGCGGCGCGGGCGGCGCGGGCGGCGCGGGCGGCGCGGGCGGCGCGGGCGGCGCGGGCG
>JAIROF010000056.1 GCA_031257655.1 Prevotellaceae bacterium | reverse complement strand
CTGAAGGCCTTGCGCATTTTTGCAGCATAGGGTAAAACCCTATGCTGCTATTCATAGCTGTTTGCATCGTCCCTGTCGAATTTATAGCCATTGCTGTTGAATGAATATTTTTTCAGCATTTCCTCTCTTCGTTGCCGCTTTTCCTTTGCCAAACCCGTGCTGCCGTTGCTACGATTTTTTTAATGGTTAATGGTTAATGGTTAATGGTTAATGGCGCGAAGCGCTGTAGAGACGTGGCACGCCACGTCTCTACGTTGATTTTTGAGATTTTTATTAATGGTTAATGGTTAAATGGCGCGAAGCGCTGTAGAGACGTGGCACGCCACGTCTCTACGTTGATTTTCGAGATTTTTATTAATGGTTAATGGTTAATGGTTAATGGCGCGAAGCGCTGTAGAGACGCACGGCGTATATCTCACGACCCCGCCCGACGGGGCGTGGATGCTACGCCGGGCGGGGAAATTCCTAATTCCTAATTCCTAATTCGTAATTCCTAATTTTTATTCCACCGGCTGTCTTTTCCCCGAAAAAGTCAGCGGATATGCGCCGCACAGCAATTCAAACGACAAGGTTTGAGGGGTTGCCGTGCCTGTCATCCCGGTAATGGTATATACAGGATATTCGCCGCCCATCGCCAGCGGAACAATACTGTCGCCGCTCAGGGCGAGACCTTCGGATGTTTTGACTGCGGTTACACCGGGAATGGTCATATCCAGCTTTATCGGCATTCTTGGCGAAAACCGCACCTGCACCATCTTTATTTCGGCCGTGCTGTCGGCCGTCGGCGTAAATGTTACGTTTACGCTGTCCTGCGTATAAACCGTACCTGCGCTGTCATTCTGGGTAACGTGCATGGCGCCCGAATAAGTCCCGTCTGTTACCGCTGTCGCCGATTTGCCGGCTGGCTCGTCTTTGCCGCAGGCTGTCAGTAAAAGCGCCGGTATGATAATCGGCAAAAAAAGGAAATTTTTCATTGTGCTATAAAATTAAGTTGTGCTATAAAATTAAACTGTGCTATAAAATTAAGTTTTGCTATAAAATTAAGCTGATAAAAGCTCCAAGTTGAACGGGTTTCCCCTGTTGGACAAAAGACCGGCCGACGGATTTAAAGTAGAACGTATTATAGTCGGTTCCCGTCAGGTTTTTTGCCCATAAGCCGCAGCCAAAGCTGCCTGTTTGAAAGGTAATATCCGCATTTAGCAGGCCGTAGAAGGGCTGGTAAACGGTGTTGCTTTCGCTCCAGTAGATTTTTCCCGCGCCATGCAGGGATACGTCAAGCAGGATGCTGCCGGCGCGCTTGCGGGATACGTCCCATTTGTAACCGCCATGCAGCGAAAGGGTGTTTGTCGGCGCGTAAGGCGCGCGGTTGCCCGCGTAATCTTCGTTTCCGCTGCTGTAGCGGAGAAACGTGGCATGGGTGTAGCCGTAGTTTCCTTTGAAGCGGATGTTTTTATAGCGGTAGCCGGCCGACAGCTCGCCGCCGAAAATCTGCGTATGCCCGGCATTGGACATCAGGCGGCCGGTGGTTTTCCCCGGAGGAAAAACGGTCAGCTGCTGGTTTCGGCAGTCGATGTAAAACACGGCCGCATCGACCGACAGCTGTTCGCCAAGCAGCTTGAAATGTCCGCCCGCTTCGTGATTCCAGATGTATTCCGGCGCGTAGGATACGGCTGTTTCGGCGTTGTATGGCGGTTCGCTGCCATTAAGGTAAACGCCCAAATCGGACATCAAGGCGTTCATCATCCTGTTTTGCAGGATGTCGGAAAAAATCTGGGTGTTGAAACCGCCGGTTTTGTATCCGCGCGCCGCAGAAGCGTACAGCTTGCCGATACCCGTTTGATACGCGACGGCTACTTTCGGCAATATTTCAAAAAAGGAATCGTGCCGCCTGACCGGCATGGCGACGGACAGCGGTTTGTAGTCGGGCATGGTCATGGAAAAACGGTAGCTGATGGCGGTCGAACCGGCGTAGGCGATAGCCGCGTGTTCGAAGTCGGCGCGCATGCCGCCCGTAAACTCCCAGCGTCCGGCGACGAAAGTCGACTGGTGGTAGAGCGAAAACCCGTATGCGGGCAAATCAAAATAGCTTTCGACGGGAAACCGGGTTTCTTTAATCAACAGGGCTGCCTCCGGGAAAACCGCCTGTATGCCGGCATTCGCATTGGCAAGTATCAGCTCGTCTATCCCGTCTTTTTTAAACATGACGGGCGCTTCCATATCCACATGCCTGTAAAACCCAAATGCGCCCGAAATCCACTGCCACTTCTTTTTTTGCGCCGGACGTACTACAAACTCCTGCGTAAAGGCATTTTCTCGCTGCGCCTGGCTAAGCGTAAACATGGATACGGGGCGAAAATCCTGATCGAGTACCATTTCATCATCCGTGCGCTGGTAGCTTGTCGTGGAAGAAAACCGAACGACGTTTCCAGCGTATTGAAAGGTCAGGCCATCGGTCAGCCCCAGCCTGACGTAGGTGCAGGGGTCGTTGTGGTTGACCGGCATAGCCTGTTTGGTCTCTTCGTCGTAGAGCGAATAGGCAAACCCCGCTTGCTTTACAAAGCCGGCGGACAAGGAATTTTCCATCTTCCATTCGGGCGAAAGCCGTAGCTGTATTTTCACCCTTCCGCTTTCGTTCAGGAAGCGGTCGGCAGGCGACCCGTCGAAGCTGTTCGTCTGGAAGCCGTCGCCGGAAGAGTGCTTCAGGGCGACGGAAAAGGCAAAACGTTCGGTCGGCTTTTGGTATGTCGAGGCCTGAAGCTTCCACGCGTTTCCGTTGCCGTATCCGGCTTGCAGGCGCGTACCCTGGTAAGCGGCAGGCGAAAGCGTATGCACGTCCATCACTCCGCCCACGGCGTTGCGCCCGTAGAGCGTTCCCTGCGGCCCGCGCAGTACGTCAATCCGCTCGATATCGAGGTAGTCGAAATCGAAATTGTTTTTGTTGAGAACCGGCACATTATCCACATACAAGCCGGCAGCCGGCTGCTCCATCCGCGAGCCGATGCCCCGTATGTATATGGAGCCGGTCATCCGCGCGCCGTAGTCCGCGTGAAGGAAATTGGGAACGTTCAGCGAAAGGTTTTTGGGCTCCGCGATGCGGCTGGCCTCCAAGTCTTCCCTGTCGATGGAGGTGAACGACAGCGGTTGCTCTGCGTAAACGACCGCCTGCTTCAGCGATGCGACCACCGTTACGGGCGGCAGCTCGTACACGGGAACCGTATCCGCCGGCGAAAGCGGCGGGATGAAAATAAAATAGCGCGCATAGCAAATCCATTCCGCAAGCTGTTTCTTTATTTTTTTCATTTTTGTTGCCATAGTAGTACCTGTAGAGGCGCAATGCAATGCATTGCGCCTCTACAGGCCGTCATTTTTTTTACTTCGAGGCGCAAAATTACCCGGTATTTGCGTCACGGAATGATACAACGGATTTTGGTTTGCTAAAAGCATGTAAGACGCTCATTTGGATTAACGTTTTATGGTGTTTAGCCGCCACGCTTCGTGTAAATTTTTGATATGCTGCGGTTTACGCTACGCTTGTTGAGCCAACAAATTTTCGCGAAGGTACATAAATTTTTGTAAGCAGCAAGAGAAAATTTATAACATGCTGAATAGCTGCCACAAAACGCTTTTTTAATGGTTAATGGTTAATGGTTAATGGCGCGAAGCGCTGTAGAGACGTGGCGTGCCACGTCTCTACGTTGATTTTGAGATTTTTATGATTAATGCCGCGTAGCGCTGTAGCGACGCACGGCGTGCGCCTCACGACCCCCCGCCCGACGCAACGTGGTGAACGCTACGCCGGGCGGGGAAATTCCTAATTCTCAATTCTTAATTCCTAATTCCTAATTCCTAATTGCCCTCAGTACACCAGCCGCCCTACGGCGTTGATGGCGGATGCGCCGCTTACGCTTATGCCCTTTGTGGCGGCGCCGGTTGCCGGGTCGATAATGTAAATGGCGGGGTCGGCGCCTGTGGCGACAATGGGGAAGTACATTTTTCCGTTGTGCGCTGTGGGTAAGCCCGTACCGGTAATCTGCTCTTTTGCGGGAATTCCGGTTACCCACTTAAACGTCTTGGCGGATACATCCACAATGCCGTACTGGGTAGCGGTGGCAGTGGCGCCGGTTGAATTAGCTTCGTTGTAGAGCTCCAGCATGAAGTAATTTCCGGTAACGTGCCACACCTTCCTGAAGCGGTAGCCATCCGTCTTTTCGTTGATGTTGAAGTAGTAGTCCGGGTCGAAGGTGGTGGCGTTTTTGTTGATTCTCAGCGCACCGCAAGGCTTTGTAGTGGTGCTTTCGTACGATCCGGAGAAGACGTACACGTTGCCGTCGTCGGCCTTGCCTATCTGCGAGTAGTACTGAGATTGTTGTCGTCCCGAAGAGTAGCTGAGCTTGTCGCTCCTGTAAATCCGCTTCAGGTTAAGGTCTTTGTCGAATGCGGCAACCCACACGCTGTCGGGGTAGGTGACAGTACCTGTGCTTGCCCCGCCGGTCTGACTTGCGCTTTTTGGCTGCGAAACGACTAAGCCGGTGAGGAACTCGCCGTTGCCCATGTCTACAATGCCCGAAAAGGTAGCCTGCTCGCCGTTGCCGGTGATGTTGCGCGTGGGGATGCTCTTTACCTCACGGGAAAAGCTGTTGTTCAAGTCGATGAAGTTGACGGTAGTGTAGTCAGCTCTCGTGGCATCATCCGCCGGCGTTTGTCCTCCAACGGTAGTCAGCGCGTAGTTTTCAAAGAAGCCGTAGGAGGTAAAACGCGACGTGATTTGAAACTCCACCGGATTTTTCAGCGTACCGTTGGCGTTGGCGCTAATACCCAAGCATATTCCCGGGTCGCCTTGCTGGTAGATTAAGCCGACGGCTACCGAGGGGTCGTCGTTGAATATCCACGTCTGTATCGCTTGCTCCAGCTGCTTTACGTTGTCGGAAATCTTCAGGTCGCCGGTTTCCAAGTTGTCCGTCCGGAGGATGTAGCGGGTGTTTTCGCCCGTAGCAGCAATGAAGAATGTCCCCTTTTTTTGCGTCTCATTGTTATCGTCTTTGCTACTGCAGGCCGCCAGCGAAAGCGTCAGGAGGCTGCACCCGATAAGCGCCGATTTTCTTAGCGCCGTTGTTGTTTTGTTTGTTTTGATGTTTCTCATGATAATTTAATTTAGCTGATTTTTAGATGTGAATTATTGTTTAAAGAAAAAATATCTAAGCTTTAGCATGAAGCTTCGTCCCGGCTTCTGGAGGCTGTAGTTGTCGTAGAGGATTTCGTCGGCAATGTTTTTTGCCTCTGCGGCCACGTGGTACCTCCCGTTTCGGAGCGAAAGGGTGAGGGAGAGGTCGTGCGAGAGCTGCTTCGGGATGACGATGTCGCCGCCCTCGCTCTCCCACGCCAGAAAGAAGGAGTGGATGTAGCGCATGTTGTAGGTTGCCGAGAGGACGCTTCCCCTGCCGGCGGGGTTGTAGAAGTTGCAGGTGGCGTCTACGTTGCCAAACAGGTAGGGCACGTTGGGCATGCGGTCTTTGTAGTAGATGAGCTTTTGCCCGCCCACGGCGTACTGCTCCATGTTTCGTATGTCCTGAAAGGTGAAGTTCCCGCCCACGGAGGCTCGGCGGTAGAAGTACCTTGCCTCCGCGTCGAATCCGAGGTTTTGCACCCGCCCGTGGTTGGTGAAGTAGGCGCCGCCGTAGCGCTGCTCTATCTGCCGGCGGATGTAGTCTTTCGTGTCGCGGTATATCAGCCCGAGGTCTAAGTAGAGGGAGTGCGCCTTGCCCAGGGGCTTGTCGTAGCAGATGTTGAAGTTGATGTTTTGGCTGTTTTCGGGCTTTAGGCCTACGTCGCCGGTTTCGAGCGATTCGTCGCCAAAGAGCTCGTTTTCGGAGGGGAGCCGGTAGGATTTCTCAAAGGAGGTCTTGAGGTGCAGCGCCGGGAGGAGGCGGTAGGTGGCGCCCAGCCCGTAGCCTTCGGTGGAGAACGAGCGCTCCTGCTCCTCGTAAACGGCGGAGGAGGAGAGGGTGGAGACGTTGACCGGCCCCCGCACCCGCACGTCGTAGCGCTTGGCAAAGGCCGATGCGCTCCACCGGTCGGACGGCTGCAGCTTGTACGATATTCCCGCCACGTTTTTGGCGTTTGTCCGCCGCATGAAGGTGGCGGCGGTGCTGGTTTCGGAGCTGGCAAAGGCGTCGGTCGCCTTGCGGCTAAAGTCGCTGAACAGGTTGTTGAGCGCCACGTAGTGCATGCCGCCAAACCGGTAGCGGAGGTTGGCGGTGGCGCTGAGGTTGGCGTTGTCGGTTTCGCTCATGGAGTACTGCATTTCGCCCTTGGTTTTCGTTTGCCGGTACTCTCCGCTCCAGCTGTACTCCCGCGCCATCGTGTCGATGTTGCTGTTGCGGGAGATGCTGTAGCTGGCCGTCAGCGAAAGGTTGAGGTTGGGCAGCATCAGGTTTCGCTTTTCGTAGTGAATGGAGGGGATGGCGCTTCTGGCTCTCCGCTCGCGGCCGCCGTAAACTTTCTTCATCAGGTTGGCGTTCTGGATATCCGCCTTTTCGCGGCTCAGGGTTACGCTGAGCATCAGGCGGTCTGCCCAGGGCTTGCGCACCACGCCCACCTTGGCGACTACGGCCTCGTTGTGGTAGCTGTCGTGAAAGCGCCGAAACCAGTACTCCTCGCGCGAGTAAACGCCGGTGTTTACGTCGAGCAGCTTTGTTTTTACGCGGTAGCTGTTGTCGGAGTAGCTTTGGTAGGCGTTGAGCTGGAGGGAGAGGCCGTTTTTTGCGGTGTGCCCCACGCTGAGGTTCGAGCGGTGGGTGTTGAACGAACCGTAGGAGTACGATGCGTCCGCGTAGGTGCTCCTCAGCTGCCGCGTAACGATGTTGATGGCGCCGCCCAGCGCGTCGGCGCCCAGCTCTATGGGCACCACGCCCTTGTAAACCTCAATCCGCTCTGCAATGTTGACGGGGATGTTGTTGAGCTGAAAGGCCGACCCGAAGCCCTCCATCGGCATGCCGTCCATGAAGACCTTCACGTGCCGCCCGCTGAAGCCGTTGAGCGCCACCTGCGCGCGGGAGCCTACGCCGCCCGTTTCCCGTATCTTGACGCCCGAAATCCGGTCGAGGGCGTGGGTGAGGTTCATGGAGGTGTTGTGCAGGGGCTTGGCGTCGATGGCCACCACGTTGAATACCGATTCGTTTACCTGCCGCACGGGGCTTTTCCCAACCACCGTTACCTCAGCTATCTCCTTTTCGTCGGGCTCCAGCTCCACCACCAGCAGCTGCCGCTTGCGCAGCGAAAGGGGCCGCTCCACGGTCTTGTAGCCCAAGGCGCTAACCACCAGCGTGTACTCCCCCGCCGGGGCGGGAAGGCTGTAGCGCCCCTTTCCGTCGGCAGCTGTGCCAATCGGCGTATTCTTGAGCGCCACCGAAGCGTGCTCCACCGGGCTGCCGTCTGCGGCAACTACCCTCCCCCAAAGCCGCGCGGCGCGCTCCTGCGAAAAGACGGGCGCCGCGCTCCGCAGCAGCAAAAACAGCAGCAAAAGAAAACAAAAAACAGTATGCGACCTGAAAACCTTCATGCTCATCCGTAAAAAAAAAACAATCTAACCTGCGCCGCCATGCCCGGCGGCATTTTTTTCGGGTGCAAAGGTCTTCATAAAAAAAGATTCCCGCAATCCTTATTTGTAGGTATTTTTTCGGCGGCGGCGGGAGCGGCAGGGAGCAGCAGGCAAGCAGGCAAACGTGCTTTGCACCTGAACAAATAAGGCGCAACCCCCAACGCTTTGCCGGAAAACGCCCATCGCTAAGAGTAATGATTAATGGTTAATGGTTAATGGTTAATGGCGCGAAGCGGGGTGGGGCGTCATCATCATCATCATTTTAATAACAAAACAACCTCAGTAGCAGAGCGATATAATAGAAATAACAACCTCATTGGCTAATTCTTTTTTTGCGGTGCTATGAAAAGCATTGGATGAGGTTAACTCATGCTACGCATATAGCTGTCTGAACGCTGATTTTTTTTTGATTTGAATGATTGCTATGATTGATGGCGCATGGGTGCGACGCATAGCGCTGTAGAGACGCACGGCGTGCGTCTCACTGTGCATTGCGCATAGCGCCATTTTGTCGCGAG
>JAIROF010000017.1 GCA_031257655.1 Prevotellaceae bacterium | reverse complement strand
GGGTTTCCCTTGAGGGCACGCTCAAGCCATTGCAGGTTGGCGCTGTAGAGCAGGGTGCCGTGAAAGAGCATCCGGCCTCCCGAAACGTGCGCGGCGGCCCCCGAAACTTTGTATCCGCCGCACCTTATTTCTTTTCTGCTGCCTGCCGCAGCGTCTAATCCCATTGCCCGCAGCGCCGCCACAATGGGCTTGGAGAAATCCCGGTCGAGCGCGCGTGCGCAATCCGTATTCACGATGAAGGCATAGTTGACGTTTCCTTCGTCGTGGTAAACGGCGCCCCCTCCCGAAATCCTCCGCACCACCGGAATGTTGTGCTCGGCGCAAAACTGCTCGTCCACCTCCGCCGCTATGGTCTGGTGCCGCCCCACAATCACGGAGGGCGAGTTGATGTACAGCAGCAGGACGTTATCGCTGCGCTCCCTGAGCATGCGCTCCTCCAACGCACAGCTGCAAACAGGGTCAGTACTCGGGATGCGTATGATTTGCATGGAATTTGGTTTTGGAGGTAATGGGGTAGTGAGGTCGATTGAAGCTATGCTGCGCTCGGCATAGTTTTGTGTAAAAATAGCACGCAGCTGACGCAGATTTTTTATGATTTACGCAGCTGAAGAAAGGGCTAAAATCTGGGCAAATTCTTTTTTTGGTGATGTCATAAATTGCATGATATGGCAAGTATTGTGCTGATTATAAATTATTTACATTAATAAGGTAGTAAGGTTGTTGTTTATCCTATATCTCTCTGCTACTGAGGTTGTTTTGTTGTTGTTAAAATAAGGTGTAACCGAGCGCAGCGAGCTCACGAACACCAAAAATAAACACGAGTGAGTAAATAAGGTTTTTTGCCCCACAATTTATGACATAACACTGATTTTTAATTGCCTACGAATCATATCAATCAAACATGGACACTACTGTCTTCACACAAATAACGGTAGAGCCAATTCTTTCATATCACTAAAATGTAATCTGCTCATTTTTAGCAATTTGATTTTTTGCATATAGCTTTGCTTAATGGGCGACTAATTCTTAATTCCTAATTCCGAATTCTTTAGCTCGCCGTTTCCACCCACTTTTTCACGTCGTCCGGGCTTGGGTTGGTGAGACCCATTTTGTGCTTTTTGTTTACTCCGCACAAGTCGTTGAACAGCTTTCCGGGCGATGCCTTTGCCAGGGCCTCTACGGTGAGGTAGCCCATTTTCTGTATCACCGCAATCCACTCCTCCGGCACGCCAAGCGCGGCGTAGGCTTCCGGGTCGTCCTTTGCCGCCTTTTTTTCCGGTCGCATATGCGGAAAAAGCAGCACGTCCTGTATGGACGGCGCGTTGGCCATGATCATGGCGAGGCGGTCGATGCCGATGCCCAGACCGGCGGTTGGCGGCATGCCGTACTCTATGGCGCGCAGAAAGTCTTCGTCGAGCGCCATTGCCTCCTCGTCGCCGCGCCTGGCGAGCAGCAGCTGCTGCTCAAAGCGGTGGCGCTGGTCTATGGGGTCGTTGAGCTCGCTGTAGGCGTTGCAGATTTCCTTGCCGTTGCAGATGGCCTCAAATCGCTCCACCAGCTCCGGGTTGTCGCGGTGCTTCTTGGCCAGCGGCGACATTTCCACCGGGTAGTCGGTGATGAACGTTGGCTGTATGAGCTTTGCCTCGCAGCATTCGCCAAATATTTCGTCGATGAGCTTGCCTTTGCCCATGGAGGCGTCGGGCGTAACGCCCAGCTTTTTTGCCGTTTCGCGCAGGGCGGCTTCGTCCATTCGCGCAACGTCTACGCCGGTGAAGTGCTCAATGGCCTCGAACATGGTGAAGCGCCTCCACGGGCGCTCAAAGCTGATGAGGTGGTCGCCTACCTGCACCCTGGCGCTGCCGTGCAGGTCTACCGCAATTTTTTCGACCATTGCCTCTACGGTGTCCATCATCCAGCGGTAGTCTTTGTAGGCAACGTACATCTCCATTTGCGTAAACTCCGGGTTGTGGAACCGGTCCATGCCCTCGTTGCGAAAATCTTTGGCAAACTCGTACACGCCCGAAAACCCGCCTACGATGAGCCGTTTGAGGTACAGCTCGTTGGCAATGCGGAGGTAGAGCGTCATGTCCAGCGTATTGTGGTGGGTTTTGAAGGGTCGCGCCGCCGCGCCGCCGTACAGGGGTTGCAGGATGGGCGTTTCGACTTCGAGCAGGTTGCGCGCGTTGAGGAACTCCCTCATCGACCCAATGAGCTTGGAGCGCTTCACAAAGGCGTCGCGCACGTGCGGGTTGACCAGCAGGTCAACGTGGCGCTCGCGGTAGCGCTTTTCGGGGTCGGTAAAGGCGTCGTAGAGCTGCCCGTCTTTCTCCTTCACAATGGGCAGCGGGCGAAGGGACTTGGAGAGCAGCTTCAGCTCGCGGGCGTGGATGGAGAGCTCGCCCGTTTGGGTGATGAAGGCGTAGCCTTTTACGCCAACAATGTCGCCAATGTCGAGCAGCTTTTTGAACAGCGTGTTGTAGAACTTTTTTTCGTCGTCGCCGACAGGGCAAATGTCGTCGCGGCGCACGTAAACCTGAATGCGCCCCAGCTCGTCCTGCAGCTCAAAAAACGAGGCGCTGCCCATGATGCGGCGGCTCATGATGCGCCCCGCAATGCTTACGTCTTGGAAGTTGTTTTTTTGGGGAGCGTACTCTTTGGCTATTTGTACGCTGCTTGCGTTAACGTCGAATTTTTCGGCAGGGTAGGGGTTTACCCCCATTTCTCGAATTTTTTCCAGCGACTGCCGCCGCACTTGCTCTTGCTCCGAAATGTCAATATTCATATTTTCTTTACTGTTTACTGCTTACTGCTTTGCAACCGTACAGGGCAAACCGGCAAAGGATGCTGTCCGGGTAAGCGTTTCATGCGTGTTTTTTATAATGTTCTCCGCTTGCTCAGCGGTGAGGCCGGTTAGCTTGGCAATGGTTTCTATGGGCATCCCTTTTAGGGCGCACCTTTGGGCAATCTCTTGGCGGCTTTTTTCCATGCCTATCTCCACGCCTTTTTCCATGCCGATTTTTTCAGCGTATTGAACGGCGCTACGTACATCGTAGTACTCTGTGATGCTTTTTTTGTGCTCTTCCATTTTATTGTGGATTTTGCAGAAGTTTCATTACCTGCCCCACCGTAAGGCTGGTCACTTTGGCAATGTCTTCTACAGGCATTCCCATCATAGCGCAATTTTGAGCAATCTCTTGGCATTTTTTTTCCATGCCTATTCCCACGCCTTCCATTCGACCTTTTTCCATGCCGATTTGTTCAGAGTATTGAATGGCGCTACGTACATCGTAGTACTCTGTGATGTTTTTTTTGTGTTCTTCCATTTTATTGTGGATTTTGCAGAAATCTTATGACCTGCCCCACAGTAAGGCTGGTCATTTCGGCAATCTCTTCTACGGGCATTCCTTTTAGAGCGCACTTTTGGGCAATCTCTTGGCGGCTT
>JAIROF010000185.1 GCA_031257655.1 Prevotellaceae bacterium | reverse complement strand
GGAGCCAACGCCCGGTTGTTCTATTTTTATCTCTTCACTGTAAATATCTCCTTTTGGAAAAAGATGTTCATATCTACCCAAAAAATTGCGAACATTATCCTGTATCTCTCCGGAAAGAGAAGCCGCAAAAGCCTCTTCACTCGTAGTGTTCAAACCTGAAAAATTAAACTTCAAAACCAGATAGGTATTGCGCTTGAGGGTTGGGTGCTTGCCGATGTACAGGTCGCCAAACAGCTGGTCGAATTTGTCGGCCTGGTTAATGTCGTAGTAGCTGGACAGCATGGAAAAAAACAAGCTTTTCCCAAACTTGCGCGGACGGGTCAAAAACAGATTGGCATTATTTTCCTGTTCCAGCAGCTCAATATACTGCGTCTTATCTATGTAAACATAGTTTTCCGTCCTTATTTTTTCAAAGTTTGCGCTGCCGTAAGGTATGCGCTTGGGTTTGGGGGTTTTTGTTTCCATGGTGCACTGAGGATTAAAAATGACGCTGTAAAGATACAACTTTTTTAATTGAGAATGGAGAATGGAGAATGGAGAGTTAAGAGAGGTCATGCCGCCTTGCGCATCTTTTAGTTTTTAGTTTTTAGTTTTTAGTTTTTAGTTTCCCAAAATATAACCCCATAAATTTTTTGTATTATATTTGCAAAGATTTTTGCAAGAGTTTTAATTAGGCTTCGGCTCTATAAAAATCAAAGTAAACAAAATAAACTTTCTGAAGTCTTCTCTTAATTGGAATTGGAACCGAATATTATGAAAAAAAGGAACTTGCTAAGGTGGCTGCCGATTTCGGTGGTCGTGCTACAGCTCAGCAGCGACCTTGCGGCGCAGGAAATGGGTAAGCCGCAGGGCGAGCAGCGCGCAAAAAATGCCGAAGTAAAGGTGAAACGCGGACGTTTTCTCGATTGGGGCAACTATGCGATGTTTGTGCACTGGGGGCTGTACTCTCAGCTTGGCAACAGGTGGGAGGGGAGAACGTACTACGGCATTGGCGAATGGATTATGAACGAAGGTATGGCCGGCATTCCTGTGGACGAATATAAAGCCACCGCCCAAAGCTTCAACCCCTACAGCTTCAACGCCAGGGAGCTGGCGCAGCTGGCCAAAGATGCCGGCATGAAGTACATTGTCATCACCGCCAAGCACCACGACGGATTTGCGATGTACCACTCCCAGTGCAACAAGTTTAACATTGTGGATGCCACCCCGTTCAAGCGCGACCCGATGAAAGAGCTTTCGGAAGCCTGCAAAGATCTTGGGCTGGGATTCGGATTCTACTATTCGCACAATCAGGATTGGACGTATCCGGGAGGAACGAGCGGCCCGAAGGTCGACCATAATGGCAATCCGAAAACCTTCGACGACTACTTCAACGAAAAATGCCTTCCGCAGGTGGAAGAAATCACCAAAAATTACGGAGAAATAGAGATCATCTGGTTTGATACGCCGGGAGGAATCCCCGAAAAATACGCCAAACAGCTGGTCGACGTCGTACACCGGAATCAGCCCGGCGCGCTGGTATCCGGCCGCGTTGGGTTCGACTTGGGCGACTACCTCACGCTCGGCGACATGGAAGTCCCGCTGACAAATGTCGACGGACTTTGGGAAGGCGTAGACGTCACCAACGATTCGTGGGGCTACGCATGGTACGACCAAAACTGGAAAACGCCCAGGCAAATCCTTCGCTACCTCATCGCGACCATCGCCCGCGGAGGCACGTACATGCTGAACGTAGGCCCCGACCCCTCGGGGCAAGTCCCCCAACCGGCGCAGCTCTCGCTGCGCTCAGCCGGACAATGGATTGCCCGCTATCCGCAGGTGATATACTCGGCCCAAGCCTCCCCCTGGAAACATGGCTTGCCCTGGGGCGACGTTGTGGCCAACGATGGAAAGCTCTACCTGACGGTCTTCGACTGGCCGGCTTCGGGAACGCTCTGGTTGCCCGGATTAGAATCGGATATCGCCTCGGCCAAGCTGCTGACCAACGGCAAATCGCAAAAGCTCAGCTTCGCAAAGGAAGGAAAATGGACTGCTATCAGCCTGCCTTGCTCGGCGCCCGAAAAGTGGGTTTCCGTAGTAGAGCTCGCGCTGAAGGGTGATGTCAACGTAGACAACACCCAAGCTGTAGACCCCGAATTTGGCTTGGATTTGTCCGCTGAATTTTCTACGCCCGAAAACGGCAGGGTGGAGACCAGAGTCTGGCCGGAAAAATTCGGCGAATGGAAGCACAAGCCTCAAGTAAGCGACTGGAGCGAAAGTACAAGCGTCACATGGCAGGTCGACATAAAAGCTCCGGGCAGCTACTTCATCGAAATCACGGCCTCCGGCGATGGCCCGAGGGTGTGGCACATCAAAACGGACGAAGGTCATGAAGTACAAAACCGCCAAAACACGGCGGCCATCTACCACACGCAGCCTATCGGACAGATCGCCTTCGACAAGGCCGGCAAGCATACGCTAACCGTGCGCATCCCGGAAGGAGAAAGGGACAATACCAGCTTGGCGGCCATCAAAATAACGCCTTTTGAGTAACGGAGGACTCTACCCCCTTTTCCGAGCTTCTCTGTGAAACCTCCGTGTGCCTCTGTGCACCTCCGTGCAATGCCAACACAGAAAAAGCACAGCCGATGAAAAAAACTTTTTTTCATCATGAGGGGCTAATTCGTAATTCATATCTTTGCACTTGCAAAGAAATACGCTACCTTTGCACTTGCCATCCGCTGCACGGAGCGCTATTTAATTCGCAACTAAAAAATGATAGTAGATGTAATAGGATATTTGGCTCCGGCGGTGCTGGTAGCGTCGTTCTTCTTCAAAAATGTAGCAACCCTGCGGTGCGTCAACACGGTGGGCTGCATTTTGTTTATCGCTTACGGGCTGCTCATTGCGGCATATCCGGTAGCCATTGCCAACGCTATTATTGCCATAGCCAACGGCTACCACCTCACGAGGCGGAAGGCACGGAAAAGTTGAGATTTTGCAACGCCTGCGGCAGGTGCTGCGCGGACGCTACGACGATCGAGCGTGGTAGCATGCCGAGCAGGTTTATGACGCTATATATTCGTAATTCCTTTAATCAAAATGCAATTTATTCATTTTTAGCTATTTGAAGCTTTGCATTTAGCTTTGCTTAATGGGTGACTAATTCCTAATTCTTAATTCCTAATTCCTAATTCTTAATTCCTAATTATGAACAAGTTGACCATTGGCTTATTTGGCTTTGGCACGGTGGGAGAGGGGCTTTACACCGTGCTTCAAAAGAGCAAGACTGTAGATGCTCAAATCAAGCGGATTTGCATAAAAAACCCCGGGAAGCGCCGCAGCATCGACGCGGGCTACTTCACCACCGATCCGGAGGACATCTTAGGCGACCCCGAAATCAACCTCGTGGTGGAGCTCATCGACAACGCCGCCGATGCCTACCGCATTGTGAAAACCGCCCTTCAGCGGGGCAAAAGCGTGGTGAGCGGCAACAAGGCCATGCTGGCGGAGCACCTCTCCGAAATGATTGCGCTACAGCAGCAGCACAACGTGGCGCTGCTCTACGACGCTTCGGCCTGCGGCAGCATCCCCGTCATCCGCAACCTGGAGGAGTACTACGACAACGACCTGCTCACCTCCCTTACGGGCATCCTCAACGGCTCGTCGAACTACATCCTCTCCAAAATCTTCAACGAAGGCGAAACCTACGCCAACGCCCTCCGGCAGGCGCAGGAGCTGGGCTTTGCCGAAAGCAACCCATCCTTCGATGTAGACGGCTACGATTCGCTCTACAAGCTGGTCATCCTCACCCTCCACGCCTTTGGCGTGATAATTCCCCCGAGCGAAGTGTTCAACTTCGGCATCTCCAACCTCGCCGAATGCGACATCCGCTACGCCCGGGAAAAAGGGCGAAAGATAAAACTCGTGGCGCGCGTCGGAAAAACGGAGGACAACAACATTACCCTGTACGTCATGCCCCGCATGCTCACCCCAGACCTCTACATCTACAGCGTGGAGGACGAGTACAACGGCGTAGTCATCCGCGGGCAGTTTTACGACAAGCAGTTCATGTTCGGCAAGGGCGCGGGCGGCCTGCCAACCGGCTCGGCGGTGCTCTCGGACATCACCGCCCGATTTCACGACTACCGCTACGAATACAAAAAGTTCAACACGCCAAACCTGCCGAAGTACGTTACCGACAACCTCGTAAGCGTTTACCTTCGCTACCGCAACGTGAGCGACTTTGAGCATTTCCGATTCGTAGAAATTTCGGAAAAATATACCAGCAACGATTTTTGCTACGTCGTGGGAAAAATAAGCCTGAGCAACCTCCTCAGCATCAAATCCCTGCTCCCAACGCTCGACGTGTTTCTCGCAACAATGTGCTCGTAGCGCCGATGGCAATTAGGAATTAAGAATTAGGAATTAAGAATTGGCGTATAGGGGCGGGGGACAGCAACATG
>JAIROF010000132.1 GCA_031257655.1 Prevotellaceae bacterium | reverse complement strand
CCTCCGCCGCTTGCTATTGACTCAACGGTTATAGCTATGGTTTTCAGCTCGCCCCATGCGGTTCCGCTTCCGGCTACCAGGGCGGTAAGGAGTAAGAGATACTTAAAGGCAGGTTTCATAGTCGTACGTTTTAGCGTTAGAGGCTGTGCAACGTCCGAAAAGAATACGGGGATGGTTAGCTGGAGGGTGTAAAAATATTTCCAAATGCCTTAGCACGCGAAACAAATTCACACAACCATGGTATACAACACATTACGGTATGATTCGGCGCGTTTTTTTGTGTGGTAAGAAAACCTCATACTCATCAATTTATAAGCAATTCAAGCTTTTCCACATTTTGCAAATATCAGAATAATAGACAATTATAAAATTCATCAATGTGTAAATCATTAGTAACGGATTTTACTTTATTAAATTACAGATATGCAGCAATTTGACTAAATATTTTGGAGCAATCTGTTACTACTTTTGGTTTGTTATCGCAATCACATCTTTTTCTTTAAGTCATTTCGCTGATATATAGCGTAATACAAAAGTAAAATCCGTAGTAATATGCGAACCGGAGCGAAGCGGAGCTCGGCGCAGCCAGTTAGCGATGACATCTTTTAATGCGGCCAAACAAATTTCGGCGTAAGCGCTCTGTGCTCCTCTGCGAAGCCTCCGTGCACCGCTGTGCAATTATTTACGCAGAGGAGCTCAGCGGCTTCACGGCGAAACACAGCGAACAGCTTTTAGCCATTTCTTTATCTGCGCTTTCCGAACAAAGCTACGCCGAGCGCAGCATATCAGCAAATTTCACGCCTTCAGCTCTGCGGCAGCTGGTACATAAATCGCTTTATGCTTCGCTTGGGCGTTTTTTCAAACTCCTCCGGCAAGGTTTTTACGCCGGCTATTCGGCTGTAGGCCGGGAGGCTTGCGTTTACGGTAGCGAGCATTTCCGCCATCGCCGCCTCAACATTTTTTTCGTCGGCGGCGAGGGTTTCGTAGTCGGGGTAAACCAGCGCCAGCAGCTTGCCGGACGACTCTACCACAAGGCTCTCCGCCACGTAGGGGCGGTTGTTTATCTTATCCTCTATCTCTTCGAGGTAGATGTTTTGCCCCGATGCGCCCACTATCATGTTCTTGCTTCGCCCTTTCAGGTAAAGGTATCCGTTTTTGTCCATCACGCCCAGGTCGCCTGTGCGCAGCCATCCGTCGGCGGTGAAAGCCTCCTGCGTCGTTTCCGGATTTTTGTAGTAGCCCAGCATGACGTTTTTTCCCTGCACCTGCACCTCGCCCACCACGTTTTGCGGGTCGGGAGAGGCGATGCGCACCTGCATGTTGAGGGTACTTTTTCCGCAGGAGTAGAGCGGCGTTTTGCTCCAGTCTTCGTAGGATATTATGGGGCCGCACTCCGTCATGCCGTAGCCCACGGTGTACCGAAACCCTATTTTCCGGAAAAAGCGCTCGGCCTCCTGGTTAAAGGCCGCGCCGCCAATCACCACTTCGAGGAAGTTTCCGCCCAGCGTTGCGTTCAGCTTTTTGCTGATAGCCTTCAGCACCCTGCGGTCGACCACAGGAAGCGACAGGAGGGCGCGTATGGATGGCTTCCGGAGCAGCGGCAGCAGGCTGTTGCGGTATATTTTTTCGATGATGAGGGGGACAGTGATGATGAGGCGCGGCTTTGTTTCGGCAAACGCCTCAAGGATAATTTTGGGCGTTGGGAGGCGGGTAAGGAACTGCACGTGGCACCCCTTGCTGATCTCAAACAGAAACTCAAACGACATGCCGTACATGTGCGCCGTGGGCAGCATGGCCACTACGCTGTCGCCGGCCTTCAGCTCGTCGAGCGCCGCGTAGGCAAACTCCAGGTTGGAGTGCAAGCTGCGGTAGGGCAGCATGACGCCCTTCGAAAAGCCGGTGGTGCCCGAGGTGTAGTTGATGAGCGCCAGGTCGTCCGGCGATTCGGTGAAGTAGGAAACGTGCTCGGGGCGGAAGTTTTTCGGGTATTTTTTGCCAAAGTGCTCGTTAAGCCGCTCGCGCACGCCCGCAATGCTCTGCTTCTTGCTCTGCAGCACAGAAAAGTCGGTGATGAGGATGATGGCCTCCAGCGCCGGCATCAGCTGCTCGTTGAGGTACTCCCACACCACGTCGCCAACAAACAGGATGCGCGAATCGGAGTGGTTCACGATGTTGTGCACGTTGTCGGCCTTAAACTCGTGCAGGATGGGCACCGCCACCGCGCCGTAGGTGATAACCGCCAAAAAAACGGTGCCCCATGCCGCCGAATTGCGCCCGCAAATGGAAACCTTATCGCCCCGCTTTAGCCCGCACTCCCCAAAGAGAATGTGCAGCTTGGCAATGCGCCGTGCAATATCCTTATAGTGGTAGGTGGCGCCTTTGTAGTCGCTCAGCGCCGGCAAGTCCCAGTGCGCTTTGAGCGCATTTTCTATCAGCTTAATAAAACTTTTCTCCATAATAGTTAATATGATATTTTGCGCACAAGCATGCTTTACGCCTAAAACAGAAGGAACCCTATCGAAAACCCAAAAACAAGGCTTGCGGCTGAGGCAAATAAAGCAAATGTGCGCAGCAAATAAGCGCAGCAAATGTGCGCAGCAAACGAGCGTAGCACATGAGCGCTTGCCCGACGTATCGCCACGCAGAGTTGGGGGGATATAGGTTCCCATCAAAACTTACGGGTATGTCAATACGGTAGGCTGCAAAGATATATGAAAAATTGTAGCTGTTGCATCTATCATCGCAAATTTTCGTTACTTTGCACCGTAAAAATCTTACTTTACATTTAAAACCGCAAAATAAATGGGAACAATTTCGCTTGAGGGGATGGAATTTTTTGCACGCCACGGCTGCTTTTCTGAGGAGCAAGCTATCGGCAACCGCTTTTTGGCGGACGTGCATATAGAGGTAAACGTATCCCGTGCCGCCGCTTCCGACAGCGTAGACGACACGGTGAGCTACCAGGAAGTCTACAAGGCGGTAGAGCGCCAAATGCTCATCCCCTCCAAGCTGCTGGAGCATGTGGCCGGGCGCATTGCCAACGGCCTGCTGCACGATTTCGGCGCCATCGAAAGGGTAACCGTTAAGGTTGCCAAGCTCAACCCGCCACTGGGGGGAGGCGCTGTTCGGCAAGCAAGCGTATGCCTGTCGGCCGAAGCCCCAAAAAATGCTGACGCTACAAATTCGGCGAACTCTTCTTGGTAGTGTCATAAATTGTAGGGAGCGAAAAACCTAATTTATACCTAATTTTAATAACAAAACAACCTCAGTAGCAGAGAGATATAATAGAAATAACAACCTCATTAACCTCATTAATGT
>JAIROF010000079.1 GCA_031257655.1 Prevotellaceae bacterium | reverse complement strand
CCAATCAATTTCTTGCATAATCCATTTAGCTTTAATGGTGAGTTTGGGGCAAAGATAATACTTTTATGCAATGGGTGGCGTTTTTTTTTGACTTTTATGCGATTGATGCCACTCCACCTTTCAGGGCTTGTCAAGGCCTTGCGCCGGGTGGTACGCCGTCGGCAGCGGCAGTACGTCTCCGTCATTCCGAGCGCAGCCGAGGAAGCGGAGCGAAGCGGAGCCAATCTCCCACCAATACACCGTTGTATGGGAGAAGTGGTGGAAGATTTCTCCACTTCGCGCGCTCGTGCCTCGCGCGCTTCGGTCGGAATGACAGTCGAGGGGGGGGGAAGAAAGGGCGCGAAGCGCGGCAGGCGCGATGCGCAAATATTTTTTGTTATCACCGTTACCGTCGTTGTCACTATCACCGTCACCACTTCTAGTCATTCCGAGTTTATATTTCTAACGACAACTCAAAAAAATTGGTAGCGTAGCGGGGAATCTCTTGCAAGGCTGGATCCTTGCTTTTAGCACGACGTAGCGGGGATGCTACGCCGTAGCGGGGTTTTTTAGGACAATTGCCCCCTACAGCTCAGAATTTTCTACCACGATTTTTGCCAGCTGCTTGCCGGATTTTACAATGTAAACGCCCGACGGCAGGTGGGCTATGCTGATGGTTGTACGGTAACCGGTATGCTCGAAAACGTTCACCAGCACGCCCGACAGGTTGTAAATGAATATTTGCTCGCCTGCCGCTAACGCTTTTCCCTCAATGGTCAGCACTCCGCCGGTTACGGGGTTGGGGTATAGCAGCCAACGGCTTTCCGCCGCTGCTTCTACGTCGGTAGCCTCCTCCGCCGCACGGACTACCGTTACCGTGTATGTTCTGGAGGTAACGCCATCTTTGGCGGTTACGATAACGCTAAAGGTGTTTTTTCCTACCTTTAGCGCCTTTTTTTCGCCGACGTCGCCCGTAAGGAGCGCTTCGGTGATCGCTGCCGTTGCCGTGAGCACGATGCTGTCTATGCGGTATGCCAGATCAACCGTGTAGGCAAGGCTGTCGGGGTGAAAAGCGGGCGAAAGCTCGCCGGGGGCTACCGCAAGGCTGATCAGCGAGGCGTCGCTGCTGCTAAAAACCATTTTCTCCGGCAGCTTAAATTCCAGCAAGCTGTAGCGCCCTGCGGCGGTGTAGTAGTCGTCTTTCAGGCGGCTTTCGGGTCCCAAAACGGTTTGCGTCATGCCCAGCCCGTCGGCTGCCCCTGCGCGTTCGACGCCCCAGTACGGCGCCAGCTCGCTCAGGCGCAGGCAAACGCCGGATGGCTTCGTAACGTAAAGGGAGCTGTCGCTATCCCAAGCCACCTTGCCGCCCGACTTGGAAATCAGCTCGTAGTGGTACTCTCCGTCGGGATTTTCCGAAAGCGCTACTTTCCAAAGCTGCCCGGGGTTACCGTCGGCTGCGCTTTTTGTCATGAGGGCGTTGCCGATGCCCATGTCCTCGAGGACAGCGGTTTCGCCTTCCGCTGCATCAATAAAGCAAATGTAGTACCACACCTCCTCCTGCGCGCTGCTGATTTGGGGCATTACGGCGCTCACCGGCACGGCGCGCTCCAGCGGCACAAACTCCAGCGGGTTGCCCGCGTCGTTGCTGTTCCATTCGCTAATACGCCGGTCGATGCCGGCTCCCTTGTACTGGTTCAGGTGCCGATTCGACCCTTCGCGGTGCAGCTCCCAGCCGGGGGCGTAGGTGGCGTTTGCGGTAGGGAGTATTGCGAAGTGTACGGCGGCGCTTGCGTTGTCCGTTGCCTGAAACAGGCCGTCAGCGGTTTCCTGCGAGGATACGCGCGTAATCACACGTCCGCTTTGCCCCGCTATTTTGTAGCGAAAATCGCCGGAGGGATTGGCAACTTCCACAATTTTCCAGCGCTGGGCGGCATCGTCGTTGTCGAGCTTTTTGGTCAGCAGGTCGGCGTTGTTGCCCATATCCCGGATTACTCCGCTTCCGTTTTTGAACTGAATGTAGTACCAGCTTTCCGCCGTGGCGTCGTCTGAGCTGATTTGCGGAAAGGATTCGGCTTCGTCGACGTCGAAGTCGTCGGGCTCCTCGCTGTTATCTCCTTTCTTTCTCAGCTCCAGCTTGTCCACATCGGGCGCCCACCCTGTGGGGTTTTCCAGCCGGATGAGGTTGTAGCCCTGCCGCAGCTCCACTTCGATGCTCGTCTCCGCCCGCGTACGCAGGTCTCCGGAGTTGAGGTCGACCATGGAGTAGGAGGCTCCGTTGACCACCACCTGCAGATTTCGATTTTCGGGCGCGTAGTAGAAGAGCTTGAGCGTATATTTTCCGCCTTCCGAAACGTACACATCCCTAAACTCCGCCCAGTTGTCCGGGGAGTTGCCCAGCTTGCTCATCTTGTACCCCCCCGAGGCAACCGCCCCCGATGCGACCTCTACCCGCGCATGGCTATCGCCGGAGCCGATGGCGGTGTAGGCGTTCATAAAGGCGTATTCGCCCTGATAGCGGATTTTGTCGAAAGCAGCGGCGCCCTCCAGCCGGAGCATGGTGGTACCGTGTGCCGGAACGCGCACTTCGTAGTAGCCTTCGTAAAGCCCCAAGTCGGTCTTTGTCCACAAGTTTCGCACCTTTACCTTTCCGCCCAGCTGCACATCCTTAAAGGAGATGCGCAGGGTTTGCCGCGTGTTCTCTCCGTTGAACAGGGCCACGGCGCGGACTTTTCCGTTTCGCGTTTCTATTGGCTTTTCCATCACAAAGCATTTCCCCGTGCGGCTAACCACCTGCGCCTGCATCCCCAGCGTGTCCTGATTTACGGCTATCACCTCGGGGTTGGTGATGATGCTGAGCGTGCGCTGCGGGATGGTGCGGAGGTCGCAGCCAATCATCAGGGGCGAGCTCATGATGCACCACAGGCCGAAGTGGCTCTTTTCTTCGTCTTCGGTCATTCCCCGCCCTACCTGCATCATGTCCATGTCGTTGAAGTGCCCCGGAGAGGCGTAGGCCGCAAGGTAAAGGTTGTGCTCGAAAACGTCGCGCACGCCCAGCGTTTCGTCAAAGTTGTTGCGAATGTCGTGCGAAATACGCCACGACCCGCCAACCTGCGTCACCCACGTGCCGGGAAACATCCAACGGCAAACGTTGAAGCGTATATCCTCGCCGGCTCGCGCCTTTGCAGTGTTGCTAATGGCATTCCAAATTTCGGTGTAGCTGTCTTTTTCGTTTAAGCCCTGCCGCTCTGCGCCGCAGTAGTCCACTTTAATGTAGTCGTAGCCCCATTCGTCAAAAAATGTTTGGGCGTCTTGCGCCACGTGCCCGTAAAAACCAACGCCAACGCCATACGTATCGTTGTCGTAAATGGAGCCGCAGGTGTTTTGCCCTGCTTCGGAGTATATGCCCGCCTTAAGCCCCTTGCTGTGAATGTAGTCTGCTACGCTTTTCATTCCGTTGGGGAATTTTTCGGGGTGAGGCTTCAGGCTTCCGTCGGCGTTTCGCCCGCCAAAGTAGCCGTCGTCTATGTTCACGTTGGTGTACCCGGCCGCTTGAAGACCTTTGGCGACCATGCTGTCTGCCGTTTGCTTAATCAGGCTTTCGCTAATGTCTACCCGAAAGGTGTTCCATGAGCTCCACCCCATCATCGGGGTCTTGGCTCGCTGGGCATGCACAAGGCTTGCAAAGCTAAGAAATATCAACACAAAGCATCGGAATAATTTCATTTGTATTTTTTTTAAGTTAATAACTCATGTTACGCATATCGTTGTCTGAGTTGTGATTTTTTTTGTTTGAATGATTATTATGATTGATAGCGCATGGTGCGACGCACGGCGCTGTAGAGACGCACGCCGTGCGTCTCACCGCGCATCGCGCCTCAGCGCCCTTTCGTCGCTGAGACGCACGCCGTGCGTCTCTATAGCGCTATGCGCCCATTTCGTCGCGGTTTCGTCGCGGGGCGTATGCGCTCGGCGTAGCGTGTACGCTACGCCGAGCGGGGATTGGCTGCTATTCCCCGTAGGGGAACCGGAGCGAAGCGGGGTTCGGCGTAGCCAATTGCAGCCAATCTACAAAATATACCACGCTCGGCGTAGCGTCCACGCTACGTCGGGTTAAAAGCAAGGCGCAAGCCTTGCAAGAGATATCATCCGCTTTATCGCTGAGACGCACGCCGTGCATCTCTACAGCGCATCGCGCCCATTTCGTCGCGGGGCGACGCAAAGGGGGCGACCGCAAGGGTCGCCCCCACGCGCCATTAACCATTAACCATTTTGTAGAGACGGTGCGCGCACCGTCTCTACGGCGCATTGCGGCATTAACCGTTAACCATTAATTACGATTTTTGCGGCGCGGTTGCCTAGCTTCACAATGTAGGCGCCATGGGGCAGGTGCGAAACGTTGATGACGGTTTGCACGCCGGTGGTGACCGCAAAGGTTGCTACGAGGCTTCCGCTAAGGCTGTAAACTTCTATCTTCTCCCCCGGCTTTACGCTGCCGTTCTCAATGGTGAGCCGACCGCCGGTCGTGGGGTTGGGGTAGATGGTCAGGCTGCCTGCGGCAAGGGTGCCTACGCCGGTGGATGTTGCCGCAAAGATGGCGGTGAACGCGACGTCTCCCGTAACCGCTACAGCATACGGATTGCTTGTGCTCACGGTTTCGCCTGCGCTGTTTTGCCAGCCTGCAAAGGTTGCTGTTCCGGCGGGCACGGCGGTGAGCGTGGCGGTGGCGCCCTCAGCGTAGGCGCCGCCGCCGGTGGCGCTTCCCCATGCCTGATTGTTGACCGATACGGTAACCGTGTAGGTCTGGGGCTGGGGCTGGGCCGCAAAGACGGCGGTGAGCGCGGTATCCCGCTCAACGGCTATGAACAGGGTATCCACTGTGCTCACGGTTTCGCCTACGCTGTTTTGCCAGCCTGCAAAGGTTGCTGTTCCGGTGGGCACGGCGGTGAGCGTGGCGGTGGCGCCCTCAGCGTAGACGCCGCCGCCGGTAGCGCTACCCATAGCCCTCACGTATACCGAAACGTAAAGCGTGAAGGTCTGGGTCGGGGTCTGGGCGGCTATGCCGGCGGTTAGCGCGGCATCACTCTCAACGGCTATGATCAGGGTATCCACTGTGCTCACGGTTTCGCCAGCGCTGTTTTGCCAGCCTGCAAAGGTTGCTGTTCCGGTGGGCACGGCGGTGAGCGTGGCGGTGTCGCCCTCAGCGTAGACGCCGCCGC
>JAIROF010000212.1 GCA_031257655.1 Prevotellaceae bacterium | reverse complement strand
GGAGTGGAGGAACCGCACTCCGCTTCGCTCCGGCTCCTCGACTTCGCTACCAATGACGAAGCGGGACTCCCCGTCATTGATAACGCAGGAGAAATCTTTTCATAGCACCTCAAAAAAAGAATTAGCCCTTTTTTCTTCTGCTTGAACACCCCACCCTGCGGGACTTGCAGAAGCGGAAATATTATTTCAAAATAAAAATTTGAGCAGCTTGGTAAACAGGCCATTACAAGATTTCATTCAAAAGTCGGGAAATATTTTTTGCAGGTACAAAAATTTTATCTACCTTTGTGGGCTTTTAACAATCTATTTGCAAAACAAATTTCATGTACCTAACAGCAGAAAAAAAACAGGAAATTTTCGCACAGTACGGGAAGTCTAATACGGACACAGGCTCCTCTGAGGGTCAAATTGCCCTATTTTCCTACCGTATCAACCATCTTACCAGCCACCTGAAATCGCACAAGAAGGATTTTGGGACGGAGCGCGCGCTCCTCGGCTTGGTGGGCAAGCGGCGCAGGCTGCTCGACTACCTGAAGAAGGTCGATATAGAAAGATATAGAGCCATTATTAAGGCGCTCGACTTACGAAAGTAAACAGAAGAAAGGCAATTGTAGCAATTGCCTTTCTTTCTTTGCTTTCTTTTTTTTGCCTTCTTTCTTTGCATTCTTTAATTTTGCTTAGTGCCGAAACTGCCTCCTTGAACTTACATCATCACATGGACTTTAGCCAACACCTCCGCCTCATACCGGACTACCCAAAGCCCGGCGTTATCTTTCAAGACATAACCACGCTGCTGGGCAACCGTAGCGCGTTTCGCGCCGCCGTGCAGCAGGTGGCCGAGCACTACCGCAGCAGCGGTATTACCAAAGTGGTGGGCATCGAATCGCGCGGATTCATTCTGGGCGCCGCCGTGGCCTACGAGCTGGGCGTAGGCTTAGTGCCTATGCGCAAAAAAGGCAAGCTGCCGTGGAAAACATACGCCATAGAGTACTCGCTGGAGTACGGCGCCGACACCATAGAAATCCACCAGGACGCGCTGGAGGCTGCCGACAAGGTGCTCATTACCGACGACATCATCGCCACCGGCGGCACCGCCTACGCCTCGCTGCAGCTGGTGCGCAAGTTCAACATCCCCGCAGAAAACATTTTCATCTGCTTCCTGCTCGACATTCACGACGTGCCGGGAAAAGAAAAAGACCTGCTCAAGCAACACGGATATTTTTCGCTGATATGATTCTATAACCCGCTCTCGCGAAAAAGCTGAAACGAGAGCACAAACGACAAACCAAATGCTGTATAACGCAATAAAAAAAACAATTGATTTAGGCGATGGCCGCACCATTGAAATCGAAACCGGCAAGCTCGCCAAGCAAGCCGACGGCGCCGTGGTGGTGAAAATGGGCAAAACCATGCTCCTCGCCGCCGTAACCTGCGCACCGGACGCCAAAGAAGATACCGACTTCATGCCCCTGTCGGTAGAGTACAAAGAAAAATACGCCGCCGCCGGACGCTATCCGGGCGGCTTCCTCAAGCGCGAAGCGCGCCCCAACGACCACGAAATCCTCACCTCGCGGCTCATCGACCGGGCGCTGCGGCCGCTCTTCCCCGACGACTTCCACGCAGAGGTCTTCGTAACCGTCAACCTCATCTCCGCCGACAACGAAATCATCCCCGACGCCCTGGCAGGGCTTGCAGCATCGGCGGCGCTGGCCGTCTCCGACATCCCCTTCAACGGGCCTATCTCCGAAGTGCGCATTGCGCGAGTAGCGGGCGCATGGAAAATAAACCCCACCTTCGACGAGCTGGAAAAAGCCGACCTCGACATCATGGTAGGCGCTACCGAAGAAAATATCCTGATGGTGGAGGGCGAAATGAAAGAGGTTTCGGAGGCCGAGATGCTCGAAGCCATTAAGGTTGCCCACGCCGAAATCAAAAAGCACTGCCGCATACAAAAGGAGCTCGAAGCCGAAACCGGAAAGCAAACCAAGCGAACGTACTGCCACGAGGACAACGACGAAGCGCTGCGCCAACAGGTGTACGACGCCTGCTACGCTAAGGCATACGAGGTGGCCAAAAAAATGACCTCCAAGCAGGAGCGCACCGCCCTCTTTGCGCAGGTGGAGGAGGAGTTTATCGCCAGCCTGCCCGACGACGACGAAAAAGAGCGCAAAACCAAGCTGGCGAAGCGCTACTACCACGACAACGTGCTCAAAAAAGCCATGCGCAACATGATCTTAGACGAGGGCATCCGCTTAGACGGCCGCAAAACGAACGAAATTCGCCCCATCTGGAGCGAAGTAGACTACCTGCCCGCCGCCCACGGCTCGGCTATCTTTACGCGCGGCGAAACGCAATCGCTCACCACCGTGACGCTCGGCACCAAGCTCGACCAAAAGGAGGTGGACGAGGTGCTGATTCAAGGCTCCGAGCAGTTTGTGCTGCACTACAACTTCCCCCCCTTCTCCACCGGCGAAGCCAAGCCCGCCCGCGGCACAAGCCGCCGCGAAGTGGGGCACGGCAACCTGGCGCACCGCGCGCTCAAGCGGCAAGTCCCGCTCGGCGAAGAAAACCCGTACGCCGTGCGCGTGGTATCGGACATCCTGGAATCCAACGGCTCCTCCTCGATGGCCACCGTGTGCGCCGGCACGCTCGCCCTCATGGACGCAGGCCTGCAGCTCAAAAAGCCGGTATCGGGCATCGCCATGGGGCTGATTAGCGAAAGCAACGCCACCAAGTTCGCCATCCTCTCCGACATCCTCGGCGACGAAGACCACCTGGGCGACATGGACTTTAAGGTGACGGGCACGAAAGACGGCATCACCGCCACCCAAATGGACATAAAGGTAGACGGGCTGCCCTACGAAGTGCTGGAGCAGGCGCTGGAGCAAGCGCGGCAAGGCCGCCTCCACATCCTTGGCGAAATGATGAAGACGCTCAGCGCACCGCGACCGGAGCTCAAGCCCCACGTGCCAAGGCTGGAGCAGATAGTGATAGACAAAGACTTTATCGGCGCCGTGATTGGGCCGGGCGGTAAGGTGATTCAGGAAATACAGAAGCTGACCAACTCCACCATCACCATCACCGAAGTGGGCGACAAGGGCTTTGTGGACGTATTTGCCGCCAACAAGGAGGATATTCAGGCGGCCATAGCCCGCATCAAGGCTATTGTAGCCGTGCCGGAGGTGGGCACGGTGTACAAGGGCAAGGTGGTGTCCATTCTGGAGTTTGGCGCATTCGTAGAGATACTGCCCGGCAAAGACGGGCTGCTGCACATCTCGGAAATCGCCTACGAGCGGGTCAACCGCGTGGAGGACTTCTACAAGGAGGGCGACGAGCTCGAGGTGAAGCTCATAGAGATTGAGAAGAACGGCAAGCTGCGCCTTTCGCGCCGCGCCCTGCTCCCCAAACCCGAAGGTTGGGTTGAACCCGAGCGCGCACCCCGCCCCGAGCGCAGGGACGGCGACCGCCGAGGAGGCGGAGGAGGCGGACGACACGGCGGAGACCGCAGAGGCGGCGACAGAAGAAGGTAGCAACTTCTGCATTCTGCATTCTGCATTCTGCATTTCTACGTAAAACCGCTGAGCCAAGTCCGGCTCAGCGGTTTTTTTGTTGCCAACGCCTGCCGCAATCATCCCTGTCCGCTGCATTTCCCCATGCGGCGCCAACGCTATCGCCCCAAACGTACTCCGCCAGCTCGGGATGGTCGATAAAGGGGCTGCGGTTGTGCTGAAGGAGGCTATAGATGACGTTGTTCCTGTCTGCTTCCTTGCTGCTCACCGGGTCTTGCCGGTGCCGGCGGAGCAGCATGGCTTTTGTCCAGGGGGTTAGGGCGGGGTATGGCGTACCGTCGAGCGTTGGGCGCGCTAATTCTTTTTTTGAGGTGCTATGAATAGCACTGTATGAGGTTAACTCATGCTACGCAGAGCGTCAAAATGACCATATCTCGTTTGTGCCATTTGACACTGTTCCAGACATTTACAAAATTTTGCAAGGGCAAAATTTTGTAAATTTGTCAAATGGCACAATCACAGACGTTTTCAAGTGCCGTCCCATGCGGGACTGCCCAGATGCCTGCTCTCCGTGCGCTTTTCCCCAAGCAAAAAAACCAAAAGGTGCTACCTTTTGGTTTTTTTGCGCCAGGTGGAGGGTGCAGGCGGCATGCCGCCGCTACGCCCCCTCTGCGAGCACCTTTACCACCACCTTCCTAATTTCGCCGCAGCCTACCAGCGGCGCGTGCGCATCTTCGGGAAAGAAAACGGCAAATTGTCCGGGCTTGATGGCCACGTAGGTATCCGGTTTGTCGGCGTAGAAGATGACGTCCTTTTGCGGGTTGTATTCGGCTGCGACGTTTTTGCAGTCGGGGCGGAAGCTCCAGCCAAAGGTTTCGCCGCCGCTCAGGCAAAGCTGGACGTCAATATAGCGGTCGTGCGCCTCATGCCTGGCCTCCTCCGGCGCAATTCCCTGCCGCACCATGAAGGTAGCGTAAACTTCGGCGCCGTCAATTTCGTACGTTCGCTCCTCTAAGGTGCTCAGGTCGTTGTCGGTGAGAAATCCAAACGCCTTTTCAAAGCGCGGGTTGAGCGAAAAATATTTTTTCGCGTTCGCTATGTTGTCGATTATCATACCAAAAAATGTTTAATTTTGTGTCGTCAAATATAGCAATTTTTGCCAATAGATGCCGCCACATTTTGAATTTTGATTGATGTACAGCTTTACAATTTGCGCGCTCCTGCTGGTAGCGGGTTACGCTGTTTACGGCGCTGCGGTAGCGCGTATTTTCGGGGTGGACGCCAAGCGCCCTACGCCCGTGCACACCCGTTACGACGGCGTGGACTACGTTCCGCTGCCGTGGTGGAAGATTTTTTTGATTCAGCTGCTCAACATTGCCGGCCTTGGGCCAATTTTTGGCGCAATAATGGGGGCGGTGTACGGGGCTTCGGCCTTTTTGTGGATTGTGCTGGGGTGCATCTTTGGCGGCGCGGTGCACGACTACTGCGCGGGGATGCTCTCCATCCGGCATGGCGGGGAGAGCCTCCCCGAAACCGTAGGTCGCTACATGGGGAAGCCTTTTAAGCAGGGAATCAGGGTTTTTACGGCGCTGCTCATGCTGCAGGTTGGGGCGGTGTTCATAGCCGGGCCTGCCAATTTGCTGGCAGACTTCACGCCCGACGCCCTGACCTCCGCCTTTTGGGTAGGGGCTATTTTTGTCTACTACCTGCTGGCTACGCTTCTTCCCATCGACAAGCTCATCGGGCGTATTTACCCGTTTTTGGGGGCTGCGCTGCTCTTCATGGCCGTTGGGGTTTTGCTTTCGCTGTTCTACTACCGCCCCCCTATTCCCGAAATTACGCAGGGGATAGGCAACATGCGCCCCGACGCGGGGGTGTACCCCATTTTCCCGCTGCTGTTTATCTCCATAGCCTGCGGCGCCATATCGGGGTTTCACGCTACGCAGTCGCCCCTCATGGCGCGGTGCATAAAGAACGAAACGCTGGGGCGGAGAATTTTTTTTGGCGCTATGGTTGCCGAAGGTCTTATGGCGCTGACGTGGGCTGCCGCTGCCGCGAGCTTTTTTGGGTCGGTAGGCGGGTTGCAGGAGTTCCTTGCGGCGCACGGCAACAACGCCGCGCCGGTGGTCGACGCCATTGTGAACACGTGGATGGGGCGCGTAGGGGGGCTGCTGGCCATTCTGGGGGTGGTAGTAGCGCCCATCACCTCCGGCGATACGGCGCTGCGCTCGGCAAGGCTTATCGTTGCGGACATGGCCGCCGTGGGGCAGCGCAGCATCAAAAGCAGGCTGTACATTACGCTGCCCATCTTCGGCATGGTGTTTTTGCTTCTGCAAATCAACTTCGACGTCATCTGGCGGTACTTTGCGTGGAGCAACCAAACGCTTGCCGCCTGCACGCTCTGGGCCGCTACCGTGTACTTTGTGCGGCAAAGGCGCTGCTACTGGATTACGCTCATTCCGGCAGTATTCATGACGCTGGTGTGCGCTACCTACCTGCTCATAGCCCCCGAAGGGTTTGCGCTGCAACATACCCCCGCCTACATTGGCGGAGCTGTGTTTACGGTGGCCATGCTGCTGCTTTTTATTTTATCAACGAAGCGCAGCCGAATTCTTTAGCGCATAGCGCAGGTGCGCACGGCGTTTTCTGCGCTGCCAATCGCCCCCCGACGGGCGCAAGCAGCAACACCTCCGGCTACAGCCTCCTCAAGGCAGCTCAAAAGGGCAAATCATCTTTTCCTTCTTCGCTCGCGGCAAATGCTTGCGGCGCTCCTTCGGCAGGAGGCAGCGGCGCGGCTATCGGCGCTGCGGCAGCGGCAGCCGCTCCCGGATGGGCTTCCTCTACGAGGTCAATTTTCCACACGCGCAGGTCGGTATACCAGCGTCCGTTAAACTCGCGGCTTTCTACGTCGAATGAAACGTTTAAGGTGTTGCCCACAACGAGGATGTTGGGGTTTATCCTGTCGCCCCAGAGCGGGAAGCAGACCTTTTTGGGGTATTGTCCGTCGGTCTCCACGATGATTTCCTGTTTCTTCCAGGGGCCGTTTCGTCCCTCGCCCGTTTGCAGGGGTAGCAGCTGGGTTAGCTTGGCTTTTAGTTCCATAGTTTTGTTTGATTTAATTTTGATGGCTACAAAGATACAAAGTGTTTTTTTGTTTCAAAAATATTTCTCAGAAACTTTTATATTTCTCAGAAACTTTTGCCTACGCAGCCTCATCTTGTCTTGCGAACGCAGCTTGTCATGCAAATATCGGCGGAAAATTTGTTTCGGGAAGGGCTGGAAGCCCAACCGCTGCGCTACGCTCCATTGGCAAATCGCCGAGTATAGGGTAAAACCCTATGCTACTTTGAGGTATTGGTTTACACGCAAAAAATGAATGCGCTTGCGCTAAATCCGTTGGGGCAGAGCTATTTTTCGGCCTGAAAGTGGACTCAAGGTTGTTTCCGGGAAAAAAGCGTACCTTTGTGCACACACCTAACTTTTTACGAGATGGAAACAAAAGCATTCAAGCGCCTGTCCTACGGCATATCGGATTTCAGGCATATCATGCTCAATAATTATGCCTACGTGGACAAGACGCGGTTTATTGCGAAGCTGGAAGATGAATCCAACCCGAGCCACTTCTTCATTCGCCCGCGCAAGTTTGGGAAGAGCTTATTCTTCAAGATGCTGTACTACTACTACAACATCAGCTACAAGGATGAATTTGAGCAATTGTTCGGCAGCCTGTATATCGGCAAGCATCCAACGCCCGAAAGAAACAGCTTCGCTATTATGGAGTTCGATTTTTCGGGCTTAGATACGGGTGGCGAGGAGGAATTTAGGCGCTCCTTTTCCCAAAAAGTACAGGACTCCGTCTGCTTGTTTTTGGGTATGAACGGCAAGCTCATACCAAACGCTCCACAGCTCATACGGAAGATTGATGAAAAAGACCCCGGCGTTGGCGCGCTGGAAATAGCCTTTGACGCCGTGTCCCAATGCGGACTGCGCATCTACCTCATCGTTGACGAATACGACCACTTTGCCAACGACCTTATCGCCATGGGGACAATAAAGGGAGAGAGCTTCTACAAAACGATGGTGAAAGCAAACGGTATGGTGCGCGATTTCTACGAATGTGTCAAGGCGGCTACCAAATCGTCGGTGGTTTACCGCACGTTCATCACCGGCATTTCGCCCGTGATGCTCGACGACCTGACCAGCGG
>JAIROF010000209.1 GCA_031257655.1 Prevotellaceae bacterium | reverse complement strand
CGGGGCGATTACGACGCTCTTCGTCCGGGTATGCAATTTGTTCGCGACGGGTTGGAGATATGTAAAGACCGGTGTAAAAAATATTTCGGACACGAGGGCGCGTTTATTATGGAAGCGAGCTGGTGGTATAACGTTGGCGTTTACGCTATGGACGATGTGCCGCCGCATCTGCTCTATCATCTGCTGGCTTCGCTCGAGCTGCCCGTCATTATGTGCGAATACTACGAACATACCGGCGAAAAAGATTTTTTGGAACAGGTTCTTTTACCCTGCGCCGAAGAGTTTATCAAATACTACAAAATTCATTTTCCCGAACGGGACGACAAAGGTAAAATCCTGATGCAAGGCGTAGGGTGCGCCGAAACATATCAGGGAGTTACCAATCCGTGTACCGAAACAGGCGGTCTGAAATATTTGTTGACAAAATTGCTTTCGTTCGACATCGGCGAGCAGCAGCGCAGGGAATGGACTGATTTGCTTGATGCTATGCCCGGCGTTCCGCTTCGCAGGATACGCGGGCTGGATTTGCTGGCTGTAGGCGATGCGTATGAGCCGGGGCGCGTCATTTGCGAAAGCCCGGAATTATATTCGGTATATCCTTTTCGTCAGGCGTGGCTTGGCGAACCCCGGCTGTTGCAGAATGCCCGCCAGTCGTTTCACGTCCGCACGACAAGCATCGACGGAACGGTGGACAGCGAAAGCGTCGAAACCGGCGGCTGGCAGCTGACCTCCGTACAGGCGGCATATCTGGGACTTGCACGCGAGGCTGCCCGGTTGACGAGTATCAATTTCAACGACCGGTTTATCCATTGGACGGACAATGTCGACCCCGACGCGCCTTTTCCGCAACGTCCGCGTCCGCGTTTCCCCGTCTTTTGGGAACGGAAAATGGATTATACGCCCGACAACGACCATGGCGCAACTTCGGTGAATGCTCTGCAAAGTATGCTGTTGCAGAGCGACGGCAAAAAAATCTTCCTGCTGCCGGCGTTTCCCGAAGACTGGGATGTGTCGTTCCGGTTGTGCGCGGCGTTCAACACCACAGTGGAATGCGAATATCGCGACGGGAAAGTGCAGTCGCTGAAAGTTACTCCCGAATCGCGCCGCGCCGACATCGTGGATATGAGCTCCTTGCAACAGCGTATCCGTACATTAGTCGAAACGGCTCTATCCGACCGGAATTACCTTTTCGGACTGCCTCCGATGCTGGACGCGATACCTGTGGCTGGCAAAACAACGGCTTCGTGGATAGACAAATACGGATATACGCTGGCGGGATGTAAAGCCGGTATATGGCAAAACAGCGTGTTCGACGGAAAAACGGTTTACGTGCATATACTCGACTTTCCGGAAAACGGCGTGAAGCTGCCGGCTATACCGCGCAAATTAATCTCTTCGGAATCTATCACCGGAAATATTCGAGTGACGCAGGACGCAACAGGCTGGCTGCTGACCGGTACGCCCGACCCGCTGAATACAATCGTGAAGCTGGAATTTGACGAACCGGTAGAAGATATTGCCTACTCGCTTCCGTCCGAAGGCTCGTACACCTCAGGACAGAAACGTGAAGTTCAGCCCGCTGTAGACGGTTTCCTGACCGTCACTGTCGATTTGAAGGATACAAAACTCATCGACCGGTTTGAGTTTACTATCGACAACCCCGGCTATCGTCGCGGACAGGGACGTCCGTTTGAGCTGCAGGTGCGTGGAGCAGACGGACAATGGACAACCGCCTATCGCGGAAGAATCTACGGCGTGATTTGCGGAAAAACAATCGCTCCGGTCAATGCCAATGCGGTACGGTTAGTCGTGAAAGCGCAGGAGATTAAACAGCTTGATGTTTTTGGGGATTTTTTAATTTAGCATGCTACTCACTATGAGTTGGGAATTGTCGCGTAGGGGCGGGGTTCGCCCGCCCAATGAGGTTCGCCCGCCCAACAATGCAAAATTACAAATACCTAAAAATGAGCACGCTACGCCAATCCGTCCGGCGTTCTGATTTCGGCGTAAGCCCTTTGTACTTCTCTGTAAAACCTCTGTGCAAGAATAACAGAGAAGCACAGAGGTTTCACAGAGGAGCACAGAGGAAGGTCTTTGACGGTTGTATCTTGTTTATATGAAAGGAGTTAGTAGAAAATAGCTATAGTTACGGATTAAATAGAGTAAAGAAGCAGTATGGAAAAAGTTTTAGTAGCCTTTAGCGGAGGTTTGGACACCTCGTTTTGCGTCAAGTACCTGAAGGAAGAAAAAAAAATGGAGGTGCACACGGCGCTCGTCAACACGGGCGGCTTTAGCGCCGCCGAGCTCGACGCCATTTCCCGCAAAGCCGCCGAGCTGGGCAGCGCAAGCCACGAAAACATCGACGTTACCGAGGCGTATTTTGACCGGTGTATTCGCTACATGATTTACGGAAATATCCTCAAAAATAGCGCCTACCCGCTTTCGGTGAGCTCCGAGCGGGCGTTTCAGGCGCTGGCCATTGTGGAGTACGCCAAGAAAATCGGGGCGCAGCACATTGCGCACGGCAGCACCGGCGCGGGCAACGACCAGGTGCGCTTCGACCTCATCTTCCAGGTTATTGCGCCCGAAGTGGGCGTTATCACGCCCATCCGCGACCTCGCCATTTCGCGGCAGGAGGAGATAGCGTTCCTCCGGGAGCACGGCTACGATTTCCCGTGGACAAAGGCGAAGTACTCCATCAACCAGGGGCTGTGGGGCACGAGCGTGGGCGGCGTGGAAACGCTCAGGTCGGACGGCGAGCTGCCGGAGGAGGCCTACCCCACGCAGGTGACCAAAAGCGGCAGCGAAACGCTGCACCTCGAGTTCGAGCAAGGGTCGCCCGTAGCGCTCAACGGCCAAAAAATGCCGCCCGTGGCGCTCATCCGCGCGCTGAAGGATATAGCCGCCCCCTACGGCGTGGGGCGCGACACGCACGTGGGCGACACCATCATCGGCATTAAGGGGCGCGTGGGCTTTGAGGCCGCCGCGCCGCTCATCCTCATCAAGGCGCACCACCTGCTCGAAAAGCACGTGCTCACCAAGTGGCAGCAGTACTGGAAGGAGCAGCTGGCCGGCTGGTACGGCATGCTGCTCCACGAGGCGCAGTACCTCGAACCGGTGATGCGCGACATCGAAAAATTCCTCGAATCAACCCAGCAAAACGTGAGCGGAAGCGTGGAGGTAAAGCTCCAACCCTACCACTTCGCCGTTGTGGGCTGCAAAAGCAGGCACGACCTGATGAACAGCAAGTTTGGCGAATACGGCGAAATCAACAGGGCGTTTACCGGCAGCGACGTGAAAGGGTTTACCAACATCCTGGGTATGCAAATGAAAATATACAGCGGCGTGAACGGTGGGAGGATAGGAGGATAGGAGGATAGGAGGATAGGAGGATAGGATGGATTGCTCGCAATGACGAAATCTGTGAAATCTGTGAAATCTGTGGTTTGAAATTTGAAATCTAAAATTTGAAATCTAAAATGGTATCTGTTGGCATTATCGGCGGGGCGGGATACACCGCCGGCGAGCTGCTGCGCATCCTGGCCGGGCATCCGCAGGCAGCGGTGGCGTTTGTGCACAGCACCTCCAACGCAGGCAAGGCGGTGAGCGCGGTGCACCGCGACCTGCTGGGCGAAATCGACCTGCGCTTCACCGACCAGCCGACGGACGTTGACGCGCTCTTTTTGTGCCTCGGGCACGGGCTGTCCGCCGGCTTTCTGCAAAACAACGGCGTCGACCGGCGCACCAAAATCATAGACCTCGGCAACGACTTTCGGGTAAGCCCCACGAGCTGCGGCGATAGGCGCTTCGCGTACGGGCTGCCCGAGGCCTTCCGCGAGCAAATTCGCGCCGCCAACAGCGTTGCCAACCCGGGCTGCTTTGCCACCGCCATCCAGCTGGCGCTGCTGCCGCTGGCGCAGCGCAGGCTGCTGCGGCGCGAAGTGCACGTAACCGCCATCACCGGAAGCACCGGCGCCGGGCGCTCGCTCAGCGAAACCGGACACTTTAGCTACCGCAGCAGCAACATGGCCATCTACAAGCCCTTTACGCACCAGCATCTGGGCGAAATCGGCAAAACGCTGAGGGCGGTGCAGGGCGACGGCGTTTCCGAAATCAGCCTCATCCCCGTGCGCGGCTGCTTTGCCCGCGGCATCTTTGCCACGCTGTACACGGAGTGCGACCTCTCCGGCGAGGAGGCCCGCAGCTTGTACGGCGAATTTTACAAGCCCCACCCCTTTACGCTGGTATCGGAGGAGGAGATTTCGCTAAAGGAGGTGGTCAACACCAATAAATGCTTTTTGCACGTGCAAAAAATCGGCAGCAAGCTGCTCATTACCTCCGCGATAGACAACCTCGTGAAGGGCGCCTCGGGGCAGGCGGTGCAGAACATGAACCTCATGTTTGGGCTTGACGAATCCGCCGGTCTGAAGCTGAAGCCCGCTGGATTTTAATACAATTTAATATTAATATTAACGTTTGAAAGTGTAAATTCTTTTTTAGCAAGATTTCTTTAAGCGCAAAAAGGGGATATTTGCACGGTTAGACATAAGCTTATGTTTTTTATCTTTTATTGCATCATATCGTCCTTTGTTGTCACCTTCCTGCTGCTACCCATACTCATCGAAGTGATGACCAAACAACATTTGCTGGACATTGGCGGGCGCCGCAAAATCCACAAAGGCTTTATCCCCTCTATGGGAGGGATAGCGATTTTCATTGGCTTTGTGTTTTCTACCAGCGTGTGGATTCCGCTAAGCGACCTGTCGCACTACCGCTACCTCTACGTTGCCGTCATCTTCATTTTCATCACCGGGCTGCGCGACGACTTTCTTCCGCTGAGCCCGCGCGGCAAGCTGGCAACGCAGCTGCTGTCGGCCATCATGGTGGTATGGGGAGAAGGCTACATGGGCACCCGCATCACCTCGCTGGGCGGCTTTTGCGGCATCCACGAGCTGCCGCTGGTGGTTAGCTACGCGCTCAGCGTCTTTGTGATTATCGTTATTACCAACGCCTTTAACCTCATCGACGGGCTCGACGGGCTGGCGGGGCTGATTGGGCTGATGGCGTTCACGTTCTTAGCCGGCTGGTTCATGCTGGTGCGCGACGGCCAAAACTACAGCTGGACCATGGCGCTGCTGCTCATCGCGCTCATCGGCGGCATAGTGGCGTTCCTGTGCTACAACTGGCACCCCGCCGCCATATTCATGGGGGATACCGGCTCGCTGCTGATGGGCTTCCTGCTGTCGGTCTCCATCCTCAAGTTTCTGCAAATTTCCGGTAACCCCGACTTTGTTAGCACCTACAAGTTCAACGCGCCGCTGAGCATGGCCATTGCCTTTGCCATCATTCCGCTGTTCGACACCGGTCGCATCTTTTTGCTGCGCCTCAGCCAGGGGCGCTCACCGTTCATGCCCGACAAGCTGCACATCCACCACCTGCTGATGCGCATGGGATTTAGCCACTCGCAGGTGGCGCTCACGATGGGCATGCTGTACGCGCTGCTGGTTGGGCTTACCTACTTGCTGGCAAAGCGGCTGTCCGACAACTTTCTCATCCCCATTCTGGTGCTGACCTGCATAGGGCTGCACTTTTTGCTCGACTACCTTGTTGACTTTGTCTTTCACTATCGCCGCCGCCACCAGGTGAAGGAAGAGGGGGCAATGGCATGAAAAAACCATATAGCGGCCACCACATAATGGAAACCTCCAAAACCACCAAAAACAAGGCCTGCGGCTGAGGTAAAAGCGGCGCTTGCTGCGAGCTTGCAAAAGCAGCAGAGCGCAGCCAATGAGCAGGCTGCCGATGGAGCATAGCGCAGCGCTTGGAAGTTTTATAGGTTCACGAAATATAACATTCACAGCCCCCAAGCGGTGGGCATTAAAGTATCAGCACGCTGAATTTTGAACATTTTTGACATAGACCTTTGGTACGAAATCTGGGTGACCATTACGCGCAACAAGATGCGAAGCCTGCTCACGGGCTTCGGCGTGTTTTGGGGCATCCTGATGCTGGTGATCATGCTGGGCTCTGGGACGGCGCTGGAAACCGGCGTGCTGAGAAACGTACAAGGCTTTGCCACCAACACCGCCTTCTTCTTTCCCGAGCGGACGGGCAAACCGTACAAGGGCTTCCGCAAGGGTCGCTACTGGAACATGCACAACAGCGACATCGAAGTCATCCGCAGAACGGTGCCCAACGCCAGGTACATTTCGCCCATGCTCTTTGGCGGCAGCGCCGAGGGCAACGTGGTGTACGGCGACCGGGCAGGCGCGTACAACGTGCGCGGCGTTTACCCCGACTACGCCAAGGTGGAGCAGCAGCGCTACCTCTTTGGCCGCTTCGTAAACGATGTGGACATCCTGCACAAGCGCAAGGTGTGCGTCATCGGGACGCGCGTGTACGAAGAGTTCTTCAAAAAAGGCGAAAATCCGGTGGGGCAGCAAATACGCGTAAAAGGCATCTACGCCCAGATTATCGGCGTTACCGACGGCGTTTCGGGCGTACAGATTGGCGGACGCTCGGCGGAGACCGTCTCCATCCCATTCACCACATTTCAGCAGGCCTACAACCAGGGCGACATTGTCCACTTTCTCGGCGTTACGGCAAAAGATGGCGCTACCATTGAGCAGCTGGAGCAGGACGTAAAGGCAGTGCTGCGCGCGCAAAACAAAATCGCCCCCGACGACGAGCAGGCAACCGGCAGCTTCAACGTAGCGCGGACGTTCAAAATGTTCGACTCGCTGTTTACAGGCGTCCGGCTGCTGGTGTGGTTTGTAGGCATGGGAACGCTGCTGGCGGGCATCGTTGGCGTGAGCAACATCATGGTGGTAACGGTGCGGGAGCGTACGCGCGAAATTGGCGTGCGGCGCGCGCTGGGCGCAAAGCCATCCAAAATCGTCATGCAGATCATGGCAGAAAGCTTGCTGCTCACCTCGCTGGCCGGCCTGCTGGGGCTGAGCGTGGGCGTAGGGCTGCTGGAAGCCGTGAACACCGGCCTGACGGCCAACCCCAACCCGAACATGTTTTTTGTAAACCCGCACATCGACTTTGGCGCGGCGCTAAAAGCAGCGGCGGTGCTGCTGCTGAGCGGCATGATGGCAGGCATCCTCCCAACGTGGCGGGCGCTCAAGGTGAAGGCCATCGACGCCATACGGGAGGAGTGAGGAGCGCAACCCTCGCGACCGCCCCGCCGGCGCTACAAAAAAAATCATGGGCAAACGCCAAAAATTGCGCAGGCAAAAAAATCTGCGTACCTTTGCAGCGCCACGCGCAAAGCGACGACAGCCAAACAGGGCATCGCCAAACAGGGCATCTACGATAGCGTACAAAATTAGAAATCCGAAATATACATCATGAAAAAAATCATCCGAATTTTCTTTCTTGCCCTGCTGGGCTTGCTGGTAGCGCTTACGTTTGTTTTTCTGTGGAAAAAGTCGAGGCCCAAGAAAGTGGTGTACGAAATCGTATCGCCCACCGTTCGCACCATTGAGAACAAAACCGTGGCCACGGGCACGGTGGAGCCCCGCGACGAGGTGCTCATCAAGCCGCAAATCAACGGCATCATTTCGGAGCTCTACAAGGAGGCGGGGCAGCCCATCACCACGGGCGAGGTGATTGCCTGGGTAAAGGTGATACCCGAAATGTCGCAGCTGAGCGACGCGGAGTCGAACGTGCGGCAGCAGGAAATCAACCTGGAGTACGTGCAGCAGGTGTACGACCGCCAAAAGCAGCTCTACGAGCAGGGCGTGATAGCGAAGGAGGAGTTCCAGAAAACGGCAACCGACCTCACCAGCCAGGAGGAATCGCTCGCGCAGGCGCGCGACAGGCTGAGCATCATCCGCGACGGCATCTCCAAAAAATCGACCTCCTACAGCACCACGCAAGTGCGCTCCACCATCACCGGCATGATCTTAGACGTGCCCGTAAAGGTGGGCAACTCCGTAATACAGTCCAACACGTTCAACGAAGGCACCACCATTGCCTCCGTTGCCGACATGAGCGACATGATCTTCAGAGGCAAGGTGGACGAAACCGACGTGGGCAAGGTGCGCGAAGGCATGGGCATTACGCTTACGGTGGGAGCGCTCGAAAATGTGAAGTTCGACGCCACCCTTGAGTACATTTCGCCCAAAGGCGTGGAGGAGAACGGCGCCATCATGTTTGAGATAAAAGCCGCCGCCAAAATTCCGAAAAACGTGTACGTCCGCGCGGGCTATAGCGCCAACGCCGAAATTGTGCTGAGCCGCGCCGACAGCGTGCTCAGCATCCCCGAAAGCTGCATTGAGTTCAGCGCCGACAGCGCATTCGTGCAGGTGCTCAAAGCCGAAGCGCCCGAGCAGGAGTTCGAAAAGTGCTTTGTGGTGGTGGGGCTTTCCGACGGCATCAACATGGAGGTAAAAGAGGGGCTGACGAAAGAGGAGAAGGTGCGCGGAAATGAAAAAATAGACTTCAAAAAGTAGCCCGTAGCATGAAAAAAGCACATCCGATGAAAAAAATATTGACCTGCACCGCCGCGCTGATGCTCTGCTGCCGCGCAGGTGCGCAGGAGCAGATACAGGCGCAGGCGTGGACGCTGGAGAGGTGCATTGAGCGCGCTGTAGCCCACAACCTGAGCATAAAAATGGAAGCCATCAGCTACGAATCGCGGATGATAGACCTGCACACGGCAAAGCACAGCCGGCTTCCCAACCTTAGCGCCGGCGTAGACCAGTCGTTTTCGTTCGGCAGCGTGGAGGATACTAAGGGCGCCATCACCAACCAAAAAATGTCGAGCAACACGTCGTTCTCCCTTTCGTCGAGCATGCCGCTGTTCACCGGATTTCAGCTGCCCAACGAAGTAAAGGTTCGGGAGTACAGCGTGAAGGCGGCGGAGGCAGCGCTCAACAGGGCCAAAGAAAACGTCGCCATTGCGGTGGCTCGCGCCTTTCTTGACGTGCTGCTGAAGAAAGAAATCTGCAAGATAAGCGAAGAAACGCTGCGCTTTACGTCGGAAAACGTGAAGAAAACGGAGGCGATGGTCGACGCCGGCAACGTTCCGCTGGCGCAGCTCTACGAAATAAAGTCGCAGCAGGCCTCCGACGAAGCCCGCGTAACCGCCGCCGAAAACGACGTGAGCCTAAGCCTGCTCACCCTTGCCCAGCTGCTGGAGCTGCCGGACGTGAGCCGCTTCGACGTCGCCCTCCCCGGCGGGCTCGACAGCGCAGCGCTGGTGGTGGAGGATGCCGTTCCGTCGTCCGAAAAAATCTACGGCGAAGCCCTCTCCGTAAAGCCGCAAATTCGCGAAGCCGAGCTGCAGCTCGAGGGGAGCCGATTTTCGCTTAAGGTGGCCGAATCCGGCTACTACCCCCAGCTCAGCCTCAGCATGGGCATGAGCGACCGCTACTTTCGCGCCAACAACTCCATCATCCCCAACGAAGGCTTTTCTACCCAGCTGGGCGAAAACCTGCAGGAGTACGTAGGGCTGTCGCTACGCATACCCGTCTTCAACCGCTTTGCGACGAAAAACAGCGTGCGCGCGGCGCAAATCAACATCAGCAGCCGCCAGCTGGCGCTGGAGGACGCGAAAAAAACGCTCTACAAGGAAATTCAGCAGGCCTACCACAGCGCAGTGGCGGCGCAGAAGAACTACCGCGCGGCGCAAAAATCGGTCGAGGCCGCCCGCGAAGCCTTTCGCTACGCCGAATCCAAGTACCAAACCGGAAAATCGAGCGTGTACGAGCTCACCGAAGCAAAAACCACCTTCACGCGCAGCCTCTCCGAAGAATCGCAGGCAAAGTTCAGCTACATCTTTGCCGAAAAAATCCTGGACTTCTACAGCGGCAAGCAAATAACGCTGTAAAAATTGCGCATGCCCCCCCCCCCCGGCCATGCGCCGGCTAACGCCCACCGGATGCGGCTGATGGCGTGCGCCAGCCCGCTACCGCAAAAAAAACAGCCGAAATTATAAAGGTAACCGCTAAAAACCCCAAACGCTGCGCTACGCTCCCTCGGCGAAGCGCTCATTTGCTGCGCTCATTTACTTTAGCAGGCACCGCTTTTGCCGCATTGATTTTGCAGCTTTTAGAGCGCCCCAAAAGCCAAAGCAGCGCTGCGCAAACCTGCGCAGCGCTGCTTTCTGTGGAGCGTATCGGAGTCGAACCGATGACCTCTTGCATGCCATGCAAGCGCTCTGGCCAGCTGAGCTAACACCCCATGCTACGAAAACGGTTGTTTGACCGTTGAACGCTGCAAAGGTAAAAAAAATATTCCAAAAAACCGCAGGTTGCGAAAAAAGCCTTATCTTTGCGCAGCAAAATTTTGCCAACACAGGCATCCTGAACACGGTAGCGGCTGGCTATCAGCACCTGCCCATGCGGGTAGGGGGCGAGCTGCCGTCGTGGAGGCCGTTTGCCGATTTGCTCTCCTGGCCGGCAGGGAGCATGGCCGATTGAGCATGGGCAAGGCAGCAACAATTGCGCGCGCTCCGGCAGCGGCAGCAGCGGCCGGCAGGCGTAGCCACACCGCGCAGCAGCCCCGAACGCAACGTCGGGGTTTTTTATTGGGGCGCATTTTTAACCGTTACAGCAACCAACCAAACATTTTTTTCGTATGAAGCTTCGCAGCGCAGCATCCACACAAGGCCGCCGGATGGCGGGAGCGCGCAGCCTGTGGCTCGCCAACGGCATGAAGCCGGAGCAAATGGGCCGCCCTGTTATTGCCGTAGTCAACTCGTTTACGCAGCTGGTGCCCGGGCACGTGCACCTGCACGAAGCCGGGCAGCGCGTAAAAGCCGAGGTGGAAAAGCGCGGCTGCTTTGCCGCCGAATTTAACACCATTGCCATAGACGACGGCATTGCCATGGGGCACGGCGGGATGCTCTACTCCCTGCCCTCGCGCGACCTCATTGCCGACAGCGTGGAGTACATGTGCAACGCCCACTGCGTGGACGCCATGGTGTGCATCAGCAGCTGCGACAAGATTACGCCGGGCATGCTCATGGCGGCCATGCGCCTCAACATTCCCGCGATTTTTGTGTCGGGCGGCCCCATGGAGGCGGGCGTGGTGGGCGGCAAAAAGTACGACCTGATAGACGTGATGGTGATGAGCGCCGACGCGAGCGTGAGCGACGACGCGCTGCGGCAAGTCGAAGCCGGCGCCTGCCCCACGTGCGGCTCCTGCTCGGGGATGTTCACCGCCAACTCCATGAGCTGCCTCTGCGAAGCCATAGGGCTGGCGCTGCCCGGCAACGGAACGGTTGTCGCCACCCACGCCAACCGCCTAAAGCTGCTGGACGCCGCCGCCGAGCGCATCGTCGAAATGGCGCACCGCTGCTACGAGCGCGACGACCCGAGCGCGCTGCCCCGCGCCATTGCCACCCGCAGCGCATTCCTCAACGCCATGACGCTGGACATCGCCATGGGCGGATCGTCGAACACGGTGCTGCACCTCCTCGCCGTGGCGCAGGAGGCGGGCGTAGATTTTACCATGCGCGACATCGACGCGCTGTCGCGAAAAGTACCCGTGCTCTGCAAGGTGGCGCCCAACACGCACGACTACCACATGGAGGACGTCAACCGCGCCGGCGGGGTGCTGGGCATCATGGCGGAGCTCGACCGCGCAGGGCTGCTGCACACCGCCACGCACCGCGCCGACGGCCTCACGCTGCGGCAAGCCATAGACCGGTACGACGTCATGCGCCCCGGCGCGGCGCCGGAGGCAGCCGCCCTGTACCTGAGCGCACCCGGCGGAAAGGCAAGCCGGGTAATGGGGTCGCAAAGCGCCGCCTACCGCGAGCTGGACAAAGACCGCGAGAGCGGCTGCATCCGCAGCGCGCAGCACTGCTACAGCAAAGACGGCGGGCTGGCCGTGCTGTTTGGCAACATTGCCGCCGACGGCTGCATCGTGAAAACGGCGGGGGTGGACGAAAAGCTGCTCACCTTTAGCGGCCGCGCCAAGGTTTTTGAATCGCAGGAGGAGGCGTGCGACGGCATCCTCGGCGGGCAGGTGCAGGCGGGCGACGTGGTGGTCATCCGCTACGAAGGTCCGCGCGGCGGCCCCGGCATGCAGGAGATGCTCTACCCCACCTCGTACATCAAAAGCAGGCAGCTGGGCGAAGCCTGCGCGCTCATCACCGACGGACGCTTTTCGGGCGGAACGTCGGGCCTGTCCATCGGGCACATATCGCCCGAGGCGGCGGCGGGCGGCGAGCTGGCGCTGCTGCGCAGCGGCGACGTCATCGAAATAGACATCCCGCGCCGCAGCATCAACGTAAAGCTCTCGAGCGAAGCGCTGGCGCAGCGCAGGGCGCAGGAGCAGGTGCGGGGAAAGCAGGCCTACACCCCCGCCTCGCGCAGGCGCGAAGTGAGCAAAGCCCTCCAAGCCTACGCCGGCATGGTCAGCTCGGCCGACAAAGGAGCGGTGAGGAGAGTTGAAAGCTGAAAGCTGGTTAGGCTTTATACTGCGCTCGGCATAGTTTTGCGTAAAAATAGCACGCAGGTAACGCGGATTTTTACGATTTACGCAGCGGAAGAACCGGAGCGTAGCGGAGCTCGGCGCAGCCAAATGGCTAAAATCTGCGCAAATCATAAAAATCTGCGCAAATCATAAAAATCTAAAATTCAATGGGAAAAGTAACAGGCAGCGAGGCGTTTTTGCTTTCGCTGATAAAAGAAAACGTGGACACGATTTTTGGGTATCCCGGGGGTACCATCATGCCCGTGTACGACCGGCTGTACTACCACACCGACCGGCTGCGGCACATTCTTACGCGGCACGAGCAGGGGGCAGTGCACGCGGCGCAGGGGTACGCGCGGGTGAGCGGCAAAACCGGCGTGGTGATTGCCACCAGCGGCCCCGGCGCGACGAACCTCACCACGGGGCTTGCCGACGCCATGATCGACTCCACCCCGCTGGTGTGCATCGTGGGGCAGGTGGGGTCGCCGCTGCTGGGCACCGACGCCTTTCAGGAAACCGACTTCATCGGCATCTCCATGCCCATCACCAAGTGGAACTACCAAATTACCGACGCCGCAGAGGTGCCGCACATCATCGCCAAAGCGTTCTACATAGCCCGCAGCGGGCGCCCGGGGCCGGTGGTGGTAGACTTCACCAAAAATGCGCAGGTGGGCAGCTGCGACTTTCGCTACGAGAAATGCAGCTTCGTCCGCAGCTACGTCCCCACGCCGCAGGTGAACGAGGCGGAGGTGGCGGCGGCGGCGGCGGCCATCAACGGGGCACAAAAGCCCTTTGCGCTGGTAGGCCAGGGCGTGGAGCTGGCCAACGCCGAAAAGGAGCTGCTGGCGCTGCTCGAAAAAGCCGACATCCCCTTTGGCTGGACGCTGCTGGGGAAATCGGTGGCGCCGTCTAACCACCCGCTCAACATGGGCATGCTGGGCATGCACGGCGGCTACGCCCCCAACAAGAAAACCAACGAGTGCGACGTGCTCATCGCCATCGGCATGCGCTTCGACGACCGCATAACAAGCGACACGAGCGCCTACGCCCGGCAGGCAAAGGTCGTGCACCTGGAGATAGACAGGGCGGAGATCAGCAAGAGCATAAAGGCCGACTTTCCGGTGCTGGCCAACCTCAAGGAGAGCCTCCCGCTGCTGGCGCAGGCGGTTTCCGAAGCCCGGCGCGCGGGCTGGATAAGCTCGTTTGAGCCGTACGCCGCGCAGGAGTTTGCCCGGGTCATCGCGCCGCAGCTGCACCCCGGCAAAGGCGCCATCACGATGGGCGAAGCGGTGCACCAAATCAGCCAAAAGACGGGCGGCAAGGCTATCCTGGCCACCGACGTTGGGCAGCAGCAAATGGTGGCGGCACGCTACTTTGAGGTGGCGCAGCCGCGCTCCATCGTCACCTCGGGCGGCTTGGGCACCATGGGCTTCGGGCTGCCGGCGGCCATCGGCGCAAAGGTGGCCGCGCCAAACCGCGAGGTGGTGCTCTTTGTGGGCGACGGCGGCATACAGATGACCATTCAGGAGCTGGGCACCATCATGCAGGAGCAAATAGGCGTGAAGATGGTGCTGCTCAACAACGGCTTTCTGGGCATGGTGCGGCAGTGGCAGGAGCTGTTTTTCGGCAGGCGGTACGTCGCCACGCCAATGGTCAACCCCGACTTTGTGAAGCTCGCCGAAGCGTACGGCATCCGCGGCAGGCGCGTGTCGGAGCGGGCGGAGCTGCGCGACGCCGTGGACGAAATGTTTGCCTACAGCGGAGCCTACCTGCTCGAGGTTGCCGTACAGCCCGAAGGAAACGTTTTCCCCATGATACCCGCCGGGGCGTCGCTCGACAACATCAGGTTTGAGTAGATTTTTGGCCGATGATGAATTTATTTGCCTGATACTCAATATGAGGTCACAAATTGTGACCTCAAG
>JAIROF010000154.1 GCA_031257655.1 Prevotellaceae bacterium | reverse complement strand
GGTAGTGTCCATGATTGATTGATATGAAAATCCATACGATTGATAACCAAGACAGTATTTTGTATTGAAGTATGCAGTGTAATGCTGATTTTAGTAATGTCATAAATTGTATGATGTGGCAAGTATTATGCTGATTATAACCCATTTGCATTAATTAGGTGATGAGGTTGTTGTTTATACGACATCTCTCTGCTACTGAGGTTGTTTTGTTGTTAAAATTAGGTGTCAATTAGGTTTTTCGCTCCACACAATGTATACTACCACGCTGATTTTTTACTTGTTTAGGAGTTTTGCCAATCAAACATGGACACCATCCGGTTATGGATGTCCTGCCTTGCAGGGCGCCATTATAAAAAAAGGAGGAGGAGGAGGGGAGGAAAGCGAGTACGCTGTATCCGTATGCTAAAGCATACGGTTAAGCAAGCGCCGTCCCTGTGGGACGGCCTGCGGAGGGAAAGAGAGCCTGTCCTGCCGAATTTGTGATTCGGCAGGACGAAAGGGGTTAGCGCTTCTTTTTAGTATTTTTCCGGTCGAGCGGGTATAAAAAGTCATCTACCTTGCCAAAGAGCCAGCGCATGTTGTACCCGGCCGCCGTGTAAAACCAGAGCAGGGGCACGAACGAAAACAAAAATCGCTTGTAGGACGATCGCAGTACGGCCTCTAAGGAATCCCAGGTGTAATCTACCAGGTAAATCAGCACGGAGTAGAACAGGCAGGCTAAGAAGATTAGCGCCAGGGTAGCTAAGTGGTCGCGCTTTTTTACCATTGCCCATACGTTGGACAAAAGGGCTATCAGAAAGCACAAAAAGGTAAAGCCGTAGTAGGTGAAAGATTTGAAAAGCTGCCATATTTCCGTTACCTCGACGGCTACCCTGTGGCTGTCCCAACTGCGGACAAACGTCACCACTCCCTCCATGTTGTAGAGCTTCAAAAACAGCTGCCAAAATACGGTGGGAAAAAGGCACAAGGCGGCAAACAGGAAGGGCTTCCGGTAGGTTTTTGTTCGGATGCTGTACCAGAGCATTACGCAGCAGGCCGCGCCGGCAAAGGCAACGCCTTCGGAGCGCGTCCAGCTGTTGCATATCAGCAGCGCCGCCGATACCCAAAGCAGCGAGGGGATTTTTTTGTAGTACCACGCAACAAAAAATAGAATGCCCAGCGAGGCGTAAACGGCATGTGGAACGTTGGTGCCCGACATGGCAGAAAAGGCCAGCATTTCGGGCGTGAAGACGGTGAAAAAGGTTGCCAGCGCCGTGAGGGTGTGCGTTGCAAAGCGGCTTGTGACGCCGTAAAATGCCACCGCAAGCGAAACGTAAAGCAAGGCGCTAACGATTTTGGAGGTGGCTGCGCCCAACATATACACGTAGGCGTAGGCCAGCTGCAGGAGGGGCGTGTAGGTCATGTAGGAGCCGGGGCCGTGCATCTCCCAATGGTTGGGGTCGGTAAAGAGGCTGCAATTTTTTAGCGTACCCTCGTGCGCCACCACCTTGCCCACTAAGTTAAATCCCCGCACGCTGTCGGTATCAAAGGTGGGGAAGAACATGGTTTTGTCGAATATCATCACCAGCACCACCCCGGTAGCCAGCAGGGAGAGGAGCCAGAGCCAGCTTATCTTGGGGCGGGTAAGCCGGCCTGCGTAGCGCCACCAGCCCCTGAGCAGGTCGCGCCGGAGGTAGAAAAAGGTTGCCGCAGCGGCTATGGCCAGCCATGAGCCAGTGAGCACAGAGGTGGCCGTGATGCGGATGTTGAGCACATCCAGCAAAATCATCAAGAAGGTTTGCAGCCCTATCCCTACCGGAAAGGCTAAGCCAACCACCTCCGGCAGCTTGAGGCGTTGCGAAATGCTCAAGGCTACGCAAATGCCGAGCAGTACGGTGGTGGATAATCCGAAGTAAATCATTTTTTGTCGATGTAGTTTAAAAAAAAATTAAACGCTGTAGATGCCGGCGAGCCGATTTGCAGCTATGCACGGCTAACGGTGCATGGTTGGCTATTCACCGTTGAGTGTTCGCTGCTAAGTGTTCACTGCTGGCTGTCCACTGTTGCCGGCTCAGCGTTGCCGGTTGAGGGTTCGGCGTTACCGGTTGCCGGTTCGGTATTTTGGGGCATTTTTTTCGGCAGCACGGTAAAGTAGCTTCGCTCATACACGGGATAGTCCACATCCTCGTAGCCGTGCCCCGCAATGATTGCCACGTGGGTAACATCCCTGTAGCGGGGGTTGGTTTCCTGCTCGTCCTTGTAGAGCACCTTTCGCGGGTACAAAAAGTGAGTAGCCCAGTACTTTGCGTTAATGCTGCTGTTCAGCTGGTAGTCGCCGCCTTTTTCGGTATTGTACTTTTTGAGGGGGAAGAGCAGCACGGCATCCTCCGGCGTATTGTCTATGATGTACTTGTAGAACACGTAGTCGAATCCGAGCTTCATTTGGTATCGCTCATCCAGCGTGGCTTTGCGATGCTTTTGTATGAGCTCCCAGTTGCCTTTTAGCAGGCTACTCCAGGCCCACTTGTAGCCGGAGTTGTCGCGCATGACGGCGTAGAGCAGCAGGCCGACAGCCACCGCCAGCGCCATGCTCTTGAAGCCAAAAGCGCCCCCCAGCCACTGCCGCAGAGCGTTTTTTGCTTTTGGCGCCGATACAGGCGCAGGAGCAGGAGCAGGAGCTTTTCGTCCGCCTGGTTTTTGTGCTTTTACCGCTCTTCTCGCCGACGGCGGTGAAGTTTTTGGGGAAACATGTTTAGCCATTAGATGTTATATATTAGATATTTGTCCACGAATTACGCTATTTTACACGAAATTTTGGCAGCGTCTCAAATTCACGGAAAGGGTTAATTTGATACGCTACCCATAATGTATCCTGTCTTTTTGGGTGCAAAGATAATACCTTTCCGTGAATTTGAGACGCTACTGAATTTTTTTGTCCACGAATTACGCTATTCAGCTTTCGCAAGTTGCTTAAAAAGTTGAGCATCTACTATCTAATAGCTAATTCACAAATCGGTATTTAAGCAATACCCAAAGCGCCTCTACGCCGTCTGTCCATTTTATTTTTTTACCCTCTTCGACCGAGCGAGGATAGTAGCTGATGGCGACCTCTTTGATTTTAATGCCGCGCTTGGCCACTTTTGCCGTCACCTCCGGGCAAAATTCAAACCCATTACAGCGCAGGGGAATAGATTTGAGGAGCTCTGCCTCGAACAGCTTGTAGCAGGTAGGCTCGTCCGTCAGGTGCTGGGCAAACAAAATATTGGCAACCCAGGTTACTAAGCGCCCTCCCCAGTAAAACGACCGGTATGAATGCCGGTTTTGCGGATTCAAAAAGCGGGAACCGTACAATACTTTCCGCTTTTCCTCCAGCAGCGTTTTCAGCAAGATGCTATAATCGTCCGGATTGTACTCCATATCTGCATCTTGAATAATCACATAGTCGCCCGTGATGGTTTCAAGCCCCTTGCGGATGGCTGCCCCTTTTCCCAGATTTTTTTCATGGCCGACCAATACGATCTTTTCCTCCGCATGAGCGCGAATATAATCCCGCACCAGCTTTTCCGTTGCATCGCGCGAGCCGTCGTTTACGATGACTATTTCCTTTTGGATACCGCTTATCAGCTTGACGTCTACAACTTTTTGCAGCAGCGGAAGAATCGTTTTTTCTTCATTGTATGCAGCAATAATAACGGATAGTATTTTCACGGCATTTCCCATTTTTTTGTCATGTAGCAAGTTGTTTTTGGCAAAAGTACGAAATAAATGAATATCACATCTCCCAAAAAAGCAAGAAGTTTTTAAACCGTATGATAATTATCGTATTCGAGAAACAAGTAAAAGCATCGTGCGCCCCCCGTTTCGCCGATTTCTCGCCCGCGCTTGCCTGCTTTTCAAAATCCGTATTGCTCAGCAGGTTACATTTTCTCCGAAATAAATTTAAACTTCTACCGTTATTTGTGTGTGTAGGTACCGTTATACCCTCAGAACTCCTGACTTGGCACAGACTGGCCTGTCGCGATTTTTGGCATTAAATAATACAATAATCTGATTATCACACATAAGACATCGACATTATTGTGCTCCCGACATTATTTTGCGACAGTAATATTTTGTGCCATGCTTTACATAAATAATTCTATATGAGCAATATAATGTTCGTCAGGTCAGGAGTTCTGACCCTGCTCATCACAATTTTGCGCAGAGACGCTCTTTTTCGGCTTGCTTTGCTCGCTGTGATGGCGACGGATGCCGCCATGTCGAGCTTATATTGCTAACGACAAACAAGAAAAATAACGGGAAGTCCCGCTCCGTCATTGTGAGCGAAGCGAGGCCATCCAGCCGATGCGCAAAATAAAGCTGCGCGAAGCATATAGGGATTCCTATGCCAATACCGGTAGCGCCATAAAAGTCAAGAAGCACGGACGATGGGCAAAAAAATCCGCCTAAGCGTTGACTGTAAGCTATTGTAAATATGTTTCTTAATCAATTGGCAAAGCTGGAGTTGAAGATGTTTGAATTTTTGTCATGTACTTAGAAAAATGAAAACGATAAAATTTTTGCTGCCGGCTGCCTGCCTTTTCCTTAGCGCAGGCGCTACGGCGGCTCCCGATATAAATGCCTCCGGTACCACCGGCCGCTGCACGTGGTCGATTGCACCCGACAACAAAGGCGTCACCACCCTGACGATTAGCGGCAATGGCGCTATGGGCAAATACGACGATAGATACAATCGCCCGCCCTGGTATGGCAACAAAAACCCCATCGCCGCTGTGGTGATAGCGCCAGGGGTAACCGAGATCGGCGAGTATGCCTTTTACTGCTGCGTTGGCATAGCTTCCGTTACCTTTACCGCTCCGTCGGCGGTGAGGACTATCGGCAAGGAGGCTTTTGCGGGCTGCTCGCGCCTGACCTCCATTTGTATTCCGTCGTCGGTGACGACGATTGGCGCTGATGCTTTGTCCTACTGCACCGAGCTGGGCACCGTTAACTTTTCCGTTCCGTCGGCGGTGGAGCGCATCGGCAGCAAAGCCTTTCACCGCTGCCGCAGCCTGACCTCCATCATCCTGCCGGCATCGGTAAAGGCTATTGACGACTACGCTTTTTTCGAATGCGAGACCCTGGAGTCTGTTACCTTTGCCAGCCCGTCGAAGCCGACAACCTTGCCCGAAGGGATTTTTGCAAATTGCTTCAAGCTGAAATCCATTAATGTCCCGCAGGGAGTAACGGCCATTCGGAAGTTCGCGTTTCTCTCCTGCAGCGAATTAACCTCCGTCATCCTTCCTGAAGGGTTGACGGAGATCGAAGATTACGCTTTTCTCTTCTGCAAACAGCTGCCCAACATCAGCATTCCGCCGTCGGTGACGGCTATTGGCAAACAAGCGTTTAAAGGCTGCCGCGCGCTATCGTCCATTAGCATCCCGCCGAAGGTGAAGGTGATCAGCAAATTGACTTTTTGCGACTGCGATGGCTTATCCTCCGTTGAAATTCCGCCATCGGTGGAGGTTATCGACACCTCCGCCTTTGAAGCCTGCTCAAGCCTGAAGGCGCTCACCATTCCGGCGTCGGTGCATACTATCCGGGAGAAGGCCTTTGGCAGCTGCACCGGGCTGACCTCCATTACCAACCTGAGGGAGACGCCGCAGGCCATCAAAAAAGAGGTCTTTGGCAACGTGAACACAGGCGCCGTTGACCTGATTGCCAAAAGCTCGGCGGTAAGCCGCTACAAAAGTGCACCGACGTGGTCATCGTTCCGGTTTGGCAAGTTCACCTACGCCTCCCACCACTTAGACCGCCCAAATACGCTGAAGGACAAGCCCGGGGTAAAAAACGTTTCGCACCTCACGCTCACAGGGGTTATAGACGCCCGCGATGTGAGGTTTATGCGCGACGAGATGCCGAACCTGAAGGAGCTGGACTTGAGCAGCGTTACCATTAGCGCCTACACCGGCGCCGAGGGCACCGTGCCTTCCGCCAACAAAGACTATAGCTACTCCGCCGGCTACATGCCGGAGTACGCATTTTACAACGGCGCTGTGGGTAAGGCGACCTTAACTTCGGTCAAGCTGCCGGAGAGCAACCTGCTTGTCATAGGAAATAAGGCTTTTCAAGAGTGCACCGGCTTGATTGCTATCCGCATTACGGCGATAAAAGCCGTGTACCAATACGCCTTTTACGGATGCCGCGGCTTGAAGGCCGTTGAGTTCACCAACTATTCGCCGAAATTTTACATGGGCTACTACACCTTTAGCCGATGTACCAGCCTGAAGAACATTGTCATCCCCCTGGAGCTGCAAAAAATTGAGTGGATGCTGTTTGAGGGCTGCACCAGCTTGGAAACGGTTGTTATGCCACCGGGGGTAAAGGTAGATTTTATTTCCCATTACGCTTTTAGTGGATGCAGCAGCTTAGCCTCCATCACCATTCCGCCGATGGTGAGCGTTATCTGCGAGAAAACCTTTAGCGGCACCAAGCTACGAGAGGTTGTGCTGCCACCGCAGACGACGATTATATCAAGGGGCGCCTTTTCCAATTGCAGCTACCTGGAATCGGTTTTCATTCCGTCATCGGTAAAGGTTATCCAAGATATCGCCTTTTCCAGCTGCACCAGCCTGACCTCCATTACCATCCTTACCCGGCTTGCGCCTATTATCAATCCTAACGTTTTTGACAAGGTGGACAAGAGCAAGTGTACGCTGACCGTTCCTTCAGAATCATTGTCGAGCTACGAGAAAGCTGTGGTATGGAGGGATTTCTTAAAAAAGGCGTCGCTTCCCGCCTTCACCGTGTCCTTTGGCGTCGGAAGGTGCGGCATAAAATACATCCCTAACCGGACGGTCTACCGCGGCGAACTCCTAACGCCCCCCTCCGACCCGCCCCACAAGTGCAAAGGCTACAAGGTTGGAGATGACGGATGGTACGCGGATGAGCACCTCAGCATCCCGTGGGATTTTGCCATTAACAGGGTACCGGAGAAGAATATAAAGCTCTACCCCAAATGGACGCCAAAAGTGTACAAGATTGACTACCACAATGTCTTCGGCGACTCTCTCCCCAAGAACCCTGATTACTACACCATAGAGAGCTCCATCATTACGCTCCCCACGCCCACCTACGCAGGCTATAGGTTTACCGGCTGGTACGACAACTACGAATTACAAGGGAGGCCGATACTCTACATTAGAAAGGGCAGCACGGGCGACACAACGCTCTACGCGCAGTGGAGAAAGCTCTACAAGGTAACCTTTGAGCTGAACGGCGGCATCCCCGCCATTCCTTCCTGCGAGGTAGCGGATGGCTATGTCGTGCCGCGCCCTGCCGACCCCGGCAAAGCCGGCTACACCTTTGGCGGCTGGTACCACTACAGCAAAACCGGCAGCGCACCGTGGGGCTTTTCTGTCAACGGAATAACGAAGGACACTACGCTCCACGCTAAGTGGACGCCGGTGGCGTACAAGATTGCCTACGTGCTCAACGGCGGCGCCCATGCCGCATCTCCCGATACCACCTACACCATAGCATCCGGCGCAATTACCCCGCCTGCGCCCGTGCGCAGCGGCTTTGCGTTTGCAGGATGGTACGATGCGCCGGCGGGAGGCCGCAAGGTGACAACCATCCCCACGGGCAGCACGGGCAACACAACGCTCTACGCGCGGTGGAGAAAGCTCTACAGGGTAACCTTTGAGCTGAACGGCGGCATCCCCGCCACTCCTTCCTGCGAGGTAGCGGATGGCGACGCCGCACCGCGCCCTGCCGACCCCGGCAAAGTTGGCTACACCTTTGGCGGCTGGTACAGCTACTACAGCAAGACCGGCAGCAAGACCGACAGCGCACTGTGGGACTTTGGCGCAAGTAAGGTAACGAAGGACACTACGCTCCACGCTAAGTGGATACTTGCCGGCATTCAGCTGGATAGCGTGATTGTTAACGGAGAGGTGCTGCCGGTAGTAAACAACACCATCGGCTACACCATGCCGTGTGGCGATACTTCGCCGAAGATTGTAGCTTTGCTCCCCAGCGGCGACACGCTGCTATGCCGGGAGGCGGACAAGCCGTTCAGGTTAGATACAAGCATCACGGCCACCGCCCACGGCAGCCTGCTGCCGGAGGCGTGTACGCTGCTGCTGGAGAAGCCGTTTATGTTTAATGACATTGTGAACGTTCAGCTGGGTAGAAAGCTGCTGATGGTGATAAAAAACCCGGACTACAACGGCGGCTACCATATTCGGAGAGTAGCGTGGTACAGAAAGGCCGAAGGGGTAACGGAGAAAATTGAGGCCGGCAAGTTCTACTACGCTTCTCCGTCCGGCGCGGCAATCAGCGATTCGATATTCGTCGAGGTGCAAGTTGCCGAAAACAAGTGGATACGCTCTTGCCCCTACGTTCCCGGCTCATTCGCCAGGCACGATGCACGCGTACGGGCAGTGGTTTACCCCAACCCCGCGCCGCCGGGTGGCATTGTTCACCTCAAGAGAGCCTTCATCATCGGCGAGGAGGCGGACAACCTCGATGTGCTGGAAGAGCGATACGCCACCTTCTACCTCTTCGACGTGCAGGGTAGGATGGTGCACGAAGGAAAAACAGCCAACCTCAAGCAGGGGCTTACCATGCCGGACATCCCTGGAGTGTACTACTTCGCGCTCGAGGGAAAGGCCGGAAGAGTGATGGTTAAAATAGCCGTAGAGTAATGGTTAATGGTTAATGGTTAATGGTTAATGGTTAATGGTTAATGGTTAATGGTTAATGGCGCGATGCACGGTGAGGCTGCGCCTTGCGCACGGCATAGCGTGGATGCTACGCCGTGCGGGGTACGCCCTACGCCATTTCGCCGCCATTTCGTTGTGGGGCAAGCAGACCTTGCCCCTACATACACACGTCATTTCGTCGTCATTTCGTCGTCATTTCGCCGTCATTTCGCCGTCATTTCGCCGTCATTTCGCCGCATCGCGCCATTAACCATTAACCATTAACCATTAACCATTAACCATTAGGCGTATGCAATACGCCCCTACGGTCGCCGCCCGATTTCGTTATCGTTGGCAGCGAAGCTCAACGAACGTTAACCTCGGAATTTTCACAGCTCCCTCAAAAAAAGAATTAGCTCAAATTTTGCATTTTAAAGGAAGGTACGAAAAATTTTTCTTACCTTTGCGGGATATAATTTTTTATGTTTCATGCATAACCACACCAGCAAATGTCTATAACCTTTGTACCACTTCAGGCAGCAGAGCAGCAACAAATCGAATTTTTTGAGCTCGCCATCAAAGGCGGGTGGGTCATGGTTCCCATTTTGGTGCTTTCCGTGATAGCCGTTCTTGTTTTCGTAGAGCGCTTTTTTGCTATCCACCGCGCCTCCAAGGTCGACAACCACTTCATGAGCAACATTCGCGAGTACCTCCTGAGCAACCGCACAGACGCGGCCATTGCGCTTTGCCAGGCCAGCGCCATCCCGCAGGCTCGCCTCATCGAAAAGGGCATTAAGCGCATCGGCGCCCCGCTAAGCGACATCCAAACCGCCATCGAAAACGAGGGCAACCTCGAGGTGGCCAGGCTGGAGAAGGGCCTTGCCATCCTGGCAATGACGGCCGGCGGCGCACCCATGCTCGGATTCCTGGGAACGGTAACCGGCATGGTGCGCGCCTTCTTCAACATGGCCAACGCCGGCAATAACCTCGACATCCAGCTGCTCTCGTCGGGCATATACGAGGCTATGGTAACCACCATTGCCGGGCTTATTGTCGGCGTCATCGCCTTCTTTGGCTACAACCTCCTCATAGCCCAGGTGCAGCGCGTCGTATTCCTGCTCGAGGCAAGCACCATGGAGTTCATGGACATGCTCTACTCCAAAAAGTAAGGGGCGCAACGGAGCGTAGCGGCAAATGGCAAAACCCAAAATTTGCAGCCCAGCCCACCTCCGAGGTGCGGAAACCACAAACCAGCTAAAAATTTAAATCGCATGGCAATCAAGCAAACCCTAAAGACGGATGTCGCGTTTAGCACCGCGTCGATGAGCGACTTAGTGTTCCTCCTCCTCATATTTTTCATGATTACCTCCACCATGATAAGCCCCAACGCGCTCAAGCTGCTGCTGCCGCAAAGCAGCAACCAGGTGCAGTCCAAGCCGGCGGTGAGCGTGTCCATCCCCAAGAACAGCCCCTACCTGTACGTAGACGGCACCACCCCCGTCACCCTTTCGGAGCTGCCGGTAAAGCTAAGCCAGCTGCTCGAAGGGCGGGAAGACCCTACCATCTCCATCTACGCCGAAAAAACGGTGACCATCGACGAGGTGGTAAAGGTGATGAACGTTGCCAAAACCCACCGCTGGAAGGTCATCTTGGCCACCAGCCCCGAAGATTGAGTATGAATGTTTCTACCCGTTTATAGCAAGCTATGCAGCAGGACAAAACAAAAGGCGTGATAGCCACCGTGCTCTTCCACGGCGCGCTGCTCCTGATGCTCCTCACGTGGGGGTACCGGAAGCCTTTTCCGCCACCTGCCGAGCTGGGCATCTTAGTCAGCTTTGGCGACGCTCAGACGGGAAAAGGCACGGCAGAGCCCGGCAAAACGGAAGCCGCACCCGCACCGCCGCAGCAAGCCGCCCCCCAGGGAGAGCAGGAAGCCCTCACGCAGGATTACGAAGAGGCGGTGGCCATTGCCCCCAAAAAGAAAAAAGGAAAGCGTAAAAAGAGCAAAACCACGCCAAGCGCCACGCAGCAGCACCCCCAGCAGCCGCCGGACGACGCGCCCCAAAAGCCGACGGAAAAGCCGCGCGAGGTAAACCGCAACGCCCTCTTTCCGGGGCAAAGCACCGCCGCCGCCCAGGGGGAAAGCACCAGCGCAGCGTTGGGCAACCAAGGCTCGCCGGACGGTTCGCCCCGCTCGCCCAACGCCGCCGGCAGCGGGCTGGGAGAGATTAGCGGCGCCAGCCTGGCCGGACGCTCCCTGAGCGGCAGCCTCCCCGAGCCGGACTACCGAATACAGCAGGCCGGGCGCGTGATAGTCCGCATAAAGGTGGACAGAGACGGCAACGTGGTAGAGGCCGAAGCCCGACAGGAAGGCTCCACCATAATGGATGCAACCCTCTACGATGCGGCAGAGCGAGCCGCCAGAAGGGCAAAGTTCAGCGCCTCCCTCAACGGCCCCCTCTTCCAAAGCGGAACCATTACCTACGTATTCAAGCTGGGCCAATGACCAGACAAAATTTTGAACGTTGAACGTTGAAATTTGGGTGGCAGCATAAGCTGTACGACCCGGCAAGCATTGCGGCTGGCCACAAGCCGCTCACTAATCAAAAGGTAATGAGGTGGCGGCTTATGCGATATCGCTCTGCTCTACTGAGGTTGTTTTGCTGTTAAGCTGCGCTCGGCATAGCTTTGCGCGAAAACAGCACGCAGACGACGCAGATTTAGCAAGATTTACACAGATTTTAGGGAACCTCTTTCGGCGTGAGCGCACAGCTCACCATTCACCATTTATAATTCAACATCGACAACCGTGCAAGAAAAGCTCATCATCCTTGATTTTGGCTCACAGACCACGCAGCTCATAGGCCGGCGCGTGCGCGAAATGAACACCTACTGCGAAATTGTACCCTACAACAAGTACCCGTCAGGCGACGTTGGCGTAAAAGGCGTTATCCTTTCGGGCAGCCCTTTTTCGGTGTACGACGCCGGCGCATTTAAGGCCGCGCTGTCCGACTTTCGCGGAAAAGTTCCGGTGCTGGGCATCTGCTACGGCGCCCAGCTCATGGCGCACGACGCCGGCGGAACGGTAGCGCCCGCCGGCACGCGCGAGTACGGACGCGCACACCTGCAAAACATTGCCCGCAGCGACGAGCTGATGCAGGGCATTGCCAACGGAGCGCAGGTGTGGATGTCGCACGGCGACACCATTACCGCGCTGCCGCAAGGGTTTAGCGTTGTGGCCTCCACAAAGGAGGTGCCCAACGCCGCCTACAGAATAGCAGGCGAGCCGACGTGGGGGGTGCAGTTTCACCCGGAGGTCTTCCACACGGAGGATGGCCCCGCGCTGCTGCAAAACTTCATCCGCATCTGCGGCTGCAAGCAGGACTGGACGCCGGCGTCGTTCATCGCCACCACCGTAGAAGCGCTACGGCAGCAGCTGGGCAGCGACAGGGTGGCGCTCGCGCTGTCGGGAGGCGTAGATTCGAGCGTAGCAGCGGCGCTCCTCAACCGCGCTATCGGCAAAAACCTTACCTGCATCTTTGTCGACAACGGCCTGCTGCGCAAAAACGAGCTGGAGGCGGTAATGAAAAGCTACGCAACCATGGGGCTTAACGTGATTGGCGTAGACGCTAAAGAGCGCTTTTACGCGAGCCTGAAAGGCGTGTCGGAGCCTGAAAAAAAGCGCAAAATTATCGGCAAGGGCTTTATCGACGTCTTTGAGGAGGAGGCGCGCCGGCTGCATGGGGTAACGTGGCTGGCGCAAGGCACCATCTACCCCGACATCATCGAATCGCTCTCCATTACGGGCGCCACCATCAAGTCGCACCACAACGTGGGGGGGCTGCCCGAAAAGATGCACCTGAAGGTCGTTGAGCCGCTACGCCTGCTTTTTAAGGATGAGGTGCGGCGCCTGGGGCGCGAGCTGGGGCTCGACGAGGCCCTCATTGCCCGGCATCCCTTCCCCGGCCCGGGGCTGGGGGTGCGGATTCTTGGCGAAGTAACCCCCGAAAAAGTCCGCATGCTCCAGGAGGCCGACCACATCTTCATTGAGGGGCTGCGCAGCGACGGGCTATACCACAAGGTGTGGCAAGCCGGCGCCATCCTGCTGCCCGTGCAGTCGGTAGGCGTAATGGGCGACGAGCGCACCTACGAAAACGCCATCGCCCTGCGCGCTGTGCTCTCCACCGACGGCATGACCGCAGACTGGGCGCAGCTCCCCTACGAATTTCTTGCCCGAATCTCCAACGAAATCATAAACAAGGTGAAAGGCGTAAACCGAGTGGTCTACGACATCAGCAGCAAGCCGCCCGCTACCATCGAATGGGAGTAATTAATGGTTAATGGTTAATGGTTAATGGTTAATGGCGCGATGCACTGTAAGTTCGCATAGGGTTTTACCCTATGCTGGGTGCAGGTCGCCCCTTCAGGGCTTGGAAATGCCTTGCAAAGGCTTTCAGGCTTTCAGGTTTTCAGATTTTAAGGTTTTCAGACTTTCAGACTTTCAGACTTTCAGGCTTTAAGCCTTTAAGCCTTTAATACTAAAAGCCTAAAATACTAAAAGCCTAAAGGCTTGGAAGCGTGTGATTAAAAAAACCGCTCGGCGTAGCGTCCGCGCTACGTCGGGTTAAAAGCAAGGCGCCAGCCTTGCAAATACGATACGACGTACCTCGGCGTTCTCCCCGCAGGCAGTCCCTGCGGGACTTGCAGAAGCGGGTATGGCTACCAATGGCGGAGCGAGGCTACCTCGTCATTTTTTTTGTTTGTCCTCAGAAATATCAACTACCAATGACGAGCGCTGTTGAAGGAAGGAAGGAAGG
>JAIROF010000092.1 GCA_031257655.1 Prevotellaceae bacterium | reverse complement strand
GAAAGGAGGGGAGATGGGCGATTCGGATAGCCGTTTTCAATTAGGAATAGCTGGTTTCAATTAGGAATTACGAATTAGGAATTAGCGCTTTGCGCCATTAGCCATAATTTTTTCTCTGTTCTTTTCGGAGAAACCTCGAAATCGCGGCAACCGTGTAGGGGCAAGGTCTGCTTGCCCCACGGCGAAACGGCGGCGACCCATGTAGGGGCGTATTGCATACGCCCCACGGCGAAACGGCGGCGAACTATTTGCTATTTCTTTTTTTGGTAATGTCATAAATTGTACGATACAGTAAGCATTATGCTGATTATAAATCATTTGCATTAATGAGGTTAATGAGGTTAATGAGGTTGTTATTTCTACTTTATCTCCCTGCTACTGAGGTTGTTTTGTTATTAAAATTAGGTGTAAATTAGGTTTTTCGCTCCCTACAATTTATGACACTACCCTTTTTTTTATGCTAATTTTTTTTAAGATGCTATGAAAGCGGCGTAACGTTCGGCGCAAGGCATTTCCAAGCCCTGAGCTGAGCTGAGCTGAGCTGAGCTGAGCTGAGCTGAGCTGAGCGTAGCGACCTCACGAACACCTTTATAAAAAAACACATGGTGAGTAACGGGCGACCGGCATCCCAGCGCGGGGTATACTCTCCTCGGTCGAGAGCTGCGCTTTGTTTTTTAGCGCGCAGATGGCGCAGATGTTTATGATTTGCACAGATTTTAGCCCTTTCTTCATCTGCGTAAATCATAAACATCTGCGCCATCTACCGCGCTATTTTTACGCAAAGCTATGCCGAGCGCAGCATAAAACCCCACGTGGACTTTTCATAGCGCCTCAAAAAAAGAATTAGCCAATAGCGTATGCCGTTTGCAGTAATCACAATAATTGCTATCTTTGTGCGGTCAAATAAAGTAACCACGTTGCCACCCGTTTGGTGGTAAAAACTAAAAGTATAACAAAAAAATGAAAAAAAATTTACCCGCTATTCTCCTCAGCATAGCGTTTTCTGCTGTAGTATCGTTCGCTGTAGCGGCGTTGTTCCTGTACATCGGTTTGGGCAGCAAGGTTGCCGCTACCGGCAATGACCTCCTGTCGGAAGACGGGCAAAGCACCATTGCCGGCGAGGGCGTGGTGTACGTAAATATTGATTCGCTGGTGCGCGGCTACGACATGTACTTCGACCTGCAAAATGAGTTCGAGGCAAAGGCAAAAAAGAAAGATGGCGACTTCACAGCGCGCATGAAAAAATTTGAAAGCGACGCCCGCGACTTTCAGGAGAAGGTGGAGAAAGGCTTGGTGACGCGCTCGCAAGCCCAGCAGCTGCAGGAAGGCCTGGCAAAGCGCGAGCAGGAGCTGCTACAGCTGCGCCAGCAGCTCCAAAGCGAGCTGCAGGAGGAGGAATCCGTAATGCTGCGCCAAATCCAAAACAACATCCAAACCTACATCAACGAGTACAACAAAGACAAAAAGCACAGCCTCATCCTGAGCACCAGCGGCAGCAACGTTGTGCTTTACGGCAACCCCGAGCTCAACATCACCTCCGAAGTGCTGGCCGGCTTGAACGATACGTACGTGAAGGCGCGGAAAAGCAAGTAAGCGCTGGCGCTTAGGGAAAATTTCAGCTAAATTGTTTCACTAAAAAAAGTAACAGCAAAATGAAAAAGCTACTTATCATTGCAGCCCTTGTAGGATTGGGCATTACCGCGCAGGCAAAAACGCTTGCCTTTGGCGTTAAGGGAGGCATCAACATGCCGAGCATTGAATTTAAAACCGATTTGGCGGAGCTTGACAAGCCAGACCTCGGCTTTCACGCAGGCGTCTTTGGGCAGCTCAACATTCCCGTTATAGGCTTGGGCATTCAGCCGGAGCTGCTTTACCTCAACCAGCCCGTTGCATACCTTGATAAAGGTGCGAGCGCGACGGGTTGGAAAAATGCCACCAAAAGGGTTTCGTATCTCGACATCCCGATTAACGTTACGTGGGGAGTTGACCTGAAAGTGGTGCGCCCCTTTATAGCAGCTACCCCTTACCTGCGCTACGCCTTTAGCAATGTAGAAACGTACGTTGACAAGGCGGTGCGCGACGCAATAGCAAGCGGTAGCGAGCCGAAACCGGAGGATCTAAACCATTTTGACTACGGCATTGGGGCTGGTGCAGGCATAGATTTGTTTTCGACAATCCAGCTCATGGGGCGTTACAGCTGGGGGCTTAGCGACCTCGTAAAAACCGGAAATTACAAGGTGCGGAGCTTTACCCTATCGCTGGGGTATATATTCTAAAAACCGTGTTTTATATCAATCCAATGTTTTAATCAGCCCAAGAGGAAAGGCGGGAAAATTTCAAAGAATTTGAAAAATTTTCCCGCTTTTTCTTTTTGCGTGAAATCACGCATTCCATCCCTTTCCGTATTTTTTTAGTAAGAAAAAAACAATCCCCTTGCTCGACGCTAATATTTGGCGTACCTTTGTGCCAAAAAAATAGAAATTATGCAAACATACAAAAAATTTCAGGAACACCTCACCCGGGAGTTAGCCTCCATACAGTCTGCGGGGCTGTATAAGCGCGAACGCATTATCACCTCGCCGCAGGCGGTTACCATAGCGCTGCAATCGGGGCAGCAGGTGCTCAACTTTTGCGCCAACAACTACCTTGGCCTGTCCGACAGCCGGGAGCTCATTGCAGCCGCCCGTAAAGCGATGGAGAGCCGCGGCTACGGCATGTCGTCGGTGCGGTTTATTTGCGGCACGCAGGATTTGCACAAGGAGCTGGAGGCTGTCGTTGCGCAGTTTTTTGGGACGGAAGACGCCATCCTGTACGCCGCCTGCTTCGACGCCAACGGCGGCGTTTTTGAGCCCCTGCTGGACGAGCAGGACGCCATCATTTCGGACGCGCTCAACCACGCCTCCATCATCGACGGAGTGCGCCTCTGCAAGGCCGTTCGCTACCGCTACGCCAACGCCGACATGCAGGACCTGGAGGCGCAGCTCCGGGCGGCGCAGGCGCAGCGATTCCGCTTGGTGGTGACAGACGGCGTTTTCTCTATGGACGGAAACCTCGCCCCGCTGGACAAAATCCACGCCCTCGCGGAAAAGTACGGCGCTATGGTCATGGTCGATGAATCGCACTCGGCGGGCGTTGTAGGGAAAACCGGACGCGGCGCTACGGAGGAGTTCAACCTGCGGGGAAAGATAGAAATCCTCACCGGAACGCTGGGCAAAGCCTTTGGAGGAGCCATAGGCGGCTTTACCACCGGCAAAAAGGAAATCATCGCCATGCTCCGCCAGCGCTCGCGCCCCTACCTGTTCTCCAACTCCCTGCCGCCCGCCGTTGTGGGCGCTGGGATTTACACCTTCCGCTACCTCTCTACCTCCAACGTTTTGCAGGACAAGCTGCACGAAAATACCCGCTACTTCATTGGCCAAATGCAGCAGGCAGGGTTTGACGTAAAGCCCAGCCAGTCGGCCATCTGCGCGGTGATGCTGTACGACGCAAAGCTCTCGCAGGACATGGCGAGCAGGCTGCTGGACGAGGGTATTTACGTAACGGGATTCTACTACCCGGTCGTTCCCAAGGGGCAGGCGCGCATACGCATACAAATTTCTGCCGCCCACGAGCGGGAGCAGCTGGATAAGTGTATCCGGGCGTTCGTCAAGGTAGGAGGAGAGCTGGGGGTGCTGAAGAATTGAGAATTGAGAATTGAGAATTAGGAATAAAAGTTGCGGCTATATTTTGCCATATTTATGAAAAAAATACTTATTGTTGGCAGTACGGGGCAAATCGGGTCGGAGCTGAGCGTCCGCCTGCGCGCGCTGTACGGGAGGGATAGCGTTGTGTGCGGGTTCTACACCCCGCCCTACCCCGAAGGCTTTTTCGACGCAGGGCCGGTTGTTGAAATCAACGCGCTGCACATTGAGCAGATTGCGGCAGCCGTCAAAACGTATAAGATAGATACCATCTACAACTTGGTGGCCATTCTGTCCGCCACCGCCGAGAAGCACCCCAAGCTGGGGTGGGACGTGGGCATCGGGAGCCTGATGAACTGCCTCGACGTGGCCCGAGAGTACGGCTGCGCGGTTTTTACGCCCAGCTCCATCGGCGCCTTTGGCCCCGACACGCCAAAGGACGGCACGCCGCAGGATACCATCCAGCACCCCAACACGATTTACGGGATTACGAAGGTGCTGGGCGAGCTGGTGAGCGACTACTACTTTACCCGCTGGAAGGTAGATACCCGCTCCGTTCGCTTTCCCGGCATCATCTCCAGCGTAACGATGCCCGGCGGCGGCACCACCGACTACGCCGTTGAGATTTACTACAAAGCCGTGCAGGGCGAGCCGTTCGTTTGCCCGCTCAAGGCCGGCACGTTTATGGACATGATGTACATGCCGGACGCGCTGGACGCCGCCATCAGCATTATGGAGGCCAACCCCGACAAGCTGATTCACCGCAATTCGTTCAACGTAACGGCCATGAGCTTCGACCCCGCAATGCTTTACGAGAGCATAAAAAAGCATTACCCCGATTTTCGGATGACCTACGAAGTTGACCCGCTGAAGCAAAGCATTGCCGACTCGTGGCCCAACCGCCTCGACGACTCCTGCGCCCGCGAGGAGTGGGGGTGGAAGCCCCAGTACGATTTGGAGCGAATGACGAAGGATATGATAGAAAAATTAAAGGCTAAAATGGGCTGATGCCGCAGCAGCTCAACGCTTAATGTTTAACGTGTTAGAGGTTTCATAACGTAACGTGTTTTCCCGTGAAAAAGAACAACGCTATCCGCATTTTGGTTGCCAGCTGCCGAAAGCACCGTAAATTCTTGCTATACGGTATTATAGGAAGCTGCTGTGCCGGCCTGGATTTTGCTATCTACACCCTGCTGTGTATTATGGGAACAAGCTACTTGCTCGCCAATGCCATCGGCATCCACTGCGGCATCTTCTGCAGCTTTGTGCTCAACCGGCGCTACAACTTTAGGGTAAGCGACAAGCCGGTGGTGCGCTTCTTTTTTTTCTACGCCATAGGGCTAACAGGCTTGGCCTTGAGCTCCGCAATACTTTTCCTGCTGGTTGAGGTGTGCCATGGCAATGCTATTTTTGCCAAATTAGTAGCGATATTTGTGGTGGCGGTCATTCAATTTTTCTTGAACAAGTTTATAACGTTTAAGCAGCGCTAAGAGTTTAGCCAAATGTCGCAACCATCGGGAAGC
>JAIROF010000153.1 GCA_031257655.1 Prevotellaceae bacterium | reverse complement strand
CATGATCAAGCAAACCCTTCATTTCAGCTCACCGGCCTACTTAAGCTTGCGAAGCAATCAGCTGGTGATACGGCTGCCGGAGGTGGAAAAGAACGAAACCTTGCCGGATACCTTTAAGGAGAGTTCCGTAACCACCCGTCCGATAGAGGATATTGGGCTGCTGATTTTAGACCATCGGCAAATCACCGTTACGCACGGGCTGCTGACGGCGCTGCTGGAAAACAATGTCGCCCTTATTCACTGCAACGACGCGCACCACCCTGCCGGCATGATGCTCAACTTAGACGGGCACACCCTGCAGGCGCAGCGCTTTAAGGCGCAGATAGAGGCCTCGGAGCCGCTGAAAAAGCAGCTGTGGCAGCAAACCGTTGTGGCAAAAATTGAAAATCAGGCAGCGCTGTTAGCGTCGCGGGGAAAAGAGGTGAAGAAGATGGAGTACCTTTCGCGCAGCGTAAAATCGGGCGACGCCGACAACTGCGAAGCGCGGGCAGCCGCCTGCTACTGGAGCGAGCTGTTTTCGGATTACATCCCCAGCTTTGTTCGCGGGCGCGAAGAAGCGCCGCCCAACAACCTGCTAAATTATGGCTATGCCATTTTGCGCGCGGCTGTGGCGCGCGCGCTGGTGGGGTCGGGATTGCTACCCACGCTGGGCATTTTTCACCGCAACCAGTACAACGCCTACTGCCTTGCCGACGACATTATGGAGCCCTACCGCCCCTTCGTGGACAAAGCGGTATTAACCTGTATACAAGATGGCGAAGACATTTCCGGCTTATCCAACGGCGTAAAATACCAGCTGCTGTCGGTGCTGTCGCAGGATACGCTTTTTGACAGGGAGCGCAGCCCGCTCATGGTAGGGCTGACAAAAACAACGGCATCCCTTTCGGCCTGCTTTGAAGGAAAGCGGCGTAAAATAATTTACCCGACTTTACATGCTACGCCTTAGCGAATATCGAGTAATGTGGATACTGGTGCTATTTGACTTGCCCACCGAAACCAAAGCCGACAAGCAGCGGTACGCCAAATTCCGGAAAGATTTGCTGGAGGACGGGTTCACCATGTTTCAGTTCTCCATTTACCTACGGCACTGTAGCAGCCGCGAGAACGCCGATGTGCACGTTAAGCGGGTCAAAAAATCGCTCCCCACCCACGGGCACGTCGGGATACTCTGCATTACCGACAAGCAGTTTGGGATGATGGAGCTATTTTCCAACCAAAAAGAAAAAAAGCTGCCGCCCATTCCCCAGCAGCTGGAATTGTTTTAGCGTGATTGATGACGATTAGTAATAGGGAACCTCTAAAAACCCAAAAGCAAGGCCTGCGGCTGAGGCAAAAGGCAGCGCTTGCGGTGAAGCAAGTGCGCACTTTGCCGATGAAGCCTAGCGCAGCGTTTGGTGGGGTGGGGGGGAGAGGCGCCCAACATAACAGCATAATTTTTTATTTGTGGAGTACAGCGATATTTTTATACCCGTAGCCGAGCACTTACAGCGGTTCGGCGCTGCCAAGCTGAGCGAGCAGTGGGGGAGCCGGATTAAGTACGGCGTCAAAGGTTTTGACTGGGCGTGGCTTGGCGATTTCAAGGTGGCGCTGGTAGGCCTGCGCAAGCCCGGAGCGCCCAACAGCTTTGTTGCGCTGCGCGAAGAGCTCTACGCCCTGTTTGCGCACGGAAAATCCTTGCCGGTCATCGACCTCGGCGACGTTGAGGTGGCGCTGCCGGGCACGGGCGATGCATCGGGCGAAAAATCGGCCTGCGCCCTGCACAAGCTGCTTGCCGCCGGCATTTTTCCCGTCGTTTTTGGGGAGAATATCCTCAGCGCCGGCAGCGTGTACGACGCCGTGAAGGCGCACCGCAAGACCGTTGCGGCCACCTTCATCCTCCCCAGCGCCACCCTGGGCAACGCGCAGGAGCCGATTTCCGGCAGCAACGTGCTGGCGCATTTCATGAAAGACTACGGCCGCGAGCTGGAAGCGCTCAGCGTGATTGCCTACCAAAGCTACCTCACCTCGCCTGCCGACATGCAGCGCTTGGGCGACCGCTACTGCGAGCTCCTGCGCTTGGGCGCTGTTCGCGAAAACATACTGCGCGCCGAGCCGCTGCTGCGCGACGCCGACGTACTCTGCGCCGGCGTCAACGCCGTGCGCCAGTGCGACGCGCCCGCCGCCCTCGACCCCTCGCCCAACGGCCTGTACGCCGAAGAAATGTGCCACCTGCTGCGCCTTGCCGCCTTTTCCGACAAGCTCAAAGCCTGCTACTTGGGCAACTTCAGCTTAGCCAACGACGGCCAGCGCCAAACGGCAAAGCTAATAGCCCAGCTCATTTGGCACATCGCCGACGGAGTTGCCTGCCGCGTAAGCGACGACCCCGCCGAAGCGAAAACGTGCCGCAAGCTGCAAATTGAAATGGGGGGCAAAGACCAGCAGCTCGTTTTTTACCAGAGCAAAATTACGGATCGCTGGTGGATGGCCATCCCGGTAGATAAGCGGGATGCGGTGCGCATTGTCCCCTGCGAGCGAAGCGACTACGAAAAAGCCCTGCGCTTGGAAATTCCCGATCGCTGGCTGTGGTTTTATAAAAAATTTGCCGCCGAATAAGGGTTTACTTAGGCTTTACAAAGCCTGCCACGCCGGTTAAATAGTTTTAAATCGACATGTGAAGTTTTATATTCCCCCAAAAATCGGATTATCAACAGTTGGCGTTCGTAAAACTTTGCGTACTTTTGCTTCGCTTTTAATGAGAAATAAGCCTACCTTGCAAACAAGAGGCGGGCTCTAATCACGTTGAAAGTTCGCCAAATGAAAATGGGTGTTGGCATGTGGGTTCATGCGACCTTTAAAAAACAAGCAGCTTTTTGCATGAAAAAATCAACCTGCATAGCCGTTCTTTTAGTGGCAGGAGCTACAGCGCTACGCGCGCAGCATGATTCGCAGATAACCCAGTACATGTTCGGCCAGGTTCTTTTTAATCCGGCGTGTGCAGGTGGCGGCGAAATGCTCGACGCCACATTTATACAGCGTTCTCAGTATATGGGTTTTGAGGGAGCGCCGTCGGTGTGGTCGCTGGGCGTGAGCGCACCCTTCATGCTGTTTGACGCCAACCACGGAGCGGTTGTTGCTGTAACGGGAGATAAAATAGGCAACTTTGACAACATGAGCTTCAGCGCAGGCTACGCCTACCGCCACAAGCTCAGCAGCACGGCCACCTTGAGCATGGGAATTTCGGTCGGTGGCGTATCCTACACGCTGGCCTCACCCTCCAAGTGGAGCAGCTATGCCGACGACCCTGCCGTGCCGCAGCGGGAGGAATCTTCCTCTACGGGGTTTGACCTGGGGATGGGAGCCTACTACGATGAGCGCGATTTTTACGCAGGCTTTTCGTGCCGGCACCTGAACCAGCCGCGCGTGCTTACGGTGAACAGCGGCGACAAAACGTTGACGGTAAAGCGTACGTTTTACCTCAGCGGAGGCTACCGGTGGCAAACGTCAAACGAAAAAATTCACGTAGACCCCTCCGCCATGCTGATGTTTACATCAATCGCAAAGCCCCAGCTCGAATTTGGAGCCAACGTATTTTACTTGAAGCGTTACTGGGGAGGGTTGTTCTACCGTATTGGAGATGCCTTGGGAGGCATGGCCGGAATTACGGTGCGCGAAGTTTTTAGAGTAGGGGTTGCTTATGAGTATCCTTTATCAAGGTTGATAGGTACAAATGGCGGAAGCTTAGAAGTATTTGCATCTTACGCCTTTGAGCTAAAGCGACCCCAAAAAGAAAAAAAGTATAAAAGTATCAGGTTTTTATAAGTATACAAAGTCTATGTGGATTACGAAAAAAAGAGTCAGATTAGGCCTCGAAATCCTTATCCTGTTTATGACAGGATGTTCTGCAGAAATTGGTGGGGAGTTGATAGGAGTTCAAGGTCGAGGTACACAAGGCGAAGAACTACCTCCTTACGGAATGGTGCTTATTCCGCAGGGTAATTTCAGCATGGGCATGAATGATGAAGATTTTATCTTTTCAATGAACGCTCCGATAAATTCGGTTTCGCTGGATGCCTTTTGGATTGACCAAACCGAAATCACCAATAATGAATATCGCCAGTTTGTGTATTACGTTATTGACTCCATTTCGCGCCGGCTGCTGGGCGATCAGTTTGAAGAATTTTTGATTACAGAAAACTCATTGGGCGAAACCATGGACCCTCCGCTTGTTAACTGGGAGCCAAAGTATAGCGTTAATAATCCGGATTATGTTGAGCTGCTCAACGAAATATACAGCGTGTCTGCCGTGCCGGGAGAGGGAAAAGCCTTGAACGTAAGGCGGCTGGTATATGATTACGCATGGGTTGATTACGACAAAGCCTTAGGCAGAAAACATCCGAGAGATACATCCACGCTCATTCGCAACGAATATGGAGACGTAGAGCCGGCCTCATACATCATGCGGGAGACTACGCCTATTTACCCCGACACGCTGGTGTGGCTGCGCGATTTTGCGTATGCCTACAACGAGCCCTTTGCCCTTCGCTACTTTGCCCACCCCGCATTTGACGATTACCCTGTGGTAGGAGTAACCTGGAAGCAGGCCACCGCCTTTTGCCGCTGGCGCTCCAGGCTGATGGAAGATTTTTGCCAGAAAAACAGGCGACCCTTCCCCCAGAACTACAGGTTGCCAAGCGAAGCCGAATGGGAGTATGCCGCTCGAGGTGGACTTGACGGCGGAAAATACCCCTGGGGCGGCATATACACCTTCGATAAAACAGGCTGCTACCGGGCAAACTTTCTTGCGCAGCGCTCGCGCTACGGGCTTGACGGAGGAACAAAAACATTGCCGGTGGGCAGCTATCAACCTAACGACTTTGGGCTGTTTGACATGGCCGGCAACGTGGCCGAATGGACGGCAAGCGTTTATGATGAGCAGGCAAACAACTTTGTCAACAGCATCAACCCCAGCTACCGCTACAACGCGCAAAGCGGAGACCCCCAGGCAATGCTGCGTAAAACGCTAAAAGGAGGCTCGTGGAAAGATATTGCCTACTTCCTGCAGTGCGGCGCCAGAACATTTGAATATCAGGACACAGCAAAATCATACATTGGCTTTCGCTGTGTTCGCTCTTACATAGGAAAATAGCGGCATGAGCGGGAAAACCTGAGCATGTTTTTTTTAGTATGCGTATGTGGTATATAACCTAAATTCAGAAATCGGAAATGGCTAATTTTACAGAAAGCAGAGGCTGGAAGCTGTTTATGGGCAAGCTTTACGGCTTGGGTGCAGCAGTAGTTATTGTTGGAGCGCTATTTAAGCTTGAGCACTTTCCCGGCGCCAGCACCATGCTTATTGTAGGAATGTCTGTAGAAGCGTTTATTTTTATCTGCTCTGCTTTTGAACCGCTTCCCCATCCGGAGCCCCGCTGGGAGCTGGTTTACCCCGAATTGGCGGGGGATGGTGAGGTGGCGCATAGCGTAGCAGCGCCAAAGGAGAAGCATAAAAAGCAGCCAATCATAGAAGGCATTGAGGTGGCCACCGTAGCCACGGGGTCGAATGGAGCCGCAACGAAAGCGACAACCGCCGAAAACAAGGCCGGAAAAGCCGGAGCTGCCGCCCTTGCCAACCTTTCTGCCTTGGGTAATATTGACTTAAGCAAGCTCAATGTTGAAAAATTAGCCTCCGGGCTGAGCAAGCTGGGAGACGCAACCGAAAAGCTCACCGCTTTGTCCGATACTGCGGTTGCCGCAAATACGCTTTCCGAAAAAATGCACCGGGCGTCGCTTACCGTCGACAACTTTTCGCAATCCTACGACAGCTCTTCGCAATCGCTGTCCGAATCAATGAGCACCTTGTCAGACAGCTACCAAAGTTCGGCAGAGGCCGTAAGCGCATCGGGCAAGCACCTGGGCGATGAAATGGCCAAAGCCGGAAAACAGGTAGCAACCGTCCTGGACGGCGCTGCCGAAAGCTTTGCTAAGGCATTGGCTGATTCGGGCAGGCAAATGAGCGATGAGGTGAGCAAAACAAACCGCCAGGTGAGCGAAATAATGGGCGTAACGGTAGAAAACTTTGCCAAAACAATGGACGATTCGAGCCGGCAAATCATCAACGAAACGGGCAAAGCCAACAAGCAAATGGTCGCCACCATAGCTGGAGCAACCGAAGAGGCCGTGAAGTTCATAAGCAACTCCGGCAAATCGGTGAGCGACGAAATAAACAAGACCAGCAAGCAGATGTCGGACGTGATAGGAAGCGCTGCCGAAAGCTTTGCCGCAACCTTCACCCTTATTGACCAGCACCTGAAAGACAACCTGAGCGGCATAAGTAAAGGCAACAATACCTACAACAAGCAGGTAGACGCGCTAAACAAAACTATGACAACGCTGAATGCCGTGTATGAGCTGCAGGTACAGGAAAGCGGAAAATACCATAAAAATTCGACGCTTATGGGGCAGCACCTCGAAAAGCTGGTGGAAGAGCTGAACCGATCGGTTGAAGAAAACAGGAATTTTAGCAAAGGAATTTCCCAGCTCAACAGAAACATTGGCGAGCTCAACGGTATTTATGGCAGCATGCTGTCGGCAGTACAGCTGGCAACCGGGAAAAAATAGCCATAGTAAGGAACAATAGTACAAACGGAAATTTTAGCATCATTAGAACATGTCCGGAGGAGGCAAAGAAACACCCAGGCAAAAAATGATAGGCATGATGTATTTAGTGCTGACAGCAATGCTGGCGCTAAATGTATCGGCTGAAGTGTTGAATGCCTTTGGACTTTTTGAAAGCGGGCTGTCGCAAACGGCGCGAGTTTTCAGCGAAAAAAATGATGTAACCGAGCGCGTATTTCGCGCAGCAAATGCAGAAAATAAGGAGCGCATAGGCCCCTGGCTCGTGAAATCCCTTGACGTACGCGAAAAATCGAAAGCGCTGATAGACTACATAGAATCGCTGAAAGTAGAAATGGTAACCTTGGCCGATGGCCCCGAAACCATAGCCATAGAAAACGGGAAAGTTGTGGGCGACCGTATTACCAACGTCTCCACCACCGAGCCAAGCAGCAACCTGATGGTGCGCCAGCAAAAAGGGCTGGAGCTGAAAAAAAAGCTGGGCGACTACCGCGCTTACCTGCTGTCGATGCTGAAGCCCGAAGCGAGCGGCTTGATTGACAACATAAACAAGATGCTCGAAACGAAAGACCTTAACTCGAAATCACACGGCGGGCAAAGGCCCTGGGAAGTTGGAACGTTTACGGATTTGCCCGTCATTGCAGCGGTGCCCCTGCTCACAAAAATGCAGGTAGACGTTCTTACCTGCGAAGCGGATATGATGTCCTACCTCTTGTCGCAAACGGAGGTTGGCACCGTAAAAATTGATAACTTTGACCCGGTAGTGCAGTCCGTGTCGGACTACGTGATACGCGGCGGAAAGTTTGAAGCGCAGATATTTTTGGCGGCCTCCGACAGAACGTTGCAGCCGGATGTGGTGGTAAACGGCCAAAAGCTGCGCACCGTTGAGGGGAAAGCCCGCTATGAAGCGTCGGCAAATAGCATTGGGGAGCAAACCATACGAGGCTCCATTACGCTCAACAGCAAATCCTACCCCTTTACCTACACCTACACGGTGGCAGAGCCCAACGTAGTGGTGTCGCCTGCAAAAATGAACGTGCTGTATCGCGGCGTGCTTAACCCCATTGACGTATCGGCGGCAGGCATTCCCGACAACAAGGTGCAAATTAGCGTAAGCAACGGAGTGCTGGAGCGGGACGGCGGAAAATATGCGATAAACCCCGGCGACGGGACAACCTGCGAAGTGAGCGTTGTGGCAGAAATACACGGCGAAAAGCGCAGCATGGGCAAAAAAATATTTCGCGTAAAAAGCGTCCCCAGGCCGGTGCCCGAAATGGACGGAATTCAGGGGAAAACGGCAACCCGGCAGCAGCTGCTCTCCTCGCAGGGTATTCGCGCTATTATGCCGCCGGATTTTGACTTTGATATGAAGTTTGTGATAAAATCCTTTGTTGTATTTGCTCCGGTGGGCGGCTATGTGATGGAAGAAGCCTCGAGCGGTCAGCTGTTTACCGACAAGCAAAAGCAAATAATGAGAGGACTGCAAAGCGGTCAGCGCTTGAGCATTACAGACATTAAGGCCCTAGGCCCTGACGGGAGAATGGTTGATTTACAAGATTTAAGCATAAAAGTAAGATAGCTATATGCAGCATTATGCTGCCATTTTTTAAAGGAATATTCATGAAAAAGATAGTTTTTTTGACCGTAGCTGCTATGCTGCTGCTGGTCGCAAATATTACGATAACTTCGGCACAAGTACCTGCGGCGGCGGCAACAACGGCGACGACGACGCAAGCTTCAAGTAACGGCGTGAGGAAAAGCTTGGCTCCGGATGGCTTACTCAAGCGGGAGGTCATCACAACGCGCGACCCTATACCCTACCTGTATATTCGGGAAGCCGACATTATCTGGGCAAAGCGCATTTGGCGCACCATAGATTTGCGTGAAAAGATGAACTTTTCGCTCTACTACCCCACAAAAGATATGGCGTCGCGCCGCAGCTTGGTGCAAACGCTGGTAGACGCCATCCGTAGCGGTAAAATCCGTGCCTTTGACCCGTATGACGACGAATTTACAACGCTACTCTCTCCCCAAGACCTCAGCTCGCGCTTTGACGCTGTGGATAAGTCCGAGCGCCGGCAAAAAATGGACGGCTCGGGCGATACCACCATTATTATTCCCGGCGAATACAAGTGGGACGAAGTGCTTGAGCTGCTCGTCAAAGAAGACTGGTTTTTTGACAAGCACTACTCTAAAATGATGGTGCGCATAGTTGGGATTTGCCCGATAAAGGTGTATAGAAAACAGCTGAATACAGGAAATGAAGAGGATGATGCGGAGGGCGAGCTGCAAAAAAAGCAGCTTTTTTGGGTGCACTACGATGAAGTGCGTCAGGTGCTGGCAAGTACGCCTGCCTACCTGCCCAATAATGATGCTACCATTATATCGTACGACGATATTTTTAATGGGCGGCGCTTTACCTCCTATATTACTAAGGAATCGAACCCGCACAATAACCGCGCCATTTCCGACTACATTTCCGATGGCTATGCAGCGTTGCTGGAATCGGAACGGATAAAGAACTCTATCTTTACCTTTGAGCACGATTTGTGGGAATACTAAGCGCTGCCAACGACGGTGGCGATGCCCCTATCCTCCGCAGGGCCGAAAGCTGCGATTTGTTTTTTTAGCGCGCAAATGGCGCAGGTTTTTAACGGTTTACGCAACTTTTAGGCATTTCCCCCACCTGCGTAAACCGTTAAAAATCTGCGCCATTTACGTGCTATTTTCGTACAAAGCCCTGCCGAGCGCCGCATACACTCCGCAGGGTTGGAAATGCCGAAGTGCGGTACGACCAGCGCAATCCCCCCCCCTTTCCGGCGGCTGTTCGTCGCCCACGAACAGGCGTGCGGATATTCGTGCATTTTTTCGTAGCGGCTTATTTTATGAAGACCGCTATTGTATTTGATTTTTTTGCATCTAATTTCAGAACTCCTGACCTGATGGCCATTTTGTTGTTGATATATAGTCATATATGAAAAACATAGCACAAAACATTACTGTCGCGAAAATAATGTCGGGAATACAATAATGTTGAAT
>JAIROF010000116.1 GCA_031257655.1 Prevotellaceae bacterium | reverse complement strand
GCATGGGTGCGACGCATAGCGCTGTAGAGACGCACGGCGTGCGTCTCACTGTGCATTGCGCATAGCGCCATTTTGTCGCGAGACGCACGCGAGACGCACGCCGTGCGTCTCTACAGCGCCATTTCGCCGCTTTTGCTGCGTAATAATGAGAACTTAATTTTCATAGCACCTCAAAAAAAGAATTAGCCAGAATACCGGAAAAATGCGCTGGAGTACGCAAAAATGTTGCGCGGTAAATACGTCAACCGGAATACCGGTGAGGAAATACGGTTAGCAAAAGAGGGAATAACGGTATATTCGTCGATACCATTGATAATGAAGACAGAAAAAAACACCCGCTTATCGAAAAGTACGATTACTATGTGGCAGGATTAAAAATAGGCGGAGAGGATTACACTGTTAAAGCGGTAATTGCTACAGACAGGGATGGCAACCGATATTACGACCAGGCTTTGGCAGCGCTTGAAAAAAGAAAACTCCTTGATGAGGCTGCGCGAATAACGAGTTCGCCGCTCCACCAAGGAGGTTCTCAGGAAGATCTTCTTTCTATGTACAAAGATAAGCGCTTGCTATACATTTTGCACACCCCGTCGCATTTAAAGATATAAAAAATATTAAAACCGCTACAGGTTGGGAGCGGGGAGCAGATGGGCAGTGGGTATATGGCGAGGCGCGTGTTGTGCGGGGCGATTCCGTCGGCGTGACGTTTGAGCAAGAAAAGGCAGGGGAGGGGCAGGAAAAGAATACGCAAAGCACCCAAACGCCGGAAAGAGCCGAAACGGGGCGCGAGGTTACCCCCGAAGCAACAAGCGGTATGCCCAAGGGTATCCAGCCGCAAGTGGGTGGCGCCATAAATTAGCGGAGTGAAAAACCTAATTTAAACCTAATTTAAACAACAAAACAACCTCAGTAGCAGAGAGGTATAGTATGAACAACAACCTCACCATCTCATTAAAGCAAATGGCTGATAATCAGCGTAATGCTTGCCATGTCATGCGATTTATGGCATCATCCCGCAAGTGGAGCAAAATTTTGAAAATCAAAAATTACCGGACAAATCAGGCGTCAGGCTCTCCTTTCAGCAAAAGGTAGGCGTCGAGCGCAATGAGGATAGCGCTGTAAGCTGCTCCGCAGGCCATAATGATTTACGCATTAAAATGTTTTGTAATTATTTGTCATTCTAACGTTTATCAAAGATGAGACGCTTGAATTATAATGTAAAAGTAGCAATTATGAAGAAGCTGCTTTTTCCTGTTGTTTGGTGTGGGGTAATCCTTGCGGGATGCACGCACCGCAGCACGTACGACATCGTTAGCCGTCCGTGCACAGAGCGTGCGAGCTCAAACTACGTATCCAATCGCTCGCCGCTGCTGCCGTCGCAATTTATCAAGCTGCCGGCGGGAAGCATCCGTCCGGGCGGGTGGCTGCGCAGGTATTTGGATCTCCAGCGCGACGGCCTCACCGGGCGCCTGGGAGAAATCAGCGCATGGCTCGAAAAAAAGGACAACGCCTGGCTCGACCGCGAAGGAAAGGGAGACCACGGCTGGGAGGAAGTGCCCTACTGGCTCAAAGGCTACGGCAATATCGCCTATATCCTCGGCGATTCGGCCATGCTGCAGGAGACAAAAGTATGGATAGACGCCGCGTTGAGCAGCCAGCGAGCCGACGGATACTTTGGCCCGTGGATTGAGCGAAACGGAAAGCCCGACCTGTGGGGAAACATGATTATGCTCTGGTGCCTGCAATCGTGGTACGAGTTTTCGGGCGACGACCGCGTCGTCCCCTTCATGACCCGCTATTTTCGGTGGGAAAATCAGCTGCCCGACTCCCTGCTGCTCGAAGACTACTGGGAGAACAGCCGCGGCGGCGACAACCTCTACAGCGTTTACTGGCTGTATAGCATCACAGGCGACGCCTTCCTGCTGGAGCTGGGCGAAAAAATTCACCGCAACACGGCCTGCTGGATGCCGGCCGACAGCTTGCCAAACTGGCACAACGTAAACATTGCCCAGTCGTTTCGCGAGCCGGCCACCTACTACCTGCAAACGCACGACTCCGCCCACCTGCAGGCCACCTACAACACCTTTCACCTCGTCCGCCTGCTGTACGGGCAAGTCCCCGGCGGCATGTTCGGCGCCGACGAAAATGCCCGCAAAGGCTACCACGACCCCCGTCAGGGCGTGGAGACCTGCGGGATGGTGGAGCAGATGGCCTCGGACGAGCTGCTGCTCCGCATCACCGGTGACCCGTTTTGGGCAGACCACTGCGAAAACGTGGCCTTCAACACCTACCCGGCGGCGGTAATGCCCGACTTCAGGGCGCTGCGCTACATCACCGCGCCCAACATGGTGCTGAGCGACGACAAAAACCACCACCCCGGCATCGACAACGGCGGCCCATTCCTCCTGATGAATCCTTTCAGCAACCGCTGCTGCCAGCACAACCACGCGCAGGGGTGGCCATACTACGCCGAAAACTTGTGGATGGCAACGCCCGACAACGGCCTGCTCGCGGCGCTGTACGCCGAAAGCACGGTGACCGCCAGGGTAGGAAACGGGGAGGCTGTCTGCTTGGAGCAAGCTACGCGCTATCCTTTCGAGGAAACGGTGCGCATTGTTGTGCGCGAGGCCAACCGCGCTACCTTTCCGCTCTACCTGCGCATCCCGGAGTGGTGCGCCGAAGCCTCAGCAAAAGTTACGTCGGCCAACGGGCACACGGAATCCGTTACGGCGCCCGCCTCGCGCTACCTGCGCATGGAGCGGACGTGGATGGCGGGCGATGTGGTGGAGCTGACGCTGCCGATGCACCTGTCGCTCGACACGTGGAAGCAAAACGGGAGCAGCGTCAGCCTGAGCTACGGCCCGCTGACGTTTTCGCTTCGAATAGACGAAAAATATACCAAAAAAAATAGCGCCAAAACCACGCAGTGGGACTCCGGATGGCAAACCTCCGCCGACCCGTCCGAGTGGCCATCGTACGAAATCAGCCCCCTATCGCCGTGGTGCTATGGGCTGGTGTTCGACCCTGCAAATTTGCCCGCCTCGTTTGAGGTAGCCAAAAGAGCATGGCCTGCCGATAATTTTCCGTTCACCGTAGCCTCCGTTCCGCTTATCCTCAAAGCGAAAGGCGCCAAAGTTGCCGGATGGGAAATGGACGAGCACGGCCTGTGCGCCTTTGTGCCGCAAAGCCCCGTGGCGCCCGCCGGCCCGGTAGAAGAAATCACCCTAATCCCTATGGGAGCCGCCCGCCTGCGCATTTCGGCTTTTCCGGTGATACGCTGATGAGCGCCACGCTGCACGCTGCACGCTGCACGCTGCATTCTGCATTTTCATGCCTCATAACTTGCAAAACTCAGATTTTTCATGTAAGTTTGTGCGCTATTTTTCAAAGAAAATGGCAAGACAAACATATTTGTTTAACTTCATTCGTCTGAACTATGGATATTAGTAAAGCGCAAGAGCAAGTTGCGGCAGGCAAGGCCAAAATGGAAAAAGCGATAGAGCATCTCGACCAGCAGCTGCTGTCGGTGCGGGCAGGCAAGGCCAACATACACGTGCTGGACAGCATCACCGTAGAGTACTACGGAGCGCCCACTCCGCTGGCGCAGGTGGCAAGCGTCACCGTTCCCGACGCGCGAACCATTCTCATTCAGCCGTGGGAGAAAAACCTGATGCACGTCATCGAAAAAGCTATCCTGGTTGCCAACCTCGGCTTTACGCCGCAAAACAACGGCGAAAATATTCGCATCAACGTCCCCGCGCTGACCGAAGAGCGCCGAAAAGACCTGGTAAAGCAGGTGAAAAACGAAGGCGAGCACGCCCGCATGAGCCTGCGCAACGCCCGGCGCGACGCCATTGAAGCCATCAAAAAGCTCCAAAAAGACGGCCTCCCCGAAGATGTGGCCAAAGATGCGGAAGCCGACATGCAAAAAATCATCGACATCTACAGCAAAAAAGTCGAAGAAGTGCTCGAAAAGAAAGAGCGCGAAATAATGACGGTGTAGCGCCTTGTACATTCAACCGACATTCAACGGCCAATCGCCAACCTTAAACGGTCTTTTGTTAATGGTTAATGGTTAATGGTCAACGGTCAACGGTTCATGGTCAATGGTCAACGGTCATTTGTCAACGCGCAATTTTCAACTTTCAACTTTCAACTTTCAATTTTCAACTCAACAAATGGCTCTACAGTGCGGCATAGTGGGTCTCCCCAACGTAGGTAAATCAACGCTGTTCAACTGCCTCAGCAACGCAAAAGCGCAGGCGGCCAACTTTCCATTCTGCACCATTGAGCCAAACGTGGGCGTCATCACCGTCCCCGACGAGCGGCTGAGCAAGCTGGCCGAGCTGGTGAAGCCGCAGCGCGTAGTGCCCGCCACGGTGGAGATTGTGGATATAGCCGGGCTGGTGAAAGGCGCCGGCAAGGGCGAAGGCTTGGGAAACAAATTTCTGGGAAACATCCGCGAAACCAACGCCATCATCCACGTGCTGCGCTGCTTCGACGACGACAACGTTACCCACGTCGACGGGTCGGTAAACCCGGTGCGCGACAAAGAAATCATAGACGTTGAGCTGCAGCTCAAAGATTTGGAAACGGTGGAGGGGCGCATAGCCCGCGTGCAAAAAGCCGCGCAAGCCGGCGGCGACAAGGAGGCTAAGCGCATGTACGAAATCCTGCTGAAGTACCACAACGCCCTCAAGCAAGGAAAATCGGCGCGTACGGTGCTCCTCGACAACAAGGACGACCAAAAGCTGGCCGGCGAGCTCTTCCTGCTCACCGCCAAGCCCGTGCTCTACGTGTGCAACGTGGACGAAAAAAGCGCCGTGAGCGGAAACCGCTACGTTGACATGCTGCGCGAAGCCATCCGGGAGGAAAACGCCGAATGCCTGGTGGTGGCCGCCAAAACCGAAGCCGAAATTGCCGAGCTCGAAAGCTTTGAAGAGCGGCAAATGTTTTTGGAGGAGGCCGGCTTGACAACCTCCGGCGTGGCGCGGCTGATAAAAGCCGCCTACAAGCTGCTCAGCCTCGAAACATACTTTACGGCAGGCCCGCAGGAAGTCCGCGCGTGGACCTACCCCCGCGGCGCCAAAGCGCCGCAGGCCGCCGGCGTCATCCACACCGACTTTGAGAAAGGCTTTATCCGAGCAGAGGTCATCAAGTACGACGACTACATCGGCTACGGCTCGGAAAGCGCCTGCCGAGACGCCGGAAAGCTGGCCGTAGAGGGGAAAGAGTACGTTGTGCAGGACGGAGACGTGATGCACTTCCGGTTTAACGTGTAGAAAATCCGGCTTAATGCGTGGAAAATGGAGCGCCTGAGAATGAATTTTGAAAGGAAAACCCCCAAATCTTTGAATTTTTTTTTTGATGAAACCAAACAGCCTTTTACTCGCCCTGCTTGTGGCGCTATCCCCCCTTTTTCGCCCTGCTCCGGCGGTTGCCCAAAAGCAGCTGCCCGGCGACAAGCCAAAGCTCATAGTACAGGTAGTAATTGGCCAGCTGCGCAGCGACTACCTGCTGCGCTTTAGAGACAACCTGGGCGACGAAGGCTTCAAAACGCTGATGACCGAAGGCGCATTTTGCCAAAACGCCCGCTACAGCCACCTGCTCACGCAAACCGCCCCCGGCCTTGCCACCATTGCCACCGGCGCCGCGCCTGCGCGACACGGCGTCCCCGCCGACCGCTGGTACGACCGCACGCAAAACGATATGCAGGAGGCCTGCGCAGATGCAAGGGTTACGCCCGTGGAAAGCAGCAACGACAAGCTCAAAAAATCGCCAAAACACCTGCTCGCCTCCACCTTTAGCGACGAGCTCAAGCTGCTCGAAAAAAAATCAACCGTCGTTGGCATATCCATGCTGCCCGAAGAGGCCATCCTCCTCGCCGGACACAACAGCAACGCCGCCTACTGGTACGATGACCTGAGCGGAAAATTTGTGAGCAGCTCCTACTACATGCAGGAGCTGCCGCAGTGGGTGCAGGAGTTTAACCAAAAAAAGTTTACCGACATCTACGTCAACCGCAGCTGGGAAGCCCTGCTGCCCGCCGCCCAGTACGCCGCCTACAGCGGCAGCAAAGCGCCGGAGAGCGCGGCGCCCCTCATCCTGAAAGCCGCCGAACGACCGGGCAAAAGCGGAAAGCCCGACTACGCAAACCTCTACGAAACGCCATACGGCGACAACCTCGTGAAGGACTTTGCCATCTCGGCCGTGGTGAGCGAAAACTTGGGGCACAACAGCGCCACCGACATGGTTACCATCTACTTTGGCGCCATGCGCGGCATCGGCAACCGCTACGGCGCGCTATCCGTAGAGCTCGAAGACGCCTTTTACCGCACCGACCAAAACCTAAAGCACCTCATATCGTTCCTGACCACGCACGTGGGCAAGGAGAACCTCCTCCTCGTGCTCACCTCCGACCACGGCGTAAACCTCTCGCAGCAGCAGCTCGAAGACGCCGGCATGCCCCACGGGGTGTTTGACCACAACAAGGCGCTGGTGCTCCTGCGCAGCTACATGAACATCGTTTACGGACAGGGCGACTGGATAAAATCGTTCTCGCAAAAGCAAATATTCCTAAACCACACGCTCATAGAAGATTCAAACCTGCGCCTGAGCGAAGTGCAGGAGCGCGTGGCCGGATTTGTGCTGCAATTTTCGGGCGTTGCCAACGCCGCCACCGCCCACGTGCTCTCCGGCGCTGCCTTTGCCGACGGCGTGATGCAGCATATGCAGAACAGCTTCTTCCAAAAACGCTCCGGTGACATTATCATAAACCTCGAGCCGGGGTGGACGGAAACATCCACCCAATCAGACGCCAACTCCGCCTACAGCTACGACACGCACGTGCCCCTCGCCTTCTACGGCTGGCGCGTCAGGCGAAAAGCGATAGCGGCGCACGTGGATATGACCGACCTCGCCCCAACCCTCGCTACCCTGGTGGGAATAGCTCTACCGAACGCCGCAAGCGGAAAGGTAATCGCAGAAATAGTGGAGTAGCGAAATGCGAGCAGCCGGCAGCAACCCGCTTAAACATCTAAAATATACATCTTTTTTTGTTCACAACCTTTTTCGAGCTATCTTTGCACCATGGATTATAATACACAACGAAACAAGCTGGCGCTGCCGGAGTACGGTCGCCACATTCAGCGCATGGTAGAGTACCTGCGCACCATCCCCGACCGGAAAAAGCGCAACGAGCAGGCGCACGCCGTAATCGGCGTTATGGGTAGCCTATTCCCCTACCTGCGCGACATCAACGACTTTAAGCACAAGCTGTGGGACCACCTCTTCATCATTGCCGACTTTGACCTCGACATCGACTCGCCATACCCGCGACCCGAGCCGATTACCTTTGAGGAAAAGCCCCGTAGAGTGCCCTACACCTCGCCGGACACCATCAAGCTGAAGCACTACGGACGAGGCGTGCAGGACATGCTGGAAAGCATTGCAGAGCTGCCAAACGGCGAAAAGCGAAGCTACTCCATAATGGCCGTGGCAAACCATATGAAAAAGGCATACCTCGCCTGGAACAAGGAAAGCGTGTCGGACGACATGATATACAAGGATATCGAACGACTTACCAAGGGAAGGGTGATTATGAGCAGCGACACCACGCGCCTTTCGGTAGGAAACTACGGCAACGGCAACGGAAACAGCAACGGCAACAGCAGCAGCAGCAACAGCGGCAGCAACAGCAATAGCAGCAACAGCAACGGGCAAAGCCGCCAAAAACGCCCGCTGCTACAGCAGCGCCGCAGAATTACAAACAAGTAACCCTCCCCCCTTTGAACTTTGAAAAATTAGAGCCAATGGCTTCATTTGAAGTTACCGGAGCTTATACCCTCAGCGGTGAAATCGTTCCCCAGGGCGCCAAAAACGAGGCGCTACAGGTGATTTGCGCCGTGCTGCTCACCTCCGAAAAGGTTACCATCCGCAACATCCCCGACATCCTGGACGTAAACAAGCTCATAGAGCTGCTCGCCGATTTAGGCGTGGAAGTAACGCGGGAACAGCAAAGCGTATGCTCGTTTTGCGCCAAAACCATTCACCTCGACCGCCTGCAAGACCCCGAATTTGCGAAAAAAGCGACCAGCCTGCGCGGCTCTATCATGATCGTTGGCCCCCTGCTTTCGCGGTTTGGGCTGGTGTATGCGTCGCGTCCGGGCGGCGACAAAATAGGGCGCCGCCGCCTCGACACGCACTTCATCGGTCTCGAAAAGCTGGGCGCGCGCTTCAGCTACCAGCCCGACAGCCTCTTCTACCGCGTGGAGGCAAAGCAGCTGCACGGAGCCTACATGCTGCTCGACGAAGCCTCCGTAACCGGCACCGCAAACATCCTCATGGCCGCCGCGATGGCCAAGGGCAAAACTACCATCTACAACGCCGCCTGCGAACCCTACGTGCAGCAGCTGTGCAAGCTGCTGGTGCGCATGGGCGCCAACATTTCGGGCGTCGGCTCCAACCTCCTCGTGGTGGAAGGCGTGCCGCAGCTGGGCGGCGCAGACCACACCATCCTGCCCGACATGATTGAGGTGGGCAGCTTTATCGGCATGGCCGCCATGACGCACAGCGAAATCACCATCAAAAATACCTCGCTCGACGACCTCGGCGCTATCCCCGCCGCCTTCCAGCGCCTGGGCATACGGGTCGAGCGGCGCGACGACGATATACACGTCCCGCAGCAGCGCGGCTACGAAATAGAAACGTTTATCGACGGCTCCATCATGACGATTGCCGACGCCCCCTGGCCGGGGCTTACCCCCGACCTCATCAGCGTGCTGCTCGTGGTGGCTACGCAGGCAAAGGGGAGCGTGCTCTTTCACCAGAAAATGTTCGAGAGCCGCCTCTTTTTTGTGGATAAGCTCATCGACATGGGCGCGCAAATCATCCTCTGCGACCCACACCGCGCCACCGTCATCGGAAACAGCTCCCTCATGCTGCGGCACACGGTGATGACGTCACCCGACATTCGCGCCGGCGTAGCCCTCCTCATCGCCGCCATGAGCGCCGACGGAACGAGCATCATCCACAACATTGAGCAAATAGACCGCGGATACCAAAACATCGACGAACGGCTAAATGCCATAGGAGCAAGCATTAAAAGGATTAACTTTGGTTAGCGATGAGAATATGAAAGCTGTAAATGCACGGCGCATCCGGCTGCTAAAGCATGCGGTTGGGCCAAGCGCCCTCCCTGCGATACAGCGCAGCCGCTTTCAATTCTCATGGGTTGTTTTTAATTCTAAGTTTTGATCTCTAAATTCGAGCTTTGAATGGAGAATTTAAAATTCAAAATTCAAAGAAAATCATTTGTCTATGCAAATTGAAGTTTTAAAATCAAAGATACATCAGGTGACCATCACCGAGGCAAACCTGTACTACGTGGGGAGCATCACCATCGACGAGGATTTGATGGAGGCCGCCCACCTTGTGCCCTACGAAAAGGTAACGGTGGTGAACATTAACAACGGCGAGCGGCTCGACACGTACGTCATCAAAGGAAAGCGCGGAAGCGGCGTGATATGCCTCAACGGGCCTGCCGCGCGCAAGTGCCACGCCGGCGATGTGGTGGTTATCATGGCCTACGCCCAGATAGATGCGGAGGAGGCAAAGAGCTTTCAGCCGAACATTATTTTTCCCGATAAGGAAACCAACCGCTTAGTCAGCTAACCTAACCTACACTCCACCACGCCATGAACAAAAAGCAGTTCAACAACGTTGTAAAATTTTCGCTCTTTTTTCTGCTCACGGTACTGCTGCTGTACTTCAGCTTTAAGGATGCTCGCTTAGACGAGCTGCTTGCCGGATTTAGAACAGCCAACTACGCATGGGTGCTGCTGAGCGTGCTGCTGGGCATTGCCGCTTACTTTATTCGCGCCCGGAGGTGGCAGCTGCTCATTGAGCCGCTGGGCTACAAGCCGGCGCTCGGCGCTGTGTACAACGCGGTCATCATCGGCTACCTTGCCAACCTCCTCTTTCCGCGATTTGGCGAAATAGCGCGCTGCGGTGCGCTCGCCAAATCCGACAAGGCGCCCTTCGAAAAGCTGGTGGGAACGGTGGTCGCCGAGCGGGCGTTCGATTCGCTTTGCCTCATCGCCTTTGTTCTCTCCGCTTTTTTTCTGCGCGTAGATACGTTTGGGAAGTTCATGCGCGAAAATGTGATCGAAAAGCTTGCCGGAAAAGACTACCTCTCCGGCGGGCTTGTTGTGCTGATTGCCGTGGCAAGCGCAGCGCTCCTCGCCGCAGCAGCTTGGGTGTTCCGCAGGCGCCTGCGCCGGAACAGCGTGGTGCGAAAAATCCGGAAATTTGTCGGGGGTATTGTCGATGGGCTGAAAACGTTTGCAACGATGCGGCGCCGCTGGGAATTTTTGCTCCACTCCGTGCTCCTGTGGATGTGCTACTGGGGCATGTCGTGGGTGATGCTGTTTGCCATTCCCGCCACGGCGCACTTCGGAGCCGTTGATGGGCTGGTGGTCATGGTGCTGGGCAGCTTTGGCGTAGTGGCGCCCACCAACGGCGGGCTGGGGGCTTTTCACGCCATCACCAGCATCGGCATGTACGCCATATACGCTGTTCCCGAAACCGACGGCCTGCTGTACGCCACGCTGGCGCACGAATCGCAAATGCTCTTCATCATCATTCTGGGAATTGTTGCCTACGTGCAGGTCTTTTTATTTTCCCGTAAAAAAATACGCCATGCCTCCCAAAGCAAGCCTTGAGCAAATACGGTCAAAAATAGCGCCTCGCGACCTGCTGCCCAGCCTGCGGGCGGCGTGGGGCGACAAAACGGTGGTCTTCACCAACGGATGCTTCGACATTGTACACCGCGGGCACGTAGAGTACCTGGCTATGGCGGCGGAGCTGGGCGACGTCCTCGTGGTGGGGCTTAACAGCGACGCCTCCACGCGGCGGCTAAAGGGGGCGGCGCGACCCCTACAGGACGAAACGTCGCGCGCCATGGTGCTGGCCTCGCTACAGGTCGTATCCTGCGTGGCGCTGTTTGACGAAGATACGCCCTACGAGCTCATCCGCTTAGTGCAGCCCGATGTGCTGGTCAAAGGCGCCGACTACAGGCCGGAGGATATGGTGGGATACGATATTGTTACCGCGCGAGGTGGGCGCGTGGAGGCCATTGCGCTCGTAAGCGGATACTCCACCTCGAGCATAGCAGCGAAAATGGGCGGCGAAAGGCGCCCCTGATAGCCATCGCGAGCGCCTCCGCTTGCGCTGTACAGCATTTTCGGGTTGCCTGCATTCTATCGCGCGCACGATTTCTGCTCCGGGTATTGGACAAGGCTGCCTTTCTCACTTTTTAAACTTTACGTTGGCAAATAAGAGCTAAATAATCAAATCCGAGCACAACTTTTTTGCGGGTAAACTTGCCTAATCAACACATGGAAGCTACCTTTGCTGCTGGCGTTTTTTGTTAAACATATAAGAGGACATACGTATGAAAATATTATCTCCCAAAAGCCTTACGTGCGCTGCCGTGCTGTGCCTTTTCGCCGCACTCTCCTCCTGCTTGCCCGACAGCAGCAACAGCTACGAGTTTACGCAAACGCAGCTGGGCGTAGTGCAGTACACGTCCGACAGCAGCGACAGCAGCAGCAGCAGCAGCTGGTACATCCTGAATGACGACAACCTTAAGCTGCTGCCCAAAAATGCGCATGAGGTGAAGACAGCGCCGGAAAATAATGCCCGTGTGCTCGTCGCTTTCAACGTTACCAGCACCGAGTGGAGCCCGGGTTACGACTACGTGGTAACGCTTTCCTACATGGCTCTCATCCACGTTTACGACGTGGCGCCCTCCTCTGCCGCCGCAATAGCAGACTCGTCCGATGTGCTTAGAAACGTAGATGATGTGTGGATTGGAAGCCGCTACCTGAACGTTGACTACTACTTTTTTTACAGCGCCGATGCCGACAAGCATGAGGTGAGCTTGCTGCGCGATACCGCCGCTGCTCTGCAGGGTAGCGACATTACCCTCTTCCTTAAGCACAACAGCAAGGGCGATGGCGGCACAACTCCTCGCCAAAACATCGTGTCGTTTGACCTCGAAAGCCTGCGCGGCGTTGTGCCGTCCGATACCGTCAACGTCAACTTTGAGGCGACGTGCACCGACGGAACCTACCGGCGAAATTTTATGTATGTTTTCAAAGAGTAGCGTAAGCTTTGAGCGCATCGGCCACCACAAAAGTGCTGCCGCCAACGTAGATGAGGTCGTTGGCGGCAGCGCTTGCTTTTGCCGCCTGCAGCGCCTGCGCCACCGTAGGGTATGCCTCCCCCTGCAATCCGGCGGCGCGGCACCTGTCGGCAAGCGCGCGGGCGGGCAGGGCGCGCGGGGTGGAGGCCTGCGTAAAGTAGCAGCGGGCGTTGCGGGGCAGCAGCGCGGCCGCGCCGTCGATGTCCTTGTCGGCGGCCATGCCAAAAACGATGTGCAGCTGCCCGCATGGCGTGCGCGCCAGCTGCGCCATCGTTTGCTGCAGGCCGTGCGGGTTGTGCGCCGTGTCGCAAATAATTTTCGGCCTGTCGCACAGCTGCTCCCAGCGCCCCCGCAAGCCGGTGAGCGCCGCCGCCGTGCGCAGCCCGTCCTCAATATTCTTTTGTGAAAAGGAGAAAACGCCTCGCTCCCGCAGGCAGTCCAGCGCCGCGAGCGCCGTGCAGAGGTTGCGCTGCTGGTATTCGCCGTGCAGGTCTAAGGCATACTTTTTCGTGTCGGCGGCGCTGCGCAGCCGGTTCGCGAACGCGAGCGGCGCTTGGCGCTCCGCCGCCGTTTGCTCAAAAACGCGCGCCACTTCCGGCTGGTGCTCGCCCACCACCACCGGCACGCCGGGCTTAATGACGCCGGCCTTTTCGCGGGCAATCTTTTCGAGCGTGTCGCCCAGCAGCTCGGTGTGGTCAAGCCCAACGTTGGTGATGATGCTAAGCGCCGGCGTTATCACGTTGGTAGAATCCAGCCGCCCGCCAAGCCCCACCTCCACTACGGCCGCATCTACTTTGGCCTGCGCAAAAAAATCGAACGCCATCATCATCGTCAGCTCAAAGAACGATGCGCGGATGCGCTCTACCGTAGCCTTATGCTTTTCGGCAAAGTCCACCACGTGCTGCTCCGGGATTTCGGCGCCGTTTACTTTGATGCGCTCGCGGAAGTCGTTCAGGTGCGGCGAGGTGTACAGCCCCACGCGGTAGCCCGCGCGTTGCAGCACCGCCGCCAGCAGGTGAGAGGTGGAGCCTTTGCCGTTGGTGCCCGCCACGTGGATGGACGTAAAGCGGCGGTGGGGATGCCCAAAGTACTCGTCCAGCAGCAGCGTGTTGCCCAGCCCGGGCTTATAGGCGCGCTTCCCCGCTTCCTGAAAATCGGGAGCTTGCGCGTACAGGTATTGAAGCGTTTCGGCGTACGTCATGGAAAAAAAAATGAGCGTAAAAATACGGCTTATTCTGCGGCTGCGGCGACGCGCGGCGTCAATTTAATGTTTTTTGGCTGTAGCGGGGGAAAAGTAGGCAGCAGCTATGCGGTAAAGGTGGTGTCATAGATTATCAGAATAAATTGGTGATGTCATAAATTGTATGATGCGGCAAGTATTGTGCTGATTATAAATCATTTACATTAATGAGGTTAATGAGGTTGTTATTTCTATTATATCTCTCTGCTACTGAGGTTGTTTTGTT
>JAIROF010000054.1 GCA_031257655.1 Prevotellaceae bacterium | reverse complement strand
GGTAGTGTCATAAATTGTAGGGAACGAAAAACCTAATTTACTCACTCGTGCTTATTTTTGGTGTTCGTGAGCTCGCTGCGCTCGGTTACACCTAATTTTAATAACAAAACAACCTCAGTAGCAGGGAGATATAGTAGAAATAACGACCTCATTAACCTCATTAATGTAAATGATTTATAATCAGCACAATACTTACCGTCTCGTGCAATTTATGACATTAACAAAATTTTGGGCCGCTTTTCGGCTTTGATAAGCGTTGTATACGCGTAGCGAAAAATTTTCAGCTTCTCCCCCCACGCCGTCATTGGTAGTCGCTATTTCCCCACCCTCGACTGCCGCGTTTTAGCCTTGGGCACATCGCCGCAGAACTCAAATTCCTCCGGCTCCGCCAGCGCCTTGCCCTGCGGCAGCGAAAACTTGAGGTAGGTGATGGGGTACCCTTCGCTGATGAAAATCTTTTCGTAAGCTGTTTTTATGGCCAGCTCGGCGCTTCCGGCGCTTCCGGCGCTTCCGGCGGCGGCGTAGAGGTTGTCGGCGCTTTGGAGCGGGGTAATGCCGTTGGCGGCGAGCGTTGCCTTGGCGTACTCGTGCAGCAGGCGGCTGTCGGTTTTGAGGTGCACTACGGCCTCCGGCGCAAGCAGCTGGGCGTAGCGGTTGAGGAACATGGGCGAGCAGAGCCGCTTGCGGGCGCGGGATGGCTGCGGGTCGGGAAAGGTTATCCAGATTTCGTTTACCTCGCTGGGGGCAAAGAGCGAGGTGATGACCTCTATCTTGGAGCGGACAAACGCCACGTTGCGCATGCCCTCCTCCGTGGCGGTCTTGGCGCCACGCCACAGCCGCGCCCCCTTAATGTCGATGCCGATGAAGTTTTTGTCGGGGTACATCCGCGCCAGCGCCACCGTGTACTCCCCGCGGCCGCAGCCCAGCTCCAGCGTTATCGGGTTTTCATTCCCAAAAAAGTCTTGGCGCCACCGCCCCTTCAGCGAAAAATCGCCCCTGAATAAATCGGCAAACGCCGGCTGGTGTAGCAGCGCAAAAGTTTCGTTTTCCTGAAATCGTGCAAGCTTGTTTTTTCCCATTTTTTTTTAGGAGTTTAGGAGTATAGGAGTTTAGGAGTTAGAACGAATTTTGCTTTGTTAAATCACAGATATACAGCAATTTTACTAAATATTTTGGAGCAATCTGTTACTACTTTTGGTTCGTTATCGCAATCACATCTTTTTCTTTAAGTTATTTCGCTGATATAGAGTGCAATATAAGAGTAAAATTCGTTAACGGTAGATGCGCAGCGTGCTGCGATTTATAGGGCTGAAAGCCCGCTCAGCATTAGCGTAGGGCAACGCCCTACGAATTAGAACGCCCCGCCCACCTTTCGGGGCGAAGCCCCAATAGCCATAATCGCTAATGCCCCGCCCGGCGTAGCGTCCGCGTTGCGCCGCTATTGTCAGAACTCGGATTTTACGGGATTTATGGGATTAAGATGATTAATACCGCGTAGCGCTTGTTTTCGCCCCGCCCATAGTAAGGTTTTAGTACTTTCTATACTTTTTTTGAGGTAGGAGTTTCGTATGGGTTGTTCTTCTAATAAGTCCACCTGTCTGCCTAAAACGTTTTCCAGCGCATATTTGAAATCAAAATAGCTGATAAAATGGTCTTTCACTGCATCTTTACCAAAGGCAACAATTAAATCTACATCGCTTTGCTCATCAAACCTGCTGGTGAGAACAGAGCCGAATGCAAATAATCGCGTTACGTTGTATTCGTTGCACAGGTCTTTTATTTGGTTAATATGGGAGTTGATAAATCCATAACGGTTTCATTTTTTAGATGGCAAAAGCGGCAGCAGCTTTCGCTCGTCTCCGCCCAGTGTAGCGTGAACGCTACGCCGGATGCCTGCAATTTTTGAGCAAAGATATAAACTTCTTTCGATAAAAACGTGGCTTAGCCGCCAAAACACAGCTGCCGCCTCAAAGTCGGTAGCGATTCAGGGTTGGGAAGCGTAGCGTTCGCGAATGTAGTCGAGCAGGGCGAGAATCTCCTGCGGGTCTTCGGAGGTGACGAGCTTCAGGCGCGTTTCTTTGAAGTCCGGCAGCCCCTTAAAGTAGGAGCAAAAGTGGCGGCGCATTTCGTAGATGCTGCTTTTGCCGTGCTTAAATTCGAGCGACTTCATAAAGTGCAGCTTGGCAATCTCCACGCGCCTGTCCACCGAGGGCTGCGGCAGGCGCTCTCCGGTGGCGAGGTAGCGGTTTATCTCCTCAAAAATCCACGGACGCCCGTAGGAGGCTCTCCCTACCATCACCGCATCCACGCCGTAGCGGTCAAACATTTCCTTTGCGCCTTCGGGGCTTTTTACGTCGCCGTTGCCAATGATGGGGATGGCCATGCGGGGGTTGCGCTTCACCTCTCCGATGAGCGTCCAGTCGGCTTCGCCCTTGTAGAGCTGGCTGCGGGTGCGCCCGTGTATGGTGAGCGCCTGTATGCCGACGTCCTGCAGGCGCTCGGCAACGTCTACGATGTTTTTGCTGTTTTCGTCCCACCCCAGCCGCGTTTTTACGGTTACGGGCGTTCGCACGGCGCTTACGATTTGGCGCGTCATTTCCACCATTTTCGGCACGTCGCGCATCATTCCGGCGCCGGCGCCTCGGTTGGCAATTTTCTTCATCGGGCAGCCAAAGTTGAGGTCTATCACGTCGGGGTGCGCCTGCTCCGCGAGGCGCGCCGCCGCTACCATAGCGTCAGTGAGGTGTCCGTAGAGCTGAATCCCGATGGGGCGCTCGTAGCCGTAAATGCGGAGCTTGTCGACGCTGGCGCCCGCGTCGCGGATAAGCCCGTCGCTCGAAACAAATTCGGTGAACATCATGGCCGCGCCAAAGTGCTTGCACATGAAGCGAAAGGAAAGGTCGGTAACTTCGTCCATGGGCGCCAGGAGAACAGGACGAGGCCCTAAGTCGATGCCTGCAATTTTCATGCTCAGCAGCTACAGCTTGTCACCGTACGCGAGGTCTCCGGCGTCGCCCAGCCCGGGCACGATGTACGATTTTACGGTGAGCTCGTCGTCAACGGCGCCCACCCAGAGGGATAGCCCCTTGTGGCTGCCCAGATTTTTTTTGATGAACTCTACGCCGTCCTTGCTGGCGATGATGCTCACGATGTGCACCTTGCTCGGCGTTCCGCGCGTGCGCAACGTTCTGTAGGCCAGTTCGAGGGAGGAGCCGGTGGCCAGCATGGCGTCGCACAGGATTACGGTCTTGTCGTCGATAGCGGGGCAGGAAACGTACTCGAGCGAGATGCTAAACTTGTTGTCCTTACCGTACTTTCGGAAAGCCGAAATGAAGGCGCTCTGTGCGCTGTCGAAGTAGCTGAGCATGCCCTGGTGCATCGGCAGCGCCGCCCGCATGATGGAGGCCACGACCACCTCCTCGTCCGGCACGGCAACTTCGGCAATGCCCAGCGGGGTTTGCACCGTGCGCGCGCAGCTGCTCATTTCGCGGCTTATTTCGTAGGCAAATATTTCGCTAATGCGCTCCACGTTGCGGCGAAACCTCATGCTGTCGAGCTGTATGGTGGCGTCGCGAAGCTCGGCTATAAAGCGGTTCAGGAGTGAGCTGCGCTCCCCTAAATGGTGTACTTTCATGAAAAATAAGGATTTTAATTATGCAAAGGAAGAAAAAATCTGCGGATTATTCAAGCGAAAACTAAGAAAATTCGCGATTTTTTTCCTCCTTCAGGCCGCCCAAAAAAGCTTTTCGACGGATAACATTTGTAATTCTCACGATTTTCATGTAAGTTTGCCCTCAAAATGCGTAGCATCATGCCCACAACAAGATTAGTAGTGATACCGACCTACAACGAAAAAGAAAACGTAGAGGCCATTATTCGTAAAGTTTTTTCGCTTGGCGCGCGCTTCGACGTGCTGATTATCGACGACGGTTCGCCCGACGGGACGGCGGCCATCGTAAAGGCGCTGCAAGGCGAGCTTGGCAGCCGCCTTCACCTCATGGAGCGCGCCGGCAAGCAGGGGCTGGGCACGGCCTACATTGCCGGATTCCGCTGGGGCTTGGCGCATGGCTACGGGCAAATCTGCGAAATGGACGCCGACTTTTCGCACAACCCTGACGACCTCATTCGCCTTTCGGAGGCCTGCGACAAGGGCGCAGACGTTGCCGTAGGGTCGCGCTACATTACCGGCGTAAACGTGGTCAACTGGCCGATGAAGCGCGTGCTGATGTCCTACTACGGCTCGGCATACGTGCGCAAGGTGCTCCGCCTAAAGGTGCGCGACATGACCGCCGGATTCAAATGCTACACCCGCCGCGCGCTCGAGGCCATAGACTTCGACCGCATCAGCATGAAAGGGTACGGATTTCAGATAGAAATGAAGTACACCGCCATAAAGCTGGGCTTCCGCGTGGTGGAAATTCCCATCATCTTTGTGGACAGAAAGCTGGGAAGCACAAAAATGAGCGGCGGCATTTTTCGCGAAGCGCTGTGGGGCGTGCTTAAGCTCCGATTCCGCAGCATCCGGGCGAAAGAAGTGGTGAGTGATAAGTTGTAAGTGATAAGTGGTAAGTTGTAAGCTATCAGCTATCAGCTATCAGCTATCAGTAGGCTTGAAGCCTAAAATCTTGATGTTTAAAATTTGAAGCGCTGAAGTTGTGAAGCTCCTCATCTGCTCGGCACGTATTGTCAACGAAGGCGCCTCGTTTGAGGGGAGCGTACTTGTTGACGGGGAAACGATACAGGGCGTGTACGCCGGTTTGCCGCCGCCCGTTTCGGAAATCGGCGGCGAAGTTGAAACGCTCAACGCCGCAGGGCTGCTGCTGCTGCCGGGCGTGATAGACGTTCACGTTCACTTTCGCGACCCGGGGTTTCCGCACAAGGGCACGTGGGGCAGCGAAAGCCGCGCTGCCGTTGCGGGAGGCGTTACCTTCGTGGCCGATATGCCCAACACGCTGCCCCCAACCACCTCCTTGGCGGCGTTGCAGGAAAAAAATGCCATCGCCGCGCAGCACTCCCTCGCCAACTACCGCTGCTACATTGGCGCTACCGCAGGCAACCTCGACCTCATCGCAAAGCTGACCCCAAACGACGCCTTTGCCGTGAAGCTCTTTATGGGCTCCAGCACGGGCAACCTGCTGCTGAACGACGACAAGCTGCTCAGCCGCCTGTTTGCCGAATGCCGGCTGCCCATAGTAGCCCACTGCGAAAACGAGGCGATTATCCGGCGCAACACGGAGCGGTACACCGCCGAGTACGGCGCGGCCATTCCCTTTGCCCTCCACCCGCAGCTGCGCAGCGCAGAAGCCTGCTACACTGCCACCGCGCAGGCCGTGGCGCTGGCGCAAAAGTACGGCGCCCGGCTGCACGTGGCGCACCTTTCTACCGCCCGCGAGCTGGCGCTGTTTGGCGCAGGCGCGGACAAAATAACCGCCGAAACCTGCCCGCACTACCTGTGGTTTTGCGACGACGATTACGCCGCAAAGGGCGCGCTCCTCAAGTGCAACCCCGCCGTAAAAGCGGCGTCCGACCGTGCCGCGCTGCGCCGCGCCGTTGCCTCGGGCGCCATTGCCGCCATTGCCACCGACCACGCGCCGCACACGCTGGACGAAAAGCAAAACGCCTACCTCCGCGCGCCGTCGGGCTTGCCGCTCATCCAGCATTCGCTGGTGGCGATGCTGGAGCTGGCGCAGCAGGGCGTTTTTTCCGTCGAAACGGTGGTGGAGCGCATGTGCCACGCGCCTGCACGAATTTTCGGCATCCGCAGCCGCGGCTTCATCCGCGCGGGCTACGCCGCCGACCTCGTGCTGGTGAATCCGCGCGCGCCGTGGCTGGTCACAAGCGAAAATACGCTCCACAAGTGCGGCTGGAGCGCTTTTGCCGGGCACACCTTCTCCCACAGGGTTACCCGCACCTTTGTAAACGGAAAAAGTTTTGAATTTTGAGCTGCTTGCGCAAAAAAAAAAAATCATTAGCTCATGTTGCGCATGCCGCTGTCTGAGCTGTGATTTTTTTGATTTGGAGGATTGATGGCGCATGGCGCGACACGCATAGCGCTGTAGAGACGCACGCCGTGCGTCTCTACAGCGCTATTTCGCCGCTGAGGCGCTTTTGCTGCGTAATATGAGTTAATCATCTTAATCCCATAAAAACCGAGTTCGGACAATAACGGCGTAGCAGCGAAAGCTTTTTTTCTTTCTTAGCAGGGCTTTGTCGGCACGCCGGGTTTTGGGATGGCGGTGTATTTGCTCATGTCGGTGTTGCCGAGGTGCAGCTCTTCGGGCTTCAGGTTGAGGTCGGAGCTGGTCATTTCCTCCCAGGTAATCAGCTTTCCCGTGTAGGCCGATTCCCTGGCCATGATTCCCGCCATGGACGAGATGGCGGTTATTTCGGCGTTGTTCACCACCGTACCGCTGCGGATGTGGTTTATCAAATCCATGTGCTCCAGCACGTAGTCGTTGTTTTGCTTGTGCTTTTTTTCGTTGGCCTCCGGGTCGAACTTCCAGAGGAGGTTTCCGTCCCAGTCGCGGATGCTCATGTCGTAGCTGCTCCAGAGCCCTTTGGTACCCTGAATAATTTCGCCTACTCCATTGGCGCATCCGTTGATTTGTCGGGCTTGCACGTGGAGGTGTACGTCGCCTTCGAATAAGATGTCGCCGGCAAAGTTGTCGTATATGTTTCCGGTGGTGCGCTGGAGGCGCGACCCCATGACGTTGCAGCTCACCGGCTTAAGGTGCGAGAACCAGCAGAACACGTCGATGTTGTGCACGCCCTGGTCGATGATGTGGTCTCCGCAGAGCCAATTCCAGGAAAAGAAGTCGCGAAGCATGTACTCCATGTCCGTCCATTCGGGGCGGCGGCATTTGTAGTCCATTGGGCCTTGGTTCCACCTGACGTCGCCGGCAACGATTCGTCCGATGTATCCCTCCTGCACCTTTTGGTATGCTTCGTTGTAGGCTCTGCTGTGGTGGCGCTGCGTTCCGGTAACGATGCAGAGGTTTTTTGCCTGCGCCTGCCGGATGCCGGCCATGTAGGTGCGGTAGCCCACCGCGTCGATGGCGGCTGCCTTTTCGACGAACACGTGCTTGCCTTGCTCAATGGCGTACTTCATGTGGTCGGGGTGGAAGAGCGATGGGGTGGCGATGATGACCATATCTACGTCGCTTTCGCAGGCTTTCTTGTAGGCGTCGAATCCGAGGAAGCAGCGGTCGTCGGCTATTTCGTTGTTTTTGTCCTTTTTCAGGTTTTCGCGGCACCCCTCCAGCCTGTCCTTAAAGATGTCGGCCAGCGCGGTAATGCTCAGCCCGTCGCCGGCTTCGAGGAAGTTGTACGCAGCGCCCGTTCCGCGCGCACCGCAGCCAATGAGGGCGGCCTTTACGGGCTTCCCCTCGATGGCCTTGTCGCCCAACTCGGGGATGTACACTTCGCTCAACGGGCGAAGCCGCGTGTATTGGCCACTCTTGCTGCGGCTACAGGCCGAAAGGATTGCGCCCGTGCCGCATGTGCCCAGCACGCCAAGAGCCGCTGCGTTGGAAATGAAGGCTCTTCTGCTTAAATTTTTTTTCATCGTAATGGCGTTTTTTATTTTACTATGGATGGAATTGTGCGCAAATATGCGCATTTTTTTGCAAAAAAACAACCAACAGCGCTGTAAAAATCCGGGAAACCGCATGTAAATTATGTATGAAGCTAACAGTAAAAAGGTTGCAAATATAATTCCCTAAAATTAATCGGCATAAAGCATTTATAGTACTTCAATTACAAAATCAAGCATCCTCTTTTGCTGCGTGAAATTTAATAAACAACATGTAAAATTCAAGCTTTGGCGTATTTGTTAAAATGGCAATGCTTAAGGGTAGTAAAGCTATAAATTATGGAGATGGCTGCGCTCCGGCCGGCTTCGCCGGGGAGGCGATGGCGATGGCGATGGCGGCGGCGGCGGCGGCGGCGGCGCCGTCGTTGTAATTCGCAGCTGGTTGTTCAATCTCATGAAAAATTTTACCCCTTTCCTCTGTAAAAAAAACCTTTTTTCGTTGCATACACTTGGAAAGCCTGAGTTTTTCATGTACTTTTGCGAAGCGCCGGTTGAAAAGCAGCGATGCGAAGCGCCGGTTGAGCAGCAGTAAAATGGATAAAAAAAAGATTACCCCTATGACCATTCACAAGGAAGGAACAGCAACGATTACGATTACCTTTGCGGTGCTTGCGGCGCTGTGCGCGGTAACGTTCTACGCATTTGGGCAGGGCGCCGCTTCGTATGCGATGCTGGCGGCCTGCGCCGTAATTTTGGGCTTTGTTGTGCGCTTTTTTCGCGTGCCGTATCGCCCCCGGCTGCGGGACGAAGAGGCGGTGTTTTCGCCCTGCGACGGCAAGGTGGTGGCCATAGCGGAGGTGTTTGAGCCGGAATACCTGCGGGCGAGCTGCCGGCAGGTGTCGATTTTCATGTCGCCCAACAACGTGCACGTCAACCTCTACCCCGTGTCGGGCGTGGTGGAGTACGCCAAGTACCATCCTGGAAAATACCTGGTGGCGTGGCACCCCAAATCCTCCACCAAGAACGAGCGCACAACGGTGGTAGTGCACACCGGCAGGCACAAAATCCTGTGCCGCCAAATTGCGGGCGCCGTTGCCCGGCGCATTGTCTGCTACGCCCGGCAGGGAGCGGCGGTGGAGCAGAACGCGCAAATGGGCTTTATCAAGTTCGGATCGCGCGTGGACGTGTTTTTGCCCCTTTCGGCCGAGGTTAAGGTGGCGCTGGGGCAGCGGGTGTGGGGGGCGCAAACCGTTCTGGCAAAATTTGAGGATAGCACCGTTGCGGTATGAATAAGCTTGCACGATACATTATCATAGCCGTTGCCACGGCCGCCATACTGCTGGTTGTTTGGTATTTTCAGCACATCGTTACGTACGTGCTGATTGCGGCGGTGCTGTCGCTCATCGGGAAGCCGCTCATGAAGCAGCTTTCGCGGCTACGCTACAAGAAGTGTCGCCTCCCCACGGCCGTGTGCGCGGCGCTCACGCTGCTCTCCATCTGGCTGGTGTTTGTGCTGTTCTTTTACGTTTTCACCCCGCTCATAGCCGGCCAGCTCAACGAATTTGGCCGCGTGGACGTTGGCGGGATCATAGGCCAGCTCGACAAGCCAATGCACCAGGCCGACCTGCTTGTGCGCAAGTACGTTTCGTCCGACCCCGATTTTTCGGTCAAGAGCACGATAGCGCACGAGATAGAAAAGATCGTCAACGTGTCGCAGCTCTCCAGCTTTTTTGGGTCGCTGGCCGCCCTCATCAAGAACTTTGCCGTGGCCGTTTTCGCCGTATCGTTCATCACGTTTTTCTTTCTCAAGGAGGACAAACTTTTTTACCACGCTATCATCCTCCTTTTTCCGCAGCGCTACGAGGCCAACATCGTGCGCGCGCTGACGTCCGTTTACCGGCTGCTGGTGCGCTACTTTGTGGGCATATTTTCCGACATTCTGTGCGTGCTGCTGCTGCTCACGCTTGGCCTTGCGCTGATTGCGGGCTTGTCGTGGCATCAGGCGCTGTTCATCGGGCTTTTGGCGGGCGTGCTCAACATGATTCCCTACGTAGGGCAGCTGATAAGCTACGCGCTTGGGACGGCCGTTTGCTTAGTCGCGTCCGCCAACACCGGCGTCGAATTTTTCCCGCTTTGGGTTAAGGCGCTTGCCGTTTTCTTCAGCGTTCAGGTGATAGACGCGGCGGCCCTGCAGCCCCTCATATACTCCAGCAGCGTGAAGGCGCATCCGCTCGAAATATTTTTGGTTATCCTCACGGCCGGCAGCTTGGGCGGCATTCTGGGAATGCTCATCGCCATCCCCACCTACACGGTGCTGCGCGTATTTGCCAAAGAATTTTTTAACCACTTCCGCGTGGTGCGCAAGCTCACGGAAAAAATATAGCCCGCACGCCGTGAATGGGTGCGCGCAGCTGGCGCAGGCTATCGGGATAGGCGCAGATTGCAGGCATCCGGCCACTCCCGCAGGGGACGACACTTGAAAACGCCGGAAGCGTTTTCTGGGGAAGATGAAAGCGAGTAGGCCGCATCCGTGTTTTTTATTGATTTACAAAAGTGAAATTGGTATAGAATGCTGGCAACCATCAAATTAAAAGGCTTCCGAGAGTTAAATTCTTAATTCCTAATTCCTAATTCCTAATTCCTAATTAATCAAAAGGTTATGTTTAAAAAAAATACATTTATCATGTTCATCGCAGCCGCAGCGACCGCCTGTTCCGGTACGGTCAGCAACCCGTTTTTTGGCGAATACCAAACGCCGCACGGCGTTCCCCCATTCGACAAGATCACAGCCGCGCACTACCTGCCGGCCTTCGAGGAGGGGATAAAGCGCCAGGCGGCGGAGGTGTCGAGCATCGCCGCGAGCGGCCAGGCGCCGAATTTTGTCAACACCATCGAGGCGCTGGAGCTGAGCGGCGACATGCTGCGGCGCGTGCGGTACGTCTTCTTCAACCTTTTGGAAGCCGAAACAAGCCCCGAAATGGACGCCATTGCGGAGCAGGTAACGCCCCTGCTGTCCAAGCACCGGGACGATATGCTGCTCAACGAGCAGCTGTTTGCCCGGATAGCGGCGGTGTACGCGCAGCGCGATTCGCTCGGCTTGAGCCTTGAGCAAAAAAAGCTGCTGGACAATACGTACAAGGACTTCGTTCGCGGCGGGGCCGGCCTGTCGCCCGAAAACAAGGAGAAGCTGCGGCAGGTGAACGAGCAGCTCTCCACGCTGCTGCTCCGGTTTGGGCAAAACCTGCTGAGCGAAACCAACAGCTTCCGGCTGGTGATAGACGAGGCGAACGACCTCTCCGGGCTGCCGCAGTCGCTGGTTGACGTTGCCGCCGCCACCGCCGAAGCGGAAGGCTGCGCAGGCAAGTGGGTGTTTACGCTCAAAAATCCGAGCATAATGCCCTTCCTGCAGTACGCGGATGCGCACCCGCTGCGCGAAAAAATGCTCAACGCCTACGCCAACCGCGCCAACAACGGCAACGATAAGGACAACAACGGCGTGGTATCCCGCATCGTGAGCCTTCGCGTTCAAAAGGCCAACCTGCTTGGCTACGAAACCTACGCGGACTACGTGCTCGAGGACTGCATGGCCAAGACGCCGCAAAACGTGTACGCCATGCTGTCGCAGCTGTGGGCGCCGGCCCTGCGGAAGGCGGAGCAGGAGCAACGGGCGCTGGAGGAGCTGGCCGGCAGGAGCGCCGCGCCTGCACCGCTGACCGCCTCCGGCTGGCGCTACTACGCCCAAAAGCTCCGGCAGCAAAGCTATAGCTTAGACGACGAGCAGCTGCGCCCCTACTTTACGCTCGAAAACGTGCGCAACGGCATCTTTACGCTGGTAGAAAAGCTCTACGGCGTGACGTTCACGCAGGTTACCGACGTGCCGGTTTACCACGAAGACGTTGTGTGCTTTGGCGCCAACGACAGCAACGGCGATTTTCTTGGCCTCATCTACATGGACTTTTTTCCCCGTAACGGCAAGCGCGGCGGGGCATGGATGACGGACTTCCGCGAGCAGCGCTACCACAACGGCAAGCGGGTACCGCCGGTCATTTCGCTGGTGTGCAACTTTTCGCCCGCCACCGGCGACGCCCCCGCGCTGCTCACCCCCGACGAGGTGGAGACGTTCTTCCACGAATTTGGGCACGCCCTCCACAGCCTCTTCTCCAGCTGCCAATACCGCAGCCTGGCCGGAACAAATGTTCCCCGCGACTTTGTGGAAATGCTTTCGCAGATAATGGAAAACTGGGCGTTCCGTCCGGAGCTGCTCAACCTCTACGCCCGCCACTACGCAACGAATGAGCTCATCCCCGCCGACCTTGTGGACAAGATTACCGCCTCCGCCCGCTTCGGGCAAGGCTTCAAAACGGTGGAGTACCTCGCCGCATCGTGGCTCGACATGGACTACCACATCGTGAAGGATACCGTAGCGGTAGACGTGCAGCAGTTTGAACAAAATGCCATGCGGAAAATCCGGCTCATGCCGGCAATACTGCCGCGCTACCGCACCACCTACTTCAACCACATCTTCTCCAGCAGCGCCTACGAAGCCGGATACTACAGCTACATCTGGTCGGAGGTGCTCGACGCCGACGCCTTTGACCAGTTCCTAAAAACCGGAAACGTGTTCGACCGAGGCGTGGCGACGGCGCTGCGCCGCTGCATCCTCGAGCGCGGCGGAACAGAAGACGCCATGACGCTCTACAAACGATTCCGAGGCGCAGAGCCAAGCATAAATCCCCTCTTGGAAAGAAGAGGACTGAATTAGTTGAGAATTGAGAATTGAGAATTGAGAATTGAGAATTTTCGGCGTACACAGATTTTTTTGTCCGCGAATTGCACGAATTGCACGAATTTTTTTGTCCACAGATTGCACAGATTACACAGATTACACAGATTGCACAGATTTTTTTGTCTGCGAATTGCACGAATTGAATAAAATCTGCGTAAATCGTGCTCAACCTGCGCCATCTACCGTGCTGTTTTTTGCGCAAAACCATGCCGAGCGCAGCATAAGAGAGCAAGCTGCAATTTTTGGACGCGCGGAGCATGGCGGTATGAAAAGTGAAAATCGGGTTTTTCGCACCCTCCGGCTGATGAGAGGCTACCCACAAAGCGTAAGATGAAATGAAAGATATTACTATTGCTATAGATGGCTATTCGTCGTGCGGCAAGAGCACGTTTGCCAAAGCCATAGCGGAGAAGCTGGGCTATACCTTTATCGACACGGGGGCGATGTACCGCGCCGTTACGCTATACGCCCTGCGCCAGCGCCTGATAAGCGGCGCTGGGGTTGTGAACGGGGATGGGCTGCGGGCCGCGCTTCCGCTCATCAGCATCCGGCTTTTGCGCGATGCGCAAGGCGGCGGGAACACCGTTTTTCTGAACGGCGAAGACGTCACCGAAGAGATTCGCCTGTCCGCCGTGTCGGACAACGTGAGCCGCGTGAGCGAGCTGGCGCCCGTGCGCGAGCATCTGGTGGCGCAGCAGCGCGCCATGGGGCAGCAGAAGGCGGTGGTGATGGACGGGCGCGATATAGGAACGGTCGTTTTTCCGTGCGCCGAGCTTAAAATCTTTATGACGGCATTGCCCGAAATTCGAGCGCAGCGCCGCTACTTAGAGCTGTCGGCAAAAGGCGTGCAGACGTCGCCGGAGGAGGTGGAGCGCAGCATCCGGCAGCGCGACGCCATAGACGAAAACCGTGCGGTAAGCCCCCTCCGCAAGGCCGATGACGCCGTGCTGCTGGACAACAGCTACATGAGCGTAGAGGAGCAAATGGAGTGGGTGCTAAAGCTCGCTACTTCCATTCGATCTTCGCAGCCTTAGCAATTTTTTTGGGGATATCGGTGTTGTCGATCTTTCCGCTAAACAGCTGGCTGCCTTCTCCGATGGCGTACACGGGCACCATCGTTCCGGTATGCTCAAAGGTGCTGTACCCTCCGCCGTGCCTGGCGCTCACCATGCGCATGATGCTTTTTCCCATAGCCCCGGTGTTCTTTAGCGTGCAGGGCGTATCGTCGTTTGCGGGTTTCGGGCTGGCGTTTTGGGCAAACAGGCTTCTGAGCATTGCGTCGTCGTCGTAGGTAACGGTAATGCCCATGTTCTCCACAATCCACGCTTTGACTTCGCTGTACGAAACGGGGGCTTTTGCTAAGCGCTGCGCGAGCTTATCCACCGAAGCTTTTTGGTTTGCCAGCCCCAGTACGCCGGTGGCGCTGTTTTCGCTGTTGCCAACGCCCAGGCCGCCCGTTTCGTGGTCTGCGGTAATGACGATGAGCGTTTGCTTTGGGTACTTGCGGTAAAAATCCAGCGCGACCTTTACGGCGTCCGACATGTCGACCATTTCGCGCACCATGCTGCCGGCGTCGTTGTCGTGCGAAGCCCAGTCAATTTTTCCGCCCTCCACCATCAGGAAGAATCCTTTGCCGCTGCGCAGCTTTTCTATGGCGAGGGTTGTGGTGCTTGCCAGCGTGTAGTCGTCGGCCGCTTTGTCAATCACGTAGGGGTAGGCCGATTGCGGCTTGCTTTCGGGCTGTAGCAGCAGGAGCTTTTGCGCGGTAGAGGTTTGGCAGTCGGACAGGCTGCGCACCACCGTATAGCCATTTTTTTCTATGATGTCAACCACGTTTTCCTGCTTCTTGTCCTTTCCCAGCGGGTTTACGAGGCCAGCTCCCGAAAAGAAGTCGAAGCCGCTGGTGGCCAAATCCTGCGCAATTTCGTAGTACATGTTGCGCGAAGCCTGATGGGCGTAGAATGCGGCAGGCGTGGCGTGGTCTATGCTCACGCTGGTAGTGATGCCCACCTTGTATCCTTTTTCTTTGAGGCGATAGGCAATGCTGGTGAAGCTTTGCGTAGCCTCTTCGTTCATCCCGATGCGCCCGTTTCGGGTTTTGCTGCCGCAGGCGAGCGCCGTACCCGAAGCCGCCGAGCAGGTAACCCAGCTGGAAGCCGAGTAGGTGGTTGCGAATCCCGACACGGGGAAGGTGGAGTACGCCAGCGTTCCCGAGCCGGGCTTGTTGGCGGAGGCCGCTACGGCGGCGAGGTAGTCTTCCGTAAGCGTTACGGCGCCAAAGCCCATGCCGTCGCCAATGAACAAAAAAATGTACTTTGCCTGCGCCCCGGCAAGCGTTGCGCTTAGCGCAAAAGCTGCGAGCATGAAAATTTTTCTCATCATAATAAGGTTTAAAAGTTGGTAATTGATAGTTTGGTTGATAGTTTGGTTGATAATTTGGTAGCTGATAGCTTGTAATCGATAGCCGGCAAGTGGTAATCGATAGTTGGCAGCGGGTGTTTGGCAGCTTATAGTCGATAGCTGGCGATTTGTAGTTCACCATTCACCATTCATTTGTACCACTCCTTATACATCAGATAGCCTTCGGCATTTTTGACAATCATTTGCTGCACCTCCTCAGGTGTGAGCGTTTTGACTTTTTTTGCGGGCACCCCTGCGTAAACGCCGTATGGCTCCAAGCGTGCGTTGCTTAGCACCAGGGCTCCTGCGGCCACGATAGCGTTGTCGGGGATTACGGCGTTGTCGAGGAGGGTAGCCCCCATGCCAATCAGCACGTTGCTTCCCACCACGGCGCCGTGTATGATAGCGTTGTGCCCCACCGACACGTCGCTGCCAATGGTAACCCTGGAGCGCTGGTAGAGCGTGTGCAGCACCGCGCCGTCCTGGATGTTCACGCGGTCGCCAATGGCGATAGCGTTGACGTCGCCGCGCAGCACCGCGCCGTACCAAATGCTACAGTCATCGCCTATGGCCACATCGCCTATGATGACCGCCGTTTCGGCTAAAAAACAATTTTTCCCAACGGTGGGCGTAATGCCGCGCAAGGGTTTTATCAGCGCCATTTTTTTTTAATTTTATTATTTGAGGATAAAAGGGTAGGGGGGTAGGGGTATCCGATTCATTCAATTCCCAACACCCAATTTCCAATTTCCAATTTCCAATTCGTAATTCCCAATTGGGCGGGCGAACCCCGCCCCTACACGACAATCCCCAATTCGTAATTCGTAATTCGTAATTCCTCTCACCTCATCTTAGCTCCAGCCATTAAAATAAATTCCTCCCGAGTTTTGAGCTGCGAAAGGAATACGCCTGTAAATGCCGAGGTTGTGGTGACAGAGTTTTGTTTTTCCACGCCGCGCAGCTGCATGCAGGTGTGCGCGGCCTCGATGATGACGGCAACGCCCATAGGCTTGAGGGCATCCTGTATGCAGTCGCGAATTTGCACCGTTAGCCGCTCCTGCACCTGTAGCCGGCGGGCAAACGCCTCTACCACGCGCACTATTTTGCTTAGCCCCGTAATGTATCCGTTGGGGATGTATGCCACGTGCGCCTTACCGTAGAAGGGCAGCAGGTGGTGTTCGCAGGTAGAGTACAGCTCAATATCTTTCACCAGTATCATTTGCTTGTACTCCTCCTTAAACCTTGCCGAGTTGATGATTTCGACGGGGTCTTGGCCGTAGCCCTGCGTAAGGAACAGCCTCGATTTGGCCACGCGCTCCGGGGTTTTCTGCAAGCCTTCGCGGTCAACGTCCTCGCCAAGCAGCTCCAGAATTGCCCTGACGTGCTCGCGAATAGCGGTTACTTTTTCTTCGTTGTAGTCGTCAATTCTTTTGTAGTGTTCGCTCATTTTTTGCTATCTTTGGAGGGCAAAATTACAAAAATAACTCATAAATGCAACATTTGGTTATCGCCGCCACCGCGATGGAGCTCAGCGCCGTCCAAAGCCGGCTGCGGCACGCCGAGGGCGTAGATTTTTTCGTTACCGGCGTAGGGATGGTGGCAACCGCGTGTGCGCTGTCGGGCGTGCTTGCGCAGCGGCGCTACGATGTGGTGGCCGACGTTGGCATTGCCGGGACGTTCACGCCCCGGCTGGCGCTGGGGCAGGTGGCGCTGGTGGAGCGCGAGCGCATTGAGGCGTATGGAGCCGAAGATGCCGCAGGGCGCGTGGCCTTGTTTCCCGGCGGCGAAGCCATTTGCCCCTTCGTGAATGACTTTCCCGCGCTGCAATCGTGCCCCAAGGCTTCGGGGTTGACGGTGAACCTGCTGACGGAAAACCCCGCCCGCGTCGCCACCCGAAAAGCCTTGTACAACGCCGATATTGAAACGATGGAGGGGGCGGCCTTTTTTTTCGTTTGCCTGCGCAGGCACCTCAAGTTTGTGCAGCTGCGCGGAATATCAAATGTAGTGGGGGTGCGGGATAAGGCGCAGTGGAAAACGGCGGAGGCGCTGGAAAATTTGGCGACAGCCGTTCATCGGTTTTTGATAAGTGATAAGTAATAAGTAATAAGTGATAAGTAATAAGTGATAAGTCGCACGTGTAGGGGCGGGGTTTGCCCGCCCATAGCGGCGAAATGTCGCCGTAGCGGCGCATGTCATGCGTCTCGCGACGAAATGGCGCTGAGGCGCGATGCGCAGCGAGACGCACGCCGTGCGTCTCTACAGCGCTACGCATCCGCAGCATGCGCCGTCAACCATAGCCGTCAGTCAAAACAAAAAAAATCCGAGCTCAGCCGGCAAAAATTTAGAATTTAAAATATCCATGCGCCTGTCTTTTTCCACCTGCCCCAACGATACCTTTACCTTCCACGCCATGCTGCACGGCAAGGTCGATAGCGAAGGGCTGTCGTTTGATGTTCACTTGTCGGATGTAGAGGAGCTCAACCGCGCGGCGTTTGCCGGCGAGGCGGAGGCGACCAAGCTGAGCTACGCCGCATACGCTCGCGTGGCCGACAGGTACTCGATTCTGGATTCCGGCAGCGCGCTGGGGCGCGGGAATGGGCCGCTATTGGTGGCAAAAACGGTGCAGCCGCTAACGGGAGAAGCGCTGGTGGCCATCCCCGGAAAGTATACTACGGCGGCGTTTCTGCTACAGCAGGTTTTTCCGCAGCTGAGCCGCGTGCGCGAAGTGCTTTTTTCGGCCATCCCGCAGGAAATTTTGCAGGGCGGCGTGGACGCCGGTGTGCTCATTCACGAGAGCCGCTTCACCTACCGGCAGCAGGGGCTTGTGCTGCTTGCCGACCTTGGCCGGGAGTGGGAAAAGCGCAGCGGGCTGCCCGTCCCCTTGGGCTGCATTTGCGTCAGGACGAGCATGGACAGCGCGGTGCAGCAGGCTTTTGCGCGGACGCTGCGCCGTAGCGTGGATTACGCTTTGCAAAATCCCGGCGAAAGTCGTACTTTTGTGCGGCGTTACGCCCGGGAGCTGAGCGACGAGGTGATAGACAAGCACATCGCCATGTTCGTAAACCGCTATACGCAAAGCCTCGGAGCCGAAGGACGAAAAGCGGCAAGCGCACTTTTGGAGCGGGCTTACGGCGCCCCTGTAACCCCTCGCTTTCTGTAGGGGCATTGGCGCTCAGCAGAGGTTGTAAACTTAATTTCAGGACAAGTAATGATAGTAATAACAGGAGCGGCAGGATTTATTGCCAGCTGCTTGGTCGGAGCGCTCAACGCGCAGGGCTACCGCGATTTGGTGCTGGTCGACGATTTTTCGCGGGAGGCAAAACGGCCCAACTACGAGCACAAGACGTACTCGGCGCTGGTGGAGCGCGAGCGCTTCTTTGGCTGGCTCGAGGGTAACCACCGCTACGTGGAGCTCATTTTTCACCTTGGCGCGCGCTCCGCCACCACCGAAACCGACGCCGCAGTGCTGCAAACGCTCAACCTGGGCTACTCGCAGCGCGTGTGGAGCCTGTGCGTAGCGTTTGGGTTGCCGTTGGTGTACGCTTCGTCGGCGGCCACGTACGGCGGCGGCGAGCACGGCTACTCCGACAGCCACGAGCTGGTGGAACGCCTCAGCCCGCTCAACCTGTACGGAAAATCAAAAAATGACTTCGACCGCTGGGCGCTCGCGCAGCCGCAAAAACCCTTCTTTTGGGCCGGGCTGAAGTTCTTCAACGTTTACGGCCCAAACGAATACCACAAGCAGCGGATGGCCTCCGTTGTGCTCCACGCCTACAACCAGATACGGCAAACGGGCGGCATGAAGCTCTTTCGCTCGCACAACCCCGCCTACCCCGACGGCGGTCAAATGCGCGATTTTGTTTACGTCAAAGACCTCTGCGACGTCATGATTTTTCTGATGGAGAATCGGCCAAAATCGGGGATATACAACATGGGAACGGGCCAGGCGCGCACCTTTCTTGACCTGACAAAAAGCGCATTCCGCGCTATGGGCATCCCCGAAAATATTTCGTACATCGACACGCCGGTGGATATTCGCGAAAAATACCAGTACTTTACCGAAGCCGACATGGAAAAGCTGCGAAGCGCAGGATATGGCAAAGCGTTCTCCTCGCTGGAGGATGGCGTGGAGGATTACGTGAGGCAATACCTTACCTCACACCGATACATGTGAATTGAGAATTGAGAATTGAGAATTGAGAATTGAGAATTGAGAATTGAGAATTGAGAATTGAGAATTGAGAATTGAGAATTGAGAATTGAGAATTGAGAATTGAGAATT
>JAIROF010000045.1 GCA_031257655.1 Prevotellaceae bacterium | reverse complement strand
GATAGCGAACCGACCGCTACCGCGCCGACGTCCGCAGGCAGCTACACGATCACCGTGTCGCTTGCCGAAGGAGACGCCTACGATGCCATCGCCGACCTGGCGCTGGGCGCCTACACGATCGCGAAAGCCACAGTATCGGTCGACTGGAGTAACATCGCTCTGACCTACACCGGCAGCGCACAAGCCCCAACGGCAACGGCCACCGGGGTGCTGCAAGAGGACTTGCCGCTGACCGTCTCCGGCCAGCAAACCAACGCGGGAGACTCTTACGAGGCCACCGCGAGCCTGGCCACGCCCAACGCCAACTATGCGCTGGAGGTGGCAAGCACCGTGAAGGTCTTTAGCATCGCGGCCGCCACGGTATCGGTACAGTGGGGCGATGCAGCATTTACCTACACCGGCAGCGCACAAGCCCCGACGGCAACGGCCACCGGGGTGCTGCAAGAGGACTTGCCGCTGACCGTCTCCGGCCAGCAAACCAACGCGGGAGACTCTTACGAGGCCATCGCGAGCTTGGCCACGCCCAACGCCAACTACGCGCTGGAGGCGGCAAGCGCCGTGAAGCTCTTTAGCATCACCCCCGCCACGCTGACGGTAACGCCCCACGAGCAGTCCAAGACCTACGGCGCCGCCGACCCAGCGTTTACCTACGATGTAGACAACTTGCAGAACGGCGAGCAAGCCTCCGCCGTGCTTTCGGGTGAGCTGAGCCGCGTGCCCGGAGATACCGTAGGCAGCTACAGCATTGAGCAGGGCGGTTTGTCGGCAAACAGCAGCTATAGCATTAGCTTTACCTCCGGCAAGCAGCTTACCATCCTCAAAGCTGCGCCCAGCTCGTCGCACTTGGCTTTTAAGCTGCCCGACACCGCCACCTACGACGGCCAAAAGCACCGCGTTGAGGTAGCGCTGAAGAGCAATTACACCGGCATGGGTGCCATCGCGGTGCTCTACAACGGCGATACCGCCCCGCCCAGCAGCGCAGGCACGTACGCTATTGCGGTGAGCATTCGGAGCGGTACGAACTTCTCCGATGCGAGCGACCTTGCGCTGGGCGCGTTCACCATCAAAAAAGCTGCGCCCAGCACATCGCACCTTAATTTCCTGCTTCCCGATACCGCTACCTACAACGGCAGCGAGCATCCCGTTGAGGTAGCGCTGAAGAGCGATTACAGCGGCATGGGAAAAATCACGGTGCTCTACTATGCCGACAACGAAACCCTGCTTCCCTCCGCACCCGTCAACGCGGGAGCGTACGCGGTGAAGGTCGGCATACCGGACAGCGGCAACTTTAGCCGAGATACGGTGGCGCTTGACGCGTTTACCATCGGCAAGGCCACGCTGACGAAAGGTTACCTCCTCTTTACGCAGGACAGCAGCGTCATTTACGACGGCCTTGCCCACGGCGTCCCCACCCCGCAGCTCAAAAGCCCCTATACGGGCATAGGCCCCGTTACGGTGCTTTACAACGGCAGCGAAGCCCAGCCGGATAGCGCAGGCGCCTACGCCATTTCGATAAAGACTACCGCCGGCGCGAACTTCCACAGCGTAAGCGACCTTTCGCTTGGGGCGACGTTCGCCATCAACTATCTCGTCCGCTTTGACGCCAATGGCGGCAGCCCCGTCCCCCCGCAGCAGGTCGCGCTCGCAGGCGACACGGTGGCGCGCCCAGGCGACCCCGGCAAGCAGGGTTACTTCTTTGGCGGTTGGTGCAGCGACGCCGGGCTTACCCGGCCCTGGAGCTTCTCCACCGACAAGGTAACCGGCAACACAACGCTCTACGCCCGCTGGAGCACCTCGGAGTACGAGCTGTGGGGCGTGGTGATGAGGAAAGAGGAGGAGGCGGCGGAACGCTTCGCTCCGTACGCCGGCGCAATCGTGGTCTACACCGTTGGCAGCGCACCCGCCGACACGGTGCGCACCGACGCAAGCGGACGCTACCGCGTGAGCGAACTGGAATTAGGCGATACGGTAACGCTACGCCTGCAGGAGGTGGAGCGGGGATGGATGGCTACCCCCCTACAGCAAACCTGCACTATAAGCAGCGCCGGCCTGCAGGCAGACACCATCTTCTACGAGCCGGATACGGATACGGTTTCGCTGCTGTGGCTTGCCCTCATCGTCAACGGCAACGAGCAGCTGGCCAGCTGGTCGCGCAAGGAAATAGACAGCATTACCTACTACCAGATAGGCTGCAACCTGAACTCCTCCACCCTCAGCATCCGCTACGCCACGCCCGCAGGCGTAACCGCAAGCGTGAGCATGGAGACGGAGACGGGAGCCGTCGAACCGCTCTCTTCCGCCGAAAACCAAATCGCGGTGGACATGGAAAATCCCGGACGCAAGGTCTACTACATCGACCTCTCCAGCAAAAAGCGATACGTGGTAGTGCTGTACAGGCGCTACGGGCTGTTCGACATCATCACCGAGCACTTGGGCAACCTCCGCGTGGTGAACAACAACCCTCAGACCAACGGCGGCCTGCAGATAGCCTCCTGCAGGTGGTACATGAAGCAGGCAGCAGCAGAAGGCGACGCTGCAGAATGGCAGCTGGTGGGCAACAAGCTCTACTACTCCATTGGCCCCAGCGCCACAGACAAGTTCACCTCACAGGATTCCATGTACGTTGTGCTCCAAACCGAGCAAGGCGAGCAGATCACCACCTGCGTCGACGTCAAGGTGACGAGCAAAAACAACGAAAACGGCGGTAGCGGCGGTAGCGGCGGCAGCAGCAGCAGCAGCAAAGAGGACAGAGACAACTCCGCCTACCCCAACCCTGTGCAGGGTGGAGGCAAGATTTACCTCAAGGAGAGCGTCATCATCGGCAGCGATGATGATGATGGTGGCGGTAGCGAGGAGCACTACGCCACCTACCGCCTGTTCACCAGCCAGGGAAAGCTTGTCCTCAGCGGCAGCGCCTACGTCCTCATTGAGGGGCTTGTAATGCCCGAAACCGCCGGTACCTACTATCTCGTCCTCGACGGCAACGCTGGGAGAAAAACCATGCAAATTGCCGTAGGACAGCGGAAGAAATAATGGTTAACGGTTAATGGTTAACGGTTAATGGTTAATGGCGCGAGGCGCGAGGCGCGAGGCAGACCTCGCTCGGCGTAGCGTCCACTCAGACGAACAAAAACACACAACCATCATATTATCAGCGATAAACAAAAAAAACATGCGAAAACTCTCGAATCTAATATTGACAGTAAATATTAGATTATTAAAGCATTACAATTACATGGAGTACCTGAGCAGGTACAAAAAAAATGCTTTGTTCTTGCTGCTACTCTTGCTTAAGGGTAGCTCTGCTATTGCGGCGGATAGGTTTTCCCACGAGGTATTTGGAAGTATAAACATGCTCAGCGCGAGCATAGCGCCGGTTTCGCTGGAAAATAATCGTAGGGGGCTGGGGTTTGGCGGCGGGGTTGGCTACTCCTGCCGCTTTACCCCTTCCCTGAGCGTCCGAACAGGCCTGCATGTCAACCTCTACCGGAGTACGTCCGGCATGTCGGGGTATGAGCATGTGTCCGATAAAATTTTTCCGTCCGAATGGGGGTGGTTTGAGAATCCCGAAGGGCAAAATAGCCGCTTTACGCTTACAAGCACGCTGAATGAGTACGCAGCTCAGCAGTCTGCGCTCTACCTGCAGCTGCCGCTGGTGGCCGAGTTTGAAGGTAAATTTGCGTCCTTTACATATTTAGGGTGGTATGCTTCCGGAGGCATAAAGCTCGGCTATGCGGTTAGCGGCAGCAGCAGCGTCGACGTCAAAGGCTTAAGCACCAAGCTATGGTTAAGCCAGGAAAACGTGGCTGATATAGAAGCCCCTCCATTTCTCGGTTTTGGCTTAGACGGCGTAAATGAGAATGTCGAGGCTAAGCTGAAGCTGGGTTTTCAGGCTGTGGGCTACCTTGAGGCAGGGTTTAGGCAGCAGCTCACGGACAAGGCTGCGCTGTATGCCGGATTGTTTGGCGAATACTGCGTGTACAGTGTTGTTGGCAGCAATGCTTCTGCGCTGCTGGACTACACGCCGCTGCCGGTGCCCGCAGATGGCGACGTTCAGCCCTACACATTGCGCTATAATCCGGCGGCCAACGTAAAGGGGAGCAACGTCAAAATGCAGTATCCGCTTTCGTTTGGCATTACGGTGCGGATAGGCTTTACTTTCAGCAAAAAGCGTCGGGAGCTGCGCTACTTTGATCTATAGCATCAGCAGAAAACCCCGCTCGGCGTAGCGCTGTAGGTCGCCGGTATCCCGTCCTGCCGAATTTCCCGTCCCGCAGGGACGGCACTTGCTTAACCGTATGCTTTAGCATACGGATACGGCAGGCGCTCTTTCCCTCCGCAGGCCGTCCCGCAGTTTGTGCCATTTGACAAATTTACAAAATTTTGCTATTGCAAAATTTTGTAAATGTCTGGAACAGTGTCAAATGGCACAAGCGAGATGTGGTCATTTTGACGCTCGCAGAGTGTCAAATGACCTTATCTGCGGGACGACCCGGATGCCTGCTTTCCGGGCACTTGATCCGTATGCTAAAGCATACGGTTAAGCAAGTGTCGTCCCTGCGGGACGGCCTACGGGGAGAAGGCGGGTAGGCCGTATCCGTATGCTAAAGCATACGGTTAAGCAAGTACAGCCAATCTCCCACCGTACCACCGCCATGCGGGAGACCTGTAGGAGATTGGCTATGCAATCTTTTCATAGCACCTCAAAAAAAGAATTAGCTCAAAAAATTCGCTCAGTTTTGGCGGTAGTGCACGTCGTTATTTGCCGAAATCACCATGTAGCAGGAGCTTTGGCCGGCGCTTTCGCTTCTTGTAGGCGGCGCGTCCTTCACGGCTATCATCTCCACGTACTCGTTGCTGATTTTCGAGACCAGCAGGGGGTAGTAGGAAAAGTCGGCGTCGAACGTTTTTAGCGCGCTCCACTGCCCTTCGGCGTCGATGGGGTAGGCAAAGGCGCTTACCTTTCGGTTGCCGGCAGCGATGTTGCCTCCGGTGGCGTCTACCAGCTCGCTGTAGGCGCCGTAGACGTAGAACCTGTCGTTTGTTCTGATAATGTTCGACAGGTAGCCGGAGAACTGCAAGGTGTTGCTCCACACCTCCGTCAGGGTGGCGGAGGAGAGCATGAGCAGCTGCAGGGCGTCGCCGGTCATGCTGTACGGCGAAAAGCCATCGCCCTTAAAGGCCAGCAGGAATGTCCCGCCGATGTCGTCGTAGATGAGCTTGCGCGGCATGGCGGTAGGGGGCAGCCGGTGCTCTTTGGCTATGCTGCCCTTGTCGCTCAGCAGGTAGAGGTAGCTGGCGTTGGTCTCCGCCTTGCTGCCGCTGGCCACTACCACGGCGTAGCCGTTGTCGGATTGCCCGGTCAGCACGCCAAAGCCCGCCTCGTCCTTACGGGGGAAGGTGGTGAGCCACTCCACATTTTCGGGGCTGCTCAGCAGCGCGGCAAACGGCGCAACGTTGCCCTGTGCGCTGAGGTGCGAGCCGGCAACCAGCACTTTTTGGTCGGGCAGCGTCAGCTTGGAGTGGATGTAGTAGCCCGGTTGGGTCAGCTTGTCGGGCAAAACGAGGTCGGTGTACAGCTGGTCGGTTTTGTAGGCGATGGCGGGGCTTTTTACCGCCGCGTTCACCTGCCCCAGAACGTTGTTTTTGTAGGTATTCAGCGAGGTGCGCAGCAGCTGGTCGTTGAGCGTTGCCTCGCCCTTCAGGTAGCTTTGAAAGCCGGGAAAGCTCTGGTAGCTGCTCATAAAGAAGCGGTCATACTTTTTGAGGGCGTCGGGCGTTGCCTTGCTCAGCGTGCGCGTCAGCGCCGAGTCGGCGGCCTGCTTTTTGAGCACCAGGTCGTAGTAGTAGCTCGTTGATTTTGCCAGGCTGTTGGCGGCAAAGAGGCTTTTGTCCGTCACGTTGGTTGCGCTGTGGTAGAGCAGCCGTATTTTTTCCTCCTGATACTTGAGCAGGGGCGCAACCACCGAGTTAAAGTCGTACTGGTATATCTTGTTGAGCACCTTTGGGTCGATGGCGTAGGCGGGGGCTGCGCCCGACGGGTCGCCGTTGCTAAGCTGCGCAATGAGGCCGACGTTGGTTTTGTGTATTTCTTCGGTTTTGTTGTACAGAAAGGCCACGTCGGTGTTGAGCATTCTGTTGAAGGCGTTCACCCACGAGGTGTAGTCCCACAGGGCGGCGTTGTCGGAGAGGAGGTTGGAGGAGGTGAGGCCGTTCAGCCGGTACACCGGGATGGGTTGAAGCGTGTAGCTTATCTTGTAGCCCGACATGGGGTACGCTTCCAGCGAATGCTTGAGCTGGTCGAGGTAGTAGCGGGTGGAGTCGAAGTTGAGCTGCAGGTCTTTCAGGTTTTGCCGGAGCTCGGCGTCTACCAGAAAGTACAGGTCGTTGAGGCGGCTGTTCTGCTCGTTGATTTTGCCGAAGGTTGTGATGCAGGCGTTGTACTTGCGTATGGAGGCGGTGAGGTATTCCACGTTTTGCTCAAAGTGTTTTTTGTACTCCTCCACGTCCGCCAGGCGCGCTTCAACGTCCTGCCGGATGCTTTCGTAAGTCCACGGCTCCGGCGAAGCCTTGTAGTAGTCCTTGTTTCTTCGCGCCTCCTTTTCGTTAAAGGTGTGCAGCGTGAGCGAAAGGTATGTTTTGGCGTCGGATATGCTTTGCGCCACCTTGGTCGATTCCACAAACGGGTCGTAGCGGCGCATCAGCCTTTGGGTTATCAGGCCCATTTGGTAGTAGCCGTTCACGTTGACAAAATCTTTGGACGTGGTGGCGGTTTGGTAGGCAAACAGCACCTGAAACGCTTCGAGGTCGTTCATGTCCTGTATTGCTTCGTAAATTTCCTTATACTTTGGCTGCGCAAGGGCGGTGTGCAGGGCAACCGGCGGTAGCAGAAAGCAGGTAAATAGCAGTTTTCGTATCATGGCGCATTGTTGTTTATTCGGTTGCTTGATTTTCTAAGATTTTTATTTCAACGCGGCGGTTCAGGGCGCGATTTTCGTCGGAGGTGTTTGGCGCTATCGGCTGCAGCTCGCCGTAGCCCTTCGATACTAAGCTTTCCTTTGGGATATCGTTGCTTATCAAGAAGTTTTCTACGTAGGCGGCCCGCTTGTTGGAGAGCTTAAGGTTGAAGCTTTCCGAGCCCACGTCGTCGGTGTGGGCTGAGATTTCGATTTTGATGTTGGGGTTAGTCTTCATAAAGTTGATAAGGCGGTTGAGCTCTGCGTACGATTCTGTGTTGACCTCCGCCGAGTTGGTTTCAAAGGTGATGTTGTTGAATACCATTGTTGTTTGCGTTGTCAGCTCGTCGAGCTCTACCTCTTCAATTTCCAGCGTTTCCATCAGGAGGCCTTCGTCGCCGGCGCCGCCAATGGTGAGGCTTGCTGCGCCTTCCGTGCTGCCCACAGCGGCGGCTTCGGCGGCGGCTTCGGCGGCGGCAATGCCGGCCATGCCTGCTCCGCCGCCGGGGCTGGTTGGGCTAACGGTGATGTTGGTGTTGAAGTAGGTGTACCCTTTTTTCGACACGTTCAGCTCGTAGGTGTCGCTGGCGCGTAGCGAAAGCACCGGGTTGCCGTTTTCGTCGTACGTTACCAGCACGATGCTGGTTTCGTCGCGGGTCAGGTTGCGCACCTCCACCATCACCGGCAAAATGCTTTCGCCCTTCTTGTTTTTCACGTTCAGCACAAGTATGCGGCGGGCTGCACCCAGCTCCAGGCTCTTTTCAAAGCGGCTGTACACAACGTCGGTTTTCAGGTCGAAGTAGGCTTCCTGCGTTTCAAAGTTGGCGCACTCCACGCGGATTTTGTACGTGCGTCCCAGGGGCAGGTTGCACTCGTACTTTCCTTTTGAGACGTTGACGATGTTGTGCTGCTTTACCGGCTGGTTGGTAAACGAATCTACTATCAGGATGTTGGGTTGCAGGGGGTAGAACAGCTCGCTGTCGTACACGTTGATTTCCAGCGTTGCCTGGTTGAACAGCTTTGCCGTGATGGCCTCCTTCGTGCTGTCGCCGGCGGCAATGGCGTACAGGTCTTTGTAGTAGTAGGTGTGTGAGTAGCCTTTTTTGGAGACGTCGGCCTTGTAGAAGGCTCCTTGCGTGAGGATGATGGAGAATTGCCCGTTGTCTGTTGTTGGGAATACGCCTTTGGTGAGCGATGTAACGGCGTCCTGCACCACGACTTCTGTTTCGATGGGCTGGCTGGTGTACAGGTCGGTTACGCGCCCCGAAAGCACGAACGTTTTGGCCGGTTTTTTATCGTCGGGCAGGGTGGCGGCGTATATTTTTTGCAGCTGCTTTTTCTTTTTCGGCTTCACGCTGACCAAAAAGTAGTCGCCTGTGCTGCTCAGGGCCGGCGATAGCACGTCGAGCTCCGATTTGAGCGCGTCCACGTAAACCGGGTAGAACCAGTTGTCCTCGTCTATTCGCCGGGCGTGGAAGATGGCGTAGCTTTCGCCGTCTGTTATTTCCTGGCCGAGGCTGTTCTTGGCTTCCCGCCGCGAGGCAAAGAGGAGGATGTTGTTGTCGGCGCAGAAGAAGGGCGTTTCCTGGCATCCTAAGTTGAACTCCTGCGGGAGATACTTGGGGCCTACCCACTTATCCTCCTTATTTTTCTCGAATAGCAGCAGCTCTTTGCAGGGGTCGGCATTTTTTTTGCTGCTGGGTTTTGCCCGCAGCACGAAGAGCGTTTTGTTGTCCGACGAAATGGAGGGGGAGAACAGGTCGGCCTCTGCCGAAATGGGTTTCCCTACGCGCTGCGGCCTGCCCCACTGCCCGCGCACCTTTTTGGAGTAGAAGATATCGAAGAACTCCGTCCGCAGCTTTGCGTGGAAGTAGAGCACTGTTCCGTCGTGGTTGAACGAAAAGCCGCCCACTTCGCTTCCCGTTTCGGCCATCAGGTCGTTGATAAAGTCAAACGGCTCGGGAGCTGTCCAGGCTCCTTCGTTGAGGTGCGACTGGTAGGCCGCAGTAGACGTTTCGCTGCTTGCCAAAAAAATCAGGTGTTGGCCGTCGGGCGTCATGGCAGGGTAGCGCATGGATTGCTGAAAGTCAGGAAAAATATCCTGCCGCAGGAACTCCTGAGCATCGGCAAACGCCGGCGCAAGGTGGAGCGCAAGGACGGTGGAGAGCATTTTGGCGTAGGGTATAAACTTCGACATGGCATTCGGGTTTCAAAATTCAAATTTCGGATTTCACATTATGCTTAACTCAGGCGTGATAAAAAAGCGCTTTTACTGCGCCGGCATCCACAGGCGGAAGCCAAAGTTGTTTCCGCTGCCGCTTGGCGCGTAGTAGTCTCTAAAGGTTACCCGGCACGACTGCGCATCGTAGTTCCAGCCGCCGCCTCGCAGCACGCGAAACGCGCCGGAGCGCGCGCCGGTAGGGTTGTTTTGCTCTTCTCCGGGGTATGCCGGCGCCCACCAGTCGGCGCACCACTCCCGCACGTTGCCGCACATATCGTACAGGTTGAGCTCGTTGGGGCGCTTTGCCCCCACCACGTGGGTGCGCATGCCGCTGTTTTCGGCAAACCACATCACTTCGTCGCCCGCGTTGCTGCCGGCGTACCGCGTGTTGCCACCCTTGCTGCCGCCCCGCGCTGCGTACTCCCACTCCGCTTCGGTAGGCAGCCGTCCGCCGGCCCAGCTGCAGTATTCGTAGGCGCCGTACCACGTTACGTGCACCATGGGGTAGCTTTCGTAGCCGGGTTTCACGCGCCACATTCCGTCAACGTACTCCACCTGCGCCTCCGGAAGCGTCCATTCGAGCAGCTTGTTGCCGCTGTACTGGCCGTTGGCGCGGATGTTGCGGTCGTTCAGAAACGTGATGTAGTGCCCGTTGGTCACCTCCGTTTTGCTCAGCCTGAAGCCGTCGAGCGACACGCGGTGCGCCGGCTTTTCGTCGCTTTCGCACTCGGATTTTTGGCACCCCATCGTAAAAATGCCGCCGGTTATTTGCACCAGCTCGGGCAGGTTGTCGCGCACAACGGGGGCGGGCTTAGCGCTGCCGATGAGCTTTTGCGTGAGCTTCCGGCATCCCTCCAGCACGGCCGAGCGCGGCGTGACCGGCATCAGCTCGTTGGCCGTGTGGCTTATGCGTCCGCTCTCAACCTCTATCAGCGAGCACGCGATGTAAAATTCGTCGTTCTCCACGGTGAGCGTAGAGAGGCAAATGTATTCGGCGCCGCTCATCACCCCTATGCGCTTGCGCTGGTCGTCGTCAACCATGCCGCTTTGCTGAAAGTTGATTTCGCTTACGATAGCGTCGATGTTCGTGCGCGTAAAGGCTTCGTAGCCAGGCATGTTGGTGATGGCTTCCTCCAGCGCTCCGCGGATGATTTCCTTTTGCATGGTGGTAACGCTGCCGCTTGTGGCCGTTGGCTCCAGCACGGCTATCTTTTTGACCGCCTTGGGCGACGCTTCCTGAGCGCGTAGCGCTACGCCGAACATCAGGACGCTGGTTAACAGTAGTAGTAGTGGCTTCATGAATTTAAAGAGAAAAATATTTATCAACGGCTTTAAAAACTAAAAACTAAAAACTAAAAGTTGCCGGCGCCGGAAAGTCGCCGTATGTCCTGCCGAATTGCAAATTCGGCAGGAGGAATAGGGCTGAAGGCCCGACAGCATTTTCGTAGGGCAACGCCCTACGAAAATGGCGACCCACCCGCCCATAAACTAAAAACTAAAAACTAAAAACTAAAAACTAAAAACTAAAAACTAAAAACTAAAAACTAAAAACTAAAAACTAAAAACTAAAAACTAAAAACTAAAAACTAAAAACTAAAAACTA
>JAIROF010000026.1 GCA_031257655.1 Prevotellaceae bacterium | reverse complement strand
GAGCTCACGAACACCAAAAATAAGCACGAGTGAGTAAATGAGGTTCTTTGGGCGCAAGCAAAATCTGCGAAAATTTGGCTAATTCTTTTTTTGGATGATGTCCTTATTCTATTAACACAAAAACACATTTTGTTGATTGTCAAGCGTTTGCAATATTTTGGCAAAATTGATACCTGTTTGATCATTTGCCAATTAAAGTTCATATCAATGGATCATGGACACTACCGCTTTTTATGCTGCCATAAAAAAATGGGTAATGTCATAAATTGCACGAGACGGTAAGCATCATTCTGATTATAAACTATTTACATTAACGAGGTTGTTATTTCTACTATATCTCTCGGCTACTGAGGTTGTTTTGTTGTTAAAATTAGGTGTAACCGAGCGCAGCGAGCTCACGAACACCAAAAATAAGCACGAGTGAGTAAATTAGGTTTTTCGCTCCCTACAATTTATGACATTACCCTTTTTTTCGCGCAAGCGCATCCTCTATGACCCGGCTCACTACCTGCGCCATGTTAAGCCCTGCCGCGCGCACCTGCTGCGGGATGAAGCTGGCGGTCGTCATGCCCGGCACGGTGTTTACCTCTAAGAAGTAGGGCGTGTTGTTGCGCAAAATGTAGTCGGCCCGGATAATGCCGCTACACCCCAGCCGCCTGTATATTTGCGCTGTTGTGCGCTGTACCAGCGCTGTTGTTTCGGGGCTTAGGCGCGCGGGCGTTATCTCCTCCGACTGCCCCTTGTACTTTGCGCCGAAATCAAAAAATTCGTTTTTGCTCACCACCTCCGTAACGGGGAGCACCGTCTCCACGCCGCTTAGCGTCATCATCCCGCAGGTAACCTCCACGCCGTCGATAAACTCTTCGGCAATGACCTCGCCGTCCTCCTTAAACGCCTCATCGATGGCGCTGTGCAGCGCCGCCTCCGACTTTACCTTTGTGACGCCAAAGCTGCTGCCTCCGCTGTTGGGCTTTACAAAAATCGGCAGCCCCAGCTTTTTCACCACGTCTCCGGCGTTCGGGGCGTCGCCCCTGCGGATGAGGATGGCCTTGGCCATGGGCACTCCGGCGTCGGCCAGAAAGGCTTTGCAGGCCGCCTTGTTGAAGGTGAGCATGGAGGTAAACGCGCTGCAGGTGGAGTAGGGTACGCCGGTGAGGTCGAAGTAGGATTGCAGCACGCCGTTTTCGCCCGGCGCGCCGTGGATTACGATGAGCGCCACGTCAAACCGGACGCGGGCGCCGTCTATCCGGGCGCTGAAGTCGTTTCGGTCTATCGGCGCGTCGGGCTTTCCCTCGCGCAGCACGCGCCAGCGGCCGTGGCGTATTTCTACAGGGTATGGCCTGTACTTTTCTGCGTCCACCCAGCCGAGCACGTTCGCCGCGCTCTGCTCGGACACTACAAACTCCGACGAATCACCGCCGAAAACTACCGCTACATTTATCATGAGCATCAAACGTTAGAATTTTCACTTGTTGGACAGCCTTACAGCTGCCCGTTTTCGTACAGGAAAAGGAGCTGGTTGAGGAGCTGGTCTTGCCCATCGGGGTCGAACTGCGTTTTGAGGCTGGAGTCGAAAATGATGGCTACGGACTGCCAAAAGAACGCCGAAAATCCCCCCCTGAGCTCTTTCACGATTTGGTACCCGGTGCGCCCGGTTTCCCTGTCGATGAGCTTTATGAGCATTCGCCCCTGCGAAATGGTGAGCTTTCGGAGGGGCTGCTCAAACTCGCGAAACAGCTCCTTTTCCATCTGCTTGACGTAGGCTTTTTTTGCTTTGTCGTCCGTTAAGCGGACAAACTCCGCGTCCATTTCGGCCAGCTTTTGCTTTGCCAGCTGCGCGTAGGGGTACACCTTCTTCATGTTGTACACCATGCGGGCGTGCTCCCGGTAGTACTTGCGCTCCTGCCGGGCGCTTTTGAACCTGGGTCTGGCAAAGCAGTACACGGGCTGCAGGCGGACGTGCGGTATGGTATCGCCGTTTTCGTTGACCGCTATGGCGGCCAGCGAAGGCCGATTTTGGGGCAGCGCCGCCGCAGGAACAGCAAGAGCAGCAAGAAGACAGGGCAAAAAACAGGGCAAAAAACACGTAAAAAGGGCTTTCATAATCAACCTCCTGTTGTACAAGGCAGGCTGCAAAAGTACGCAAAAAGCATGGTTTTCGCAAAACTTTGCGTATCTTTATGCCCCTCAGAGTTAGACTAAACATCCATGAAAATAGCAGATATACAGGATACGGTGCGCGATGAGCTGAAGCAGTTTGAGCCGTTTTTCCGGCAGCAGCTGCAGTCGCCCGTGCCGTTGCTTTCGTCCATAACGAACCATATCTACCGGAGCCGCGGGAAGGAGCTTCGGCCGCTGCTCGTATTTTTGTCGGCCAAGCTGACGGGCAGCATTTGCCAAAAGACCTACGCCGGCGCGGCCATGATGGAGCTGCTGCACACGGCAACGCTCATGCACGACGACGTGGTGGACGACGCCGACGAGCGGCGCAACAGCTTGTCGATAAAAGCGCTGTGGAGCTCCCAAAAGGCGGTTCTGGCGGGCGATTTTTTGCTTTCGCGCGGCGTGCTGGTCGCGCTCGAACACCAGAGCGTCGACTTCCTCAACATTGCCGCCAGCACCATCCGCTACCTGAGCGAAGGCGAGCTGCAGCAGCTGGAGCGCGCCCGCATGCTGGAGTGGTCGGAGGATATCTACTTCGACATCATCCGCAAAAAAACGGCGACGCTCATCCAGAGCTGCACCCTGATTGGCGCCCACTCTGCCGGCGCCACCGGAGAGCGCCTGCACGCCATGGGTCGCTACGGAGAGCTGCTGGGCGTTGCCTTTCAGCTGCGCGACGACGTGCTCGACTTCCACAGCAGCAGCATCACCGGAAAGGTCTGCGGGAACGACATCCGCGAAAAAAAAATCACCCTGCCGCTGATTTTTGCGCTGAACAGGGTGGGCAAGAGCGAGCAGCAAAAAATCCTTTCGCTGGTGGCCACCGCAAGCATCCACAGCCGGAACGTGAGGCAGGTGGTAAACTTTGTGGCCGCCCACGGGGGGCTGGAGCATACCGAAAGCGTGACGCGCGAGTACTGCGCCAACGCCAAGCGCGCGCTCGAGAGCTTCCCCGCGTCGGACGCCCGGTCGGCGCTCCTCAACCTTGCCGACATCGTTGCCGAGCGGAAAAAGTAGGGTGCGCCGCTGCCCTATAACGCCAAAAAACGCGCTTGCGCCATTCCCATAACGCCCAAAAACGCGCTTGCGCCATTCCATACCAAAAAAACACGCTTGAGCCATGATACGTAAGCCGATTTTACTTGTCGCCTTTCTTTTTTCCGCCTTTCTTTTTGCCGCCGCATTCTGCGCCACGCGCCTGTCGGCGCGCCGGCAGCAGCCGCCCGGCACCGAAAGGCTGCTGCAGGATTTGCAGCGGGAAGGCTGCTGTGCGCCGGAGTTTACGCCGTCGCCCGAGCTGGTGCGGCGCTACCGCCTGCGCAGGCAGGGGCGGGACAGCAGCTACTGCGTAAGCGGCTTCCTGAGCGTGGGCAAAGGCGCGCAGCCCGCCGACTTCTCCGAGCTGGGGGTCGCCGTTGGCGCGCAGGTGGACAGCCTGTGGACGGTGCACGTGCCGGTGCGGCATCTGCCGGCGCTGCTCGACGCAAAAGGCGCAAAAGTATTTGAGCTGGGGAAAAAGGCGAAGGCCAAAATCCGGACGGCAAAATGAGCGGCGGCGTTGTCCCCGCAGGTCTGCGACCTGCGGATGTGCGAGCGCCCTCATGTATACTATGCTCGGCTATAAATTGCGCTATCGTAGCGCTGAAAATTCAATGCGCAGATAGCTGTTGTAGATTGGCTGCGGTTGGCTACGCCGAGCTCCGCTTCGGTTTCCCGTAGGGGAGCAATATCAACCGAGCGTAGCGAGCTCGTGAACACCTTTGTAAAAAACACAAAGTGAACAATAGAAAAAGGGCATCCCTTTTTCCCTATTCCCCGTAGGGGATTAATATCAGCCGAGCGCGTGAATTCACGAATGCTTTATATTCATTGTTCCCCTACGGGGAACCGGAGCGAAGCGGAGCTCGGCGTAGCCAATTGGAAAGAGCGATGCACATTTTTCTATTGATATTGTTCCCCTACGGGGAACCGGCGCGAAGCGGAGCTCGGCGTAGCCAATGCACAAAATATACCCGCGTACAGCATAACCTGCCTGAGCTGAGCTGAGCTGAGCGAAGCGAGTTCGCGAACATTTTTAGGAATGTCCTACGGACAAAATCCATAGTAATTTCAGAACTCCTGACTTGGCACAGACTGGACTGTCGCGATTTTTGGCATTAAATAATACAATAATCTGATTATCATACATAAGACATCGACATTATTGTGCTCCCGACATTATTTTGC
>JAIROF010000032.1 GCA_031257655.1 Prevotellaceae bacterium | reverse complement strand
GGTAGTGTCATAAATTGTAGGAAGTGAAAAACCTAATTTGTACCTAATTTTAATAACAAAACAACCTCAGTAGCAGAGCGATATAATAGAAATAACAACCTCATTAACCTCATTAATGTAAATGATTTGTAATCAGGGCAATGCTTGCTATATCATACAATTTATGACATCTTATGACATCACCATTATCGGAACTTTCTACCCAATATGCCGACAATTTGTCTTTATCAAAATCATTTGTCATAGTATTCATTTCAATGTCGCAAAGATAGCTATTGTTGCCATAAAAAGCAAATAACAAATATACCCGTCAGGGCTAACGCATTAAAATAGCGCATCTAATTTACAATCAAATAATTATACAAATTAACTTTGCGAAAAGTAACAATATCAAACTACTTATAATCAGGATGTTGTAAATTTAAATGCGTCAGCCCTGTGCGAATTGGCGGCAATTTGTTTTTTTAGCCTCCAATTTATTATGGGGCTGTCAAACAATAAATATATCAATAATTTATTTCATTGTAAATGGTCGCCGCAGATGGTCGCCGCACGCGACGACCATTTACGGCGACCATCATTATAAGGAGTTGCGAGGTACGAAGCAAGGTAATCCGGAAATGCAATATTTATTTATTGACACCTCCTAACCGCTAACCGCTAACCGTTAACCACTAACCAGCTATTTTTCGTATCTTTGCGAAGTCATTAAAGAGATACGGCATTATGGCAACAAAAAAACGGTAATGTCATAAATTGCACGAGACGGCAAGTATTATGCTGATTATAAATCGTTTACATTAATGAGGTTAATGAGGTTGTTATTTCTACTATATCTCCCTGCTACTGAGGTTGTTTTGTTATTAAAATTAGGTGGAAACCGAGCGTAGCGAGCTCACGAACACCAAAAATAAGCACGAGTGAGTAAATAAGGTGTTTCCCCCCCCCGCCGCTCGGCGTAGCCAATCTCCTACCATACCACCGCTATACGGGAGAAATGGTAGGAGATTGGCTATGTAATCTCATATACCTCAAAAAAGAATTAGCCCAAAATTCTGCGATTTATAGGGCTGAAAGCCCGCCCAGCATTAGCGTATGGCAACGCCCTACGAATTAGCGCACCCCACACACCTTTCGGGGCGAAGCCCCAATAGCCATAATCTTCGTCCTGCCGAATTTGCAATTCGGCAGGATGGAAAACGATGCGATAACATTCTCAATTCTCAATTCACAATTCTCAATTCACAATTCACTTCCCGTTGCCTTAAAAGAATTTTGCGTAAAGTTATATACTTATTATTCACAAAACACGAAAATTACGTCGAACAAAGATGTTTTATTGCTATCTTCGCACAAAAATTCCGCTGCACGATTCAGCTAAGCAGTAAACAGGCAGCTGAATAGCAAGCAAATCACAACTATCAAAAAGCACTGTATGAAAAGTATCTTTTTTGGAGCAGCCATCGCGGTAGCCGCGTCGCCGCTGCTGTGGGGATGCGCCGACGACCAGCTGGCGCAAGATTTTGTAACGCCGCCCAAATCCGTGCCCACCGGCGTTTACTGGTACTGGATGTCCGACAACATCTCGAAAGAAGGCGTCGTCAAAGACCTGCACGCCATGAAGCAGGCCGGCATCAACGCCGCGTTTATCGGGAATATTGGCGGCGAAGGCGTTCCCTACGGCTCGGTAAAGCTGTTTAGCGACGAGTGGTGGGAGGTGCTGCACACCGCGATGAAAACCGCCGGCGAGCTGGGCATAGAAATCGGCCTGTTCAACTGCCCGGGGTGGAGCCATTCGGGGGGGGCGTGGATTGAGGCCGGGCAGTCGATGCGCCACCTGGTTGCCTCCGAAACGCCGGTGCAGGGCGGCGGCAAGGTAACCGTCCGGCTGCCCGTGCCGCAGCAGCCTACGCAGTACAAGGACTGGAGCAGCGAGTTCGTCGACAACGAAGGCAAACCCTCGCCACACTTTCAGGACGTGCGGACGCTGGCGGCCCCCCTGCCCGACGGCTACCGGCACAACCTCTTCGACGAGCCGGGCGCGCGGGTGACGACAGCCAACATGCGCCCCGCAAAAGGCGCCGAGCTCGACCGCCCCGCAGCCGGCGTGCCAAGCAGCTCGCCCCTGTCCGTCAAATACGTCGTGCCGCAGGGCGAGGAAGCCTCGGTTACGCTGCGGCTGCCCCACCCCAAAGACGCCCGCTCGCTCAGCATCTACTCCGCAAGCCACTGCCGCGGCGAAGGCGAGCTGCAGGCAAAGGTAAACGGACGCTTCGTTACCGTTGCCTCCTATCCCCTCTACAGGGTATTTCCCATCCCTTCGGTTGGCTACACCCCGTTTGCGCCCACGGTCGTCGGATTCAGCAAGGTTACCTCGGACGAATACCGCATCGTTTTCCGCAACACCGAGCGCAGCGCCGCCATCGGCACGATAGCGCTTTCGCCGACCGTGGCGCTCGACAAGCATCCCGAAAAATCGCTGGCGCGCATGTACCAGGGCGGCAATCCACCCTACACGGAGTATAAGTGGACGGCGGCGCAGCGCGTCCCCGCAGGCAGCGACCACGAAACCGCCATCGCTGCGGCAGGGGTGATAGACCTCACGGACAAGATGCAGCCCGACGGCACGCTCGCGTGGGACGCCCCCGAAGGCCGCTGGCTCGTGATGCGCATGGGAATGGTGCCCAACGAAGTGTTCGTATCGCCGGCGGCGCCCGAAGGAAAAGGCTGGGAAATGGACAAGCTAAACCCAGCGTACATACAGCACCACTTTGACCATTTTCTGGGCGAAGTGCTGCGGCGCATCCCCGCCAACGACCGCAAAACGTTCAGGGTGACGGTCATGGACAGCTGGGAGAAGGGCGCGCAGACGTTTACCGACGGCTTCATCGACAGCCTCCGGGGGCGCTACGGCTACGACCCCACGCCCTTCCTGCCCGTGCTGACGGGGCACGTTGTCGGCTCGCCCGAGCAGTCGGAGCGATTCCTCTGGGACGTGAGGCGCCTCGCCGCCGAAATGGCCGGCAACCTCCTTTTGCCCAGGTTCAACGCCATATCGCACCGGCACGGCATCGAAACGTGGATAGAAAACTACGGCGACTGGGGATTCCCCGGCGAATTTCTGCTCTACGGCAAAAATACCGACCGCGTTGGCGGCGAATTTTGGACGGGCGGCGACATGCGCTACATCGACATTGCCGCCTCGTGCGCCCACATCTACAACAAGCCCCGCGTATACGCCGAATCGTTCACCAGCGGAAGCAGCTACGTATCGCACCCCTACTCGCTGAAGCGCGACGGCGACGCCGCCTTTGCCGCCGGCCTCACCAGCTGCATCCTGCACGTGTACATCGAGCAGCCCTCGGAGGACATAAATCCCGGCATAGCCGCCTGGTTTGGCGTGGAGTTCAACCGCAAAAACACCTGGTTTAGCCAGCTCGATTTGTTTACCACCTACCTGAAGCGGTGCGGCGTGATGCTCGAACAGGGGCTGCCGGTATCCGACGTGGCCTACTTCATCGGCGAAGACGTGCCGGTCAACAGCGGCCCCTTTGGGCTGAACCCCAACGCGGCAAAGGACGGCATAGCCCTTCCCGTGCTGCCGCAGGGCTACCACGCCGACTACGTCAACGCCGAGGTGATGGCAAACACCATGTCGGTAAAGGACGGACGAGTTGTGCTGCCGCACGGCATTTCGTACAGCCTCTTAGCGCTGCCGCCCTTTGAGACCATGCGCCCCGAAGTGCTGAAGAGCGTAGAACGGCTTGTAGCCGACGGCGCAACGGTGCTGGGCGAAGCGCCTAAGCGCTCGCCCAGCCTCCAGGGCTACCCCGACGCCGACCGCGAGCTGACCGCCCTCGCCGACAAAATGTGGGGCGACCGAAGCGCCAGGCAGCGCGCCTACGGAAAAGGGAAAATCCTGTCGGGAATGACCATCGAGGAAGCCCTCAAAGCAATCGGCATCGCCCCCGACGTGCAGCTCGACGACAAAAACATCCTCTACGCCCACCGCACCACCCCCGACCGCGAAATCTACTTCATTGCCAACCGCAGCGAAAATCCGGTGCAGCTGGCGCCGGAGTTTCGCGTGGCGGGAAAACAGCCCGAATGCTGGAGCCCCACCAGCGGCGAACGCCGCCTGCTGCCCGCCTTCGAGCAGAAGGAGGCGTCGACCATCGTGCCGCTACAGCTCCAGCCCTACGAAAGCATGTTTGTCGTATTCGCCGGAAAGGGCGAGCCGCAGGCGTCCGGCGTAGCGGCAAACTTCCCCGCGCCGGAGCCGGTTGCCCAAATCAACACCCCCTGGACGGTAACCTTCGAGGCGGATAACGTCAAGCGCGGCCCCTCCGAGCCGGTCGTGTTCGACCAGCTCAAATCCTGGTCGCAAAGCGACGACAACCGCATCCGATACTACTCCGGCACGGCCGTCTACAGCAACACGTTTACGCTCGCCGCCAAACCCTCCGGCGCGCTCCGCATCGACCTCGGCAAAGCCTGCAACATGGCAAAGGTCAAAATCAACGGGCAGTACGCCGGCGGCGCCTGGACCTACCCCTACCTCGTGGACATCACCAGCGCGGTGAAGGTGGGCGAAAATACGGTCGAAGTTGAGGTGGTCAACAACTGGGTAAACCGGCTTATCGGCGATACCATGCTGCCCGAAAGCGAGCGCGCTACAACCTACAAGCTCGACCCGTGGATAACAATGGACTTGCGCGAATCGGGACTCCTGGGGCCGGTGAGGATTGTAAGGTGAGCAGCTGAATACAAAAAAAATGGTGGCGTCCATGATTGATTGGTATACAATCAATCATGGACGCTACCGTAATTCGTGCAAATCCTGCAATTCGTGTAATTCGTGTAACTCGTGGACAAAAAAATCGTGTAATTCGTGGACAAAAAAATCAAAAATCACAGTATAAAAATCATTTTTCTCAGCCCTTTTAGCTTTTAAATGGCTTACCTTTGCCCCGATTACACCCCGCTATGCGGTGTTGCTATGTAACCCTATTTTTTTTAATTAACAAATTAGCTCTCAACAATATGAGAAAAGCATGCTTGATCTTACTCTCGCTGTTGGCTATGGCCATAAGCGGAAAAACGCAGCATACCGTAGCGGTAGCCAACTTACGGTGCGAATATTTGAATAACCCGTTAGGAATTGATGCTCAGCACCCAAGGCTAAGCTGGGAGCTGGTATCGGAGGCTAAAAACAAGAAGCAAAAAGCGTACCAAATCCTTGTCTCTACCGATTCCGTAGCCTTAGCGCAGAACAAGGCCGACGCCTGGGACAGCAGAAAAAAGAGCAGCGTGCAGACCAACCAAATTGCCTATCAGGGAAAACCGCTGAAGCCCTTTACGCTGTACTTCTGGAAAGTTCGCGTTTGGGACGAAACCGAAACGCCTTCGGAGTGGAGCCGCACGGCGCACTTTCTGACCGGCGCCTTCTCCCCAAAAGACTGGACGGCGCAGTGGATTGGCGCTAAGGAAACGCCCGTTGCTCCCGAAGAGGTGTACTACATCTACACCGGCTACCGCTCCGAGCTCAGCGCCAAACCCGACAACAGCAAGTGGATCGTTGTAGACCTGGGCGCAGAGCAAGCGTTCGACGCGGTAAGGCTCCACCCGCTGTTGGACAACGAAGCGCTGTTTCCCCTGCGCTTTAGCATCGAAACCGCCTCTAACGGCAAATTCGCCAACCCCAAAATTTTGGTAAGCGAATCGGGAAGTGACGTTACCACCCAAAATTTGACGCCCTACGAAAAAAAATTCCCCGCCGCCAAAGGCCGCTACATTCGCCTCAGCGTTGCCAAGCTGCCCGATGCGGGAGAGGGAAAATTCGGATACGGGCTGGCCGAAATCGAAGTGCTGAGCGGGGGGAAGAACATCGCCCTCAACAGGGCGGTGCAAGCCTCCGACTACTTAGTTGCGAGCTGGAAATGGGAGCCCAGCCTGCTTACAGACGGCTACCTCCGCCCAACAGACCGCTTTGGCTACTTTACCAACATCCCCCCTTCGCCGCTGCTGCGCAAGGAAATCAGCGTGAGCCGAAAAATCAGGCGCGCCTTCTACTACGCCTCCGCGCTGGGAATATACGAGGCGTACATCAACGGGCAGAAAGTGGGCAAACAGGTCTTTGCCCCCGAATTTACGGACTACGACAGCCATCTACAGTATCAGGCCTACGAGGTGAGCCGGCTGCTCCAACCGGGAGCCAACGTCCTGGGCGCCACCTTAGCCGACGGATGGTATGCCGGCGCGCGGTGGTCGCACCCCTGGAGAGGTGGCTATGGCTTTTTCCGTAAATTTTTTGGGCAGCTCATGCTATACTACGAAGACGGCGCCTCCGAAATCATTGCCACCGACGGCTCGTGGAAGTACCTGGCGCAGGGGCCAATTACCGAAGCCTCCTACTTCAAAGGCGAAGTCTACGAAGCCAAAAACGAGCAAAAAGGGTGGGATAAACCCGGATACGACGCCTCCAAGTGGATTGCGGCAACCGCCTACCCGAACGAAAAGGCAAACCTCTGCGCCCAAATGAACGAGCCGATTGCCATTATCAAAGAGCTCGAAGCCGTGTCGCTAAGAAAAATAGGCGCCGACAAGTATATTTTCGACCTGGGGCAAAATATGGTGGGCTGGTGCAGCATCACCCTCCCGTACAACCCCAGGCAGCCCGTAACGCTGCGCTACAGCGAAATGCTCAACAGCGACGGAACGCTCTACCTGGACAACATGCGGGGCGCCAAGCCGGAGGACGTATACATCCCCGGCGGCGAGCAAAGCATAGGCTACGAGCCGAAGTTTACCTACCACGGGTTCCGCTACGTGGAGGTGAGCGGCTTGACGCAGTCGCCGCAGCTGGCGACTATACGCGGCAAAGTGGTTGCCTCCTCGTCGCCGGAAACCGGAACGTTCAGCACCTCAAACGAGGACGTCAATAAGCTGTGGGAGAACATCCGCTGGACGCAGTGGGGAAACCTCATCTCCATTCCCACCGACTGCCCGCAGCGCGACGAGCGCGAAGGATGGATGGCCGACGCCCAGATATTTTCGCAAACCGCCATCTACAATCTCGACATGGCCGGATTCTACACCAAGTGGGTGAGGGATATCCGCGATGCTCAGCTGGAGGACGGACGATTTCCAGACATTGCGCCGCACGACGACAAGTGGCGGCAGATTTTCAACGCGCCGGGCTGGGCCGACGCCGGAGTGATTATCCCCTGGAGGGTATACCAAAACTACAACGATACGGAAATTCTCTCGAAGCAGTACGAGGCGACGAAAAAGTTCGTTGACTTTAACCACCGCCACAACCCCGATCTGGTATGGCGAAACTTCAGGGCAAACAGCTACGGCGACTGGCTGAACGGAAACACCATCCACTCGGACGGCTACCCGAAAACAGGCGGCGCCGTCCCCGACGATGTGTTTGCCACCGGATACTTCTTTTACTCCACCTCGATAGTCGCCAAAACCGCAAAAATACTTGGCAAAGCGGAGGATTACAGGAAGTACAGCGCGCTGGCGGCCGCCATCAAAAAGGTATTCAACGAAAAATTTGTGTCCGCCGACGGGATTATTGAGGGCAATACCCAGGCCGGCTATGCCCTGGCGCTGGAGCTCGAGCTGCTGCCCGAAGCGCTGCGCGCTAAGGCGGCGGCCAACATGGTAGAGGCCATCAAAGCTTACGACTACCGCATCTCCACCGGCATCCACTCCACCATCTGGATGATGAAGCAGCTGAGCGCATACGGCTACGACGATATTGCCTACCGGCTGCTGCTAAGCCGCCGCTTCCCCTCGTGGTTTTACTCCATCGACCAGGGCGCCACCACCATCTGGGAGCGCTGGGACGGCTATGTTGCCGGACGAGGCTTTCAGGACGCCGGCATGAACTCCTTCAACCACGTGGCAATCGGCGCCGTGGGCGAATGGATGTACAGCCATATCCTCGGCATCCGCCCCGACGAATCGCAGCCCGGATACCGACACTTCTTCATAAAGCCCCAGCCGGGTACCGCCCTGGAGTGGGCAAAGGGTAGCTACCACGCCATTGTTGGAAACATCGAAACCTCGTGGACAAACAAGGACAAGACCTTTACGCTGGACGTGAGCGTCCCCGCAAACACCCAGGCAACGGTGGTAACGCCTTTCGATGGCAAAACCTACAAGGTAGGCTCCGGAAAACACCGCTTTACGGTGAGCTATGAATAATATAAATAATAAAATAATAAGCAGCAATAACCATAACAAAACAATTTTTTAAAATGAAAAGAATACGCGCACACGTACTCCTCCCGGCAGCCGTCGCCGCGCTGTCGCTTTGCGGATGCAAGGATGAGCTGGCGTCCGGCTTTGCATCGCCGCCCGAAAGCATGACCACCGGCGTATACTGGTACTGGATCAACGACAACATCTCAAAGGAAGGCGTTGTAAAAGATTTGCAGGCGATGAAAAAGGCGGGCGTCAACTCCGCGTTCATCGGCAACATTGGCGATCAGCCCACCGCCTACGGCCAAACGAAGCTGCTTTCCGACGAATGGTGGGAGGTGCTGCACGCCGCGATGAAAACCGCCGGCGAGCTGGGCATAGAAATCGGCATGTTCAACTGTCCGGGCTGGAGCCAGTCCGGCGGGCCGTGGATCAAAGCCGAACAGTCGATGCGCCATCTCGCCTCCACCGAAACGCTGGTGGCAGGAGGAGGAAAGGTGAGCGTTAAGCTGCCCGCGCCGTCGCGCCTGTCGCACTACAAGGCGTGGAGCGGCGAGTACGTCAACCTCGAAGGCCGCTGCGACGAGTTCCAGGACGTCAAAACGCTGGCCATCCCCGTGCCGGACGACTACCGGCTGAACCTGCTCGACGTGCCCGGCGCAAAAGTGACGACAAGCAACATGCGCTCGCCGCAAAACACCCCGGTAAGCAGCCCGTCGCTCGACACGCTGCCCACATCGCCCCGCCGCGCAAAATACGTCGCGCCGGAGGGAGAAGAGGCCTCCATAACGGTCAAGCTGCCCAAAGCGTATGCCGCCCGCTCGCTGGTGATCTACCCCGCCGGCGCCTGTAGCGGCACGGGCGAGCTGCAGGCAAAGGTAAACGGCGCGTTCGTTCCCGTTGCCACCTGTCCGCTCCGTTCGTCCGTTAGCCCGTTCATCGGCTTTACGCCCTTTACCCCTATCGTTGCAGGATTTGAGAAGGTCTCCTCGGACGAATACCGCATCGTCTTCAGGACCGGAAGCAACGTCGCCATCGGCAAAATTGCGCTGTCGCCCACGGCCATGCTCGACAAGTACCCCGAAAAGACGCTCGCCTACCTGTACCAGGGAGCCAACCCGCCGTGGACGGAGTACAAATGGACGTCGATGCTCGACGTTCCCGCGGCCAACGACAGCGAAACGGCCATCCCCCCCGCAACCGTTGTCGACGTCACCGACAAGGTGCAGCCCGACGGAACGCTCGTATGGGACGCCCCCGGCGGAACGTGGCTCGTGCTGCGCATGGGAATGCTGCCCAACGGCGTTCTGGTCGCTCCGGTGTCGCCCGAAGGCGATGGATACGAAATGGATAAGCTCAACCCCGCCTTTATCCGGCACCACTTCGACAGCTTTATCGGCGAAGTGCTGCGCCGCATCCCCGCCAAAGACCGCAAAACGTTCCGCGTCGTGGTCATGGACAGCTGGGAAAAAGGCGGCCAGGACTTTACCGACAACTTTATCGACAGCCTCCGGGCGCGCTATGGCTACGACCCGACGCCCTTCCTGCCCGTGCTGACCGGCTACCTCGTGGGCTCGCCCGAGCAGGCCGAGCGCTTTCTGTGGGACGTGCGGCGGCTGGCGTCCGAAATGATAAGCAGCAGCATAGCGCACTTTAACAGCATCTTTCACCGGCACGGGCTGTACTCGTGGATAGAAAACTACGGCGACTGGGGATTCCCCGCCGAGCCGCTGCTCTACGGAAAGCACACCGACCGCGTGGGCGGAGAGTTCTGGCCTGGCGGCGACTACTTCCGCTACATCGACATTGCCGCCTCGTGCGCGCACATCTACAACAAGCCGCGAGTGTACGCCGAAGCCTTTACCAGCATGAGCGGAAACTACCACTACCCCTACTCGCTCAAGCAGGAGGGCGACAGGGCGCTTGCCGCCGGCATGACCAGCTGCGTGCTGCACGTGTACATCCAGCAGGCTTACGAAGACCGCTATCCGGGCGTAGAATCGTGGTTTGGCGTGGAGTTTAACCGCAAAAACACCTGGTTCCCGCACATCGACCTGTTTACCGCCTACCTGAAGCGCTGCGGCTTTATGCTCGAGCAGGGGCTGCCGGTAGCCGACGTCGCCTACTTCATTGGCGAAGATGTGCCGGTAAACACCGGCCCATTCGGCCTGAATCCCAGCGCGGCAAAAGACGGCGTCAGCGTGCCCGCGCTCCCCAACGGATACCACGCCGACTACGTCAACGCCGACGTTATCATCAACGCCATGTCGGTAAAAGACGGGCGAATTGTGCTGCCGCACGGCATCTCGTACCGCCTGCTGGCCTTGCCGCCCTTCAAAACCATGCGCCCCGAAGTGCTGAAAGGCATAGAGCGGCTGGTTGCCGAAGGCGCTACCGTGCTGGGTGAAGCCCCGCAGCGCTCGCCCAGCTACCAGGGATACCCCAACGCCGACGCGGAGCTTACGGCGCTCGCCAGCAAAATGTGGGGCGACAAAAATGCCCGGAAGCGTCCCTACGGCAAAGGCCTTATCCTGTCGGGAATGACCATAGCAGAAGCGCTGAGCGCGCTCGGCATCGCCCCCGACGTGAAAACGAGCGGCAGCATTGCCTACGCCCACCGCACAACCCCCAGCCGCGAAATCTACTTCATTGCCAACCAGAGCGACAACACCGTACAGCTTTCGCCGCAATTTCGCGTAGCCGGAAAGCAGCCCGAGCTGTGGAATCCCGTTAGCGGCCGGCGACGCCTCCTGCCGGCATTCGAGCTGAACGAATCCTCCACCACGGTGCCCCTGCAGCTGGAGCCTCGCGAAAGCGCCTTCATCGTTTTCGCAGGAAAAGGCACCCCCAAATCGTCCGAGCTGAGCGATAACTTCCCGAAGCTAACAACGCTGGCCGAAGTAAGCACCCCCTGGACGGTTACCTTCGAATCCGACAACGTGAGGCGCGGCCCCTCGGAGCCGGCTACCTTCGACCGCCTGCAATCCTGGTCGCAGAGCGATGACGCCCGCATCCGCTACTATTCGGGGACGGCCGTCTACCGCAACACGCTTACGCTCGACGCCAAGCCTGCCGGAAACGTCTACATCGACCTCGGCAAGGTGGGCGTAATGGCGAAGGTGAAAATCAACGGAAAGTACTGCGGCGGCGCATGGACATACCCATACCGCGTGGACGCTACCGGCGCGCTAAAAGCCGGCGAAAATACGCTGGAGGTAGAGGTGGTCAACACCTGGGCCAACCGATTTATCGGCGAAGCATCCCTGCCTCAGGAAGCGAAAATTGTAAAGCCGCTGTACAACAACTGGAACGCTTCCTCCGCGCTGCAGGAATCCGGGCTGCTGGAACCGGTAAAAGTGGTGCAAATTAACCATGCTAATTAAACCAAACCAAACTAAATAGCTCGCTATCATGAAAAGCTATCTGCTCTCCGCGCTGGGAATTTTGCTCATTGCCACCGGATGTGAGCGCAACCAAAACAGCAACCGGAAGCTGGGCGACGGGTTGGAAGCCCTTTTCAGTCCTCCCCAAAGCTACGTCATAGCCCATACCAACCTGCCGCCGACAATCGACGGAAATTTGGACGAGCCGGCATGGCGCTGGGCCGAATGGACAAGCAGCTTCTGCGACATTGAAGGCTACGGCAAACCGGATCCGTACTACGCCACGCGGGCAAAAATGATGTGGGACTCCACCTGCCTCTACATTGCCGCACGCCTGTGGGATAAGCATATATGGGCAACCCTCACGGAGCGCGACCAAATTATTTACGCCGACAACGATTTTGAGGTCTTCATAGACCCCGGCAATACGGGGCACAACTACTACGAGCTTGAGGTGAACGCACATAACACGATGTTCGACCTGTTCCTTACGCAGCCATACCGGTCTAATGCGCACATTCTCATTTCGTGGAACTGCAGCGGGCTGCGGCATGCCGTAGCGATAACCGGGACGCTGAACGACCCCACCGACGAAGACCAAGGCTGGACGGTGGAAATGGCCATCCCGTTCAAAGACCTGGCGGCTACGCCCAAAGACGGCGACGTATGGCGGCTCAACTTTTCGCGCGTGGAGTGGGATACCCACATCGTTGACGGAAAATACGTGAAGAAAACCGACGAACACGGAAAAACCTTGCCCGAGCACAACTGGGTCTGGTCGCCAACCGGCATGATAGACATGCACATGCCCGAACGGTGGGGCTACGTGCAGTTCTCGGCGCTGGCGCCCGACGCCACGCAGCCTCTTTTTGAGTGGCCGTACAGCGAGCAGCAGCGGCAATACCTCTGGCTGGTCTTTTACAAGCAGCAGAAGCACTACCGGGATAAGGGCGCTTACGCCCTGTCGCTCTCCGACTTGTCCATAGCGAGCAGCTGCCTCGTAAGCGGTAAGCGCAACACCCTCTCCCTGTCCGCCACGCCGCTACAGTTCACGGCAACAATCTCGGACGATTCCGGTGCTGCGCTCCGCATCAACCACGAAGGGTTGATACGGAAAATACGCTAAGCGCAGCAATTTGGGCTAATTCTTTAATTTCACATGCCTAAATAAACTCTAAATAATTTTTTCTGTTTACAATTTGATATGTTGACTGCGAGTAGCTTTTGGCAAAAGCTTCAGGTATTTTTGAGGTCTTATCTCCCCATTTAAACTCGAAAGCATGAATTTCGTCTCCTTCAATCTCAAGCAAATCAATCTCCTGCCCGTCATACGTGCGCCAAAAATACAAATCTTTACTCAAATTGTGATTCAGGTTGTTTTTAATTCGTTCACTTATAAGATAATTCTCCCACAAAGCGCCAACATCCTGTCTTATTGACAATGAGCTATAAGCAGCTATAAGCGCATTACGGATACCGTTATCGTAGAAATACCACTTGCCCGCTTTGGTAACTTCTTTCCGCAAATTACGGCTGAATGCGCCAAGTCTATAAATTACAAATGTTTTTGAAAGCAGACCAAGATATTTTTCAACGGTATTTTTACTCATTCCAAGCTTCTGCGACAATTCTGCATACGCGACCTCGCTACCTGTTTGCAAGGCAATGAGCTGCAACAGCTCTTTCATCTTTGAGGCGTTTTTTATGCCGTCAACCATCAAAATATCTTTCAGCAAATAGGCATCGACAATGCCTTTTAAATATTCTTTCCGCTCATCGTTGCTGCTCATTAAAACCACATCGGGATATGCGCCATATATCAAGCGGGTTTCAAAATTTTGCCTTGTTAGCAGGCTGTTTTCCATTTGGGAGATTTCACTTTGGGAGAAGGCGGTCAAATGAAATGCAGCGCT